>NZ_AP026945.1:0-320227 GCF_026000695.1 Limnospira platensis NIES-39
AGCGTTTAACCGAGAGGTCGCCGTGAAATTCATTGACAGCAATTCCCCTTTTTTGAAATAGTTGGACGGCGGCGGGGCGTACCTGCCATTCGACAAATTCTCCGAGGCGGTTTCCCAGTTTGCCTAATTCCTGGTTGAGTTTTTCATTCTGTTGTTTGATTATTCGTTCGGTTTCCCGGAAGCGGCGATCGCTTTCTTGGGATTGTTCTCGGAAGCGGCGATCGCTTTCTTCGGATTGTCGCTGGAGGAGTTGCCGGGTTTCTTGAAATTGGCGTTCGGTTTCTTTCTGGGCTTCTGCCAGTTCCGCCAGCAGCCTCCAAACATCGTCAGCATTGGTGGTCATGGGGGTTCCTCTCAGGTGTCTCAATCATCCATTTTAGCCACTTTCCACTATGCGATCGCTTTCTGGTAAGATGCGATCGCACTTCCGAGAGGCTACGGGAATGCACTTCCGAGGCGATAGGCGATACGCCCTACGGGCACGCTGCGCGATCGCACTGGCGAGGCGATAGGCGATCGCACTGGCGAGGCGATAGGCGATACGCCCTACAGGCACGCTGCGCGAACGCACTTCCGAGAATGTAGGCGATCGCACTTCCGAGAGGGTAGGCGATCGCACTTCTGAGGTAGGCGATCGCACTTCCGAGAGGCTAGGCGATCGCACTGGCGAGGCGATAGGCGATCGCTCCTTATTCTGTGGGTCTATTAACATCACAACTAACATTTGTCAAGTACGGATAACCGAATACTTTATTCCGGAAAACCGAATCAATTCTCGTCTCTGGGACTTGACAGAAGATGGGCTAGGGTTTTGATATGGGGTAAGTTGTTTTCACTACAGTATTTTTGCCAACCTTTGAACTCTGTCCACCCACTGATAAACATAAAATCCAACCCGGTCGCCCTAGCCGCCTGACTGTCATATTGACTATCTCCTAAAAATAGGGCGGGTTGTTTAATATTGCCATTATCTAACTCCCGATGTAATATCTGTTCCTTGCGGTCAGGACTGCCAAAAATTCCCCCATCAAACAGGGAGTCTAACCCCCGTTGTCTAAAGATATCTCGCAGTTCATTTTGGTCGCCACCGGAGACAATGAGCCACCGACTAGAGGCAGTTTGTTGGCGTAATTCTGCTAAACCCTCGGCGACTTCACAGGTGAGTAAACCTCGGCGGACTTCTTGGGCGTAAAGGGCTAAGAGTTCATCTAAATTGGCTCCGGTGGTTCCTGGGGGGATGAGTTCATTTAAGAACACTTCAAATTTATGATAGCGGGAAATTCCCCCATGTTGGATATGATAATTAACTAAGGACTCGGCGGCGGCTTCACCGTAGGAGAGGGTGGCTTTGTAAAAAGCTTGGGTTTTGACTTGATTGGAGTTGAGGATGACACCATCACAGTCAAAGATTAAGGTTTGATAGTGGTTTAAATGAATAGACATTATTGAATGTTTAACCAAGCCCTAGCGCATTCGAGATCATAAATATCATCAATATCAACTGAGCTTCTTTTATCCATTACATATTTATAAGGTTTAATACCATGAAAATATTTCCATTCAATCATTTTTAATCTAGGAGCTATCAAAATACCATCAGTAACACGATATAGAGGTGGCAATTCCTGGGAAGGAATGTGCTTAATTCCTAGCTCATAATTTAAGGGTCTATCTTCATTCCATATATAGCGTTTGAACTCCTCAACGGACATAAGAGAATCATAGCCTTCTGTTAGCTTATTGAGGTAAATATTGATAGCCTCGGTGTAATGATAGGGTTCAACCAAAGGTGAAGTACAAGTCGCCCATATAATATGTTCTCCTATTGCACTTTCACAGATATGTGCGACAACTGCTCCAAAAGGTTGGGTTTTTTCATCACAGTATTCTTCTGCCCTTTTGTGGATTTTAGCCCCACTTTCTTGAGCCATTGTTAGCATCTCATCAGAATCAGAACTAACTAATATTTTGGTGATTTTTTCGACCTTTTTAAGCTGCTCAATCTTGTACTGCAATAAATTGGAATTAGCAAAAGGAGCAATATTTTTGTTTTTTAAACGACGACTGCCTTTTCTGACAGGGATGACTGCTGTAAACATTTGACTTCAACCTTGAATTATTGAAATTAACGCTTGTAGATAAATATTAACATCAACGGAATAGGCGATGTAATTAAAGCCTTCATTTTTCAGAGATTCGTTTCTGTCCAAGGTATCCGAAAAGGCACCAAGCATCAGCCCTTTAGTCTTGGCTTTTTCGGCAATTGTCTGCATTAATCCTAAAACTTCGGGGTCATTAACCTGACCTGGCTTACCGACGGACTGGGAAAGGTCATAGGGACCAATAAATAAGATATCAAAACCTCGGATTTCAAGGATTTTATCAAGGTTGTTAATTCCTTCTAATCCCTCCACTTGCAAAATCAGTAATTTGTCATTTGCAGTTGCCAAATAATCGTCTTTGTGCTGATAGCCAAAATTGGCAGCGCGAACAAAACGACAGACACCACGACTACCGTGAGGATGAAAACGGGCAGCTTTCACAGCATTTTGGGCTTGCTGTGCTGTGCTAATATTGGGAACTTGAACCCCATCCGCTCCGGTATCAAGAGCGCGGCTAATAGCATGGGAATCAACGCTGTTCACCCGAATGATTGAAGCCATCCCTGTTAATTTAGCTGCTCTGACGTGATGATGTAGAGTCTCCCAATTGGCGGGACCGTGTTCAGTATCTAGGATAACAAAGTCTAAACCAGCAATACCAGCAGCTTCAACAAAAGCACTATCTGTTGTTTTGCTAAATATACCGAAGCAGGTTTTTTGAGTCAGTTGATGTTTTAGATGATTCATCTTGACCACAATCAGAGACTAGAGAGGGCATAAATTGACTGGCTGGGTATTCTATAGCGTGTGGGTGTAACCGTTATCAATGGCAAAGAAATTTTATTTTCTGAATAAGCAGATAATAAGGTATCCATTTCTTCATTACGGGGGTCATCACCCGGATAACCGTCAAACCCAGCTAACAAGATACGACTCGCCTCGCCACTGGTCGCCACCGCCAAGGCATAAGCAATCACCATAGAAGAGGGTATCACACAATGGGTGCGGGCAAACTCAAAGGTGTTTGTTTTGACCACTAAGCCAAAGTCGAGTAACTCTTTGGCTGCGAGGGACTGCTGCACGTCTTCTGGTAGCATACTGGCGGGAGTAACCAACGGTTGGGGTAAACGGGTATGGGTTTCGCAGTCGGCTAATAGACGCACCGGGTGACAAGCCAGGCGAAGGTCTATCAAGTCTGGATTAATTTGGGACTGGGTGTTGAGCGCCATGACCAAGGGCTGGGCTTTGCGGATATAATGTTCCAAGGCTTGGCGGTGAGCGGCGACACCGGGACCTGTACCCAGTAGCAAGACCTCACGACCTTGGATTAAACTGGCAGGTTCCCAGGTTCCTTGGGGTTCCCCGTGATAAAATTTGCGGGCAGCGTCTAGGGTGTTGAGACTGAATTTCTTGCCTCCCTCGACTCGCAGATGTTCAATTACCGCTAGGATGTCTTCCGGGGTGTAGCGGCTGTCTCCTAGCATGGACTGAATGTAGCTGGGGTGGATGCCGTGTTTCCCCGCTAGGTAATAGTAGGCGTTGGTTCCCCAACCGTGGGTGTTTTGCAGGGGTCGGAAGAAGCGCTCAATTAGGCTCATTAAAGGCACTAGGCTACAGGGTTGCTCTCGACGTTGGCCGAGTTCTAGGGCCAGGTATTCGGTTTTGGCGTTACCGGGTCCGCGCCCCATTCCGGTGATGGTGGCATCTAACCAGGTGACTCCGGCTTCTAGGGCTTGCAGGGTGTTTTGTAGTGCCATGCCCATATTATCATGGGTATGAATTCCCAAGGCTCCTTGCCAATGGGTTCGCAATCGGTTAATGATTTCTAGGGTATGCTGGGGGTTCATGCTGCCCATACTATCGGCGAAATAAAGCACATCTAGGGGATAGTTACAGGCTTGTTGGGAAAGGGTTTCGATTTCTTGGGGGAGGCGGTCTGCTACTTGCATCAGGTTAAAGCCGACCTGGAAACCTCGTTCTTTTAACCAGGTGCTGGCGGGTAGGACTTGCTGAAATTCGTGGATATGACAGGCGAACCGCACCAGACGGACGGGGGAGGTGGCGGCGGTTTCCGGGAATAGATGCTGTAGGGTTTGTTCTAGGGGCATATCCCCCAGTAATTCCGCGCCGTTGACCATGACTCCAATGGTGAGGCTTTCGGGAAGGGGTAGGCTGCGGAGAAAGTCGTCGGTGGTATAGGCGCAGGCTCCTTTAAAACCGTTGTTTTTCAGGGAACGAAAGCCGAGTTCTACGATGTCTACTCCGGCTGCTTGCATGGCGCTTAGGTAGTCTATCACGATGTCGCGGGGGAAGTCCCAGGCATTGTAGTAACCGCCATCACGGAGGGTGCAGTCTAGGAAGCAGAAATCTAAAGCTGGTCGGTTCATATCTAAAGTTATTGCCATTGACCTGTGGTTAACCTTTCATCTATCACTAGCTATCCTAAATCCTCCATCAATAAATTATGATTACCATAGAGCTTTTCCATTTCATAGATGTACTCATCCACCTCTAATTTTAAGACTTCGGTCAGATCTGGATCTGCTTCAAACAGCCCAGAGAGCCAAAAATTCTTGACCTGGCTAAACTGACTGGCTAGGTCATGAGCATATAAAAGCGAAGATCCAAGTTTTTTAATGAATTTTTTATGGATAAAAAAACTTGGATAATTTTCAAAATGCAAATTTTTACTGAGAAATAAGTTGTTGCCAAATACTTTTATTTTTTGGGGTTGGAATGCAGCTAAGTCTGAGAGGATTATTGGTAGAAGATTGGGGCTTCCCACATAACAAGAGAGATTAACCCGACGACAGACACGGACGTTTACACTATGTTGCCTCAACTCTGAAAGTGCCAAACCAGTTTTTAAGCATACAAACTGTAATTGGGGAATTAATAACCTGATATATGATTTATATGACGTTGAGTTTCCTCCATTATAATAAGAAACACTTGTTTTTTGACCAGTATAAGGATAGAGTGACTCATCTAAGTTATCCAAGTAAGTCATACGAATCACGACATCAAAAAAATCAATTTCTTCCCCGTGAGGCTCAGATGTCGGGGCGGGACCTACAATGGCCACCGTTTTGCCGTTAATGAGTTGTGCATAGCTTTCTTCAGCCTTTATATCGTTCACACCGACTTCAAACTCTGAGGCTTTTTCCCGCTCATAATTCAACAAATAGAGTTGGAGATAAGATTTTAATTGACTCGGCTTTTGACAGATTGCCAGTAACTTTTTCAGGGCTGTCTTACTTTTCAATTCATCTCGTTGTTCGATGAATAATTTTAAACATCTCAGTATATCGGCTTCTTCTTGAATTTGCCCACACACAAAACCTTGGCTATCAAATTCAGCGATTTTCTGTCTAATTAGATAGCCAGACATGATAAAATAATTCCCGATCAAGAAATTTTTCAATCTAAGCCAAGAGTCCCTATCCATGAAAGCAAAAGGAATCTGCTCAAGGTCATCTGCAATCACTTCCGCAAGCTGGCTACTAATGGTAAACCCTAATTCTAAGGCTTCATCGTTATTTTTGCTGGTCATATAGTCACCTATATTAGCCATGTCTGCAAAAATTAACTTCAGCTTCTCTGTGGGGGATGAGGCTAAAGAAATCTGGGACTTTAATTGTGCTTGGAATCTTATGTTTATTGAAATACCTTGTTGACTAATTGTTTCGGCATATTGGCGAATAAATAAATCTCCGTTGAACTTTGTAAGCGTCTTACGATGAGGAGTTGACCATGGCTCTAACGGATTCTGGTTTTCATCGGCGGCTTGTGAGACTGACATTTGCCACAGTTGTCCCAGCTTTTCCAGGGCGGCACCCAAACCCTTTTGACTCAAGAACATCAGTGAGTATTCAGTCTTGATGGCGGAATTATCAGGGTATTTTTGTAAGCCTTCGCTGGCCATCAACTCGGCTTTCTCAAACTGCTGACTGCTTCGATAGGCTTTGACTAAATAGGAATAAGTCCAAGCCGAAGCCTGTTCACCCTCCAGGCGTAAGAGTTCCTCGACTCTTTGACTTAACACCTCCCCATCTGTTTGACTCAAACGGATGAGTGACGATTCTCTCTCTAGGCTAACGCTATTGGGGTATTTCTGAAGTCCTTCGGTGGCTATTAACTTGGCTTTATTGAATTGCTGACTACTTCGATAAGCTTTCACTAAATCCGCATACAGTTCCTCGGAAGCCTTTTCCCCCGCTATCTGCCACTTGTCTTCTAGGGCTTCAATCACCACTCCCCAATCCGTCTCCCGTAAGGAGAGCCGTTCAGATTGAATCTGAATCCTGGCACTCTTGGGGTATTTCTGGAGTCCCTCGGTTGCCATCAATTCGGCTTTCTCAAACTGCTGACTACTTCGATAAGCTTGTACTAAATCGGCATAAATTTTATCAGAAGCCTGGTCCCCCTGGATTTGTAACAGTTCTTCTAGGGCTTGAGCGACTGATTCCCAGTCTTTGTCGCCTATGGACATCCCGTCAGATGGGGATTTGATGAGGGAACTCTTGGGGTATTTCTGGAGTCCTTCAGCGACTAAACGTTCCGCTTTCTGAAACTGCTGGCTGGCTGAGTAGGCTGCCACTAAATCGGCATACACTTCCTCATGAGTATTTTGACCCTGCATTTGTAGGAGTCTTTCTAGTTTCTCAATCTCTTGTCCCCAATCTTTTTGACCCAAAGGTATCAGGCAGTATTCTTTTTGGATTGTGCTACACATTGGGTGATTGCGGTATTTTTGAAGACCTTTAACGGCGGTTAATTCGGCTTTTTCAAATTGTTTGCTATTTCGGTAAGCTTGAATTAAACGAACCCAAGTGCGCCAGTTTTTTTGAGCCTCCATTTCTAAGAGTTTTTCTAACTGTTCACTAGCCACTATCCAGTTTCCTTCGACTAAAGCGAAGATAGCGTATTGGTTTTGTATTTGGGCATTTTGGGGATATTTTTGTAGCCCTTCAATCGCGATAAACTCGGCTTGAGAAAGCTGCTGGTTATTTCGGTAGGCTTCCGCAAGAGAGACGTAGTTCTTCTGGGAAAATTTGCGAGGGTCTGTCTGCCTGATGGATTCTAGCTCTTCAATAATTGCTTGCCAATCTTTCGTGACTTTTTGGGGGAGATTTGGGTTGAACTCTAGGGCTTTTTGATAATTGACGATCGCCTCTTGCCACTGCTCTTTTTCGGCTAAACACTTACCTAACAAATGATAATAGTGATAAGAGGATGGCTGTAATTTTAACCCCGCTTTTAAGACATCTAGGGCGGCATCGAGTTGTTCAGTTGCCACTAAGGCGACGGCTAATTGGTAGTGAAACCCGATGGAATCGGAGTTGAGTTCGACGGCTTTCCGATAAGCGGCTACGGCCTTAGTCCAGTTCCCTGACTGCTCGTAGGCCTCTCCCAGCTTGTAGTGAGACCAATGAAAAATCGGATGATGAGCGATCGCTTTCTGATAAGCATCCACAGCTTCTTCTAGCTTACCGATCCGCAGCAGTTGATTACCCCGAACTAAATCGCCGACCAATTGGCTGACTCCCCAGATTACATCATAGAAGATAATGCACAAACCACCGCCAATTATACCAAAGCGGTAGATATTTGTCAAGTTGCGTTAGCCTCGTGATCTCGTATGATGCTGGGATATGTCAGGGGCTCGGTGTGTTGGTAAGTTAGTTATGAGGAGTGGTCAAGGAATGAAGCGATCGCTCTACGCACAGGCGATCGCTTGTTTCGAGAAAGGGGGTTTTTTCAAAAAACCGGGTTTGTTAATTTCCTTTGGCTGCTCTGTAGATGATGGTTAATTTCATGGTAGATTATCCTTGGCTAGATTTTGTCAAGTACGGATAACCGAATACTTTATGGCGGGAAACCGATATAAGTGACGGTTTGAGTGGGGGGTGTCGAGGTGGTGGCGATCGCCGTTTATTGTTGATTATAATTGTGGGAGCCGGGATTGTTGGGTTGATATGAACTATTCCTCTGCATTAGCTGTAATTCAAGAAAAATACCCCCATGTGGCAGTGATTGAGGTGTGGGCGAATGTCCTGTTTTTACGAATGACTAAGGGGCGTTGTGTTTTCTACCCGAAAAAGGGGACGATTTGGGCGCACCTGGAAACGGGGACTTGGGTGTTGGCGGCGGATAATCAAGTGGCGGCGAGAAAGTTATATAAACAAATGGCAATTAAACTGCATCCTGATAAGCAGTCGGGTAGTCACGAGAAGTTTATTAAGCTGACAAATTGTTCCGAAAATTATGAAGCAATTAGAATTAGATTTGGGGCTGAATTTGACGACGACTACCCGGAAGACCCCAAATACTCCAAATACCACTACTACACCGCCAGACAAAGCCACGAGTGGTTCAGAGAAACCTACAGCAGTTATAAAGCCTGGGTTAAAAGACGCAAGGAACAAGACGAGTACGCCAGACGACAAGTGGAAAAGTGGGGGTGTCCTTTTTGATGAAACCAGTCGCCGGGTGCTAGAGAGAAGACCTCGGTTTGAGAAGGATTATCAAAAAGATTTGACTTTCTACCTGGCTAAGGCTTGTGAATATTTACCCTGGCGTTTTTATGTGGAGTTCGAGGTGAATTGTGGGGGAAAGCAGGGTTTTATTGACCTGGTGTTAAAAACCCCAAGCCCTCAACATATATTGATAGAGTTGAAAAAAGGGACGATAACTATTGAGATTATTAATGAGGTTTTGGAGAGGGACTATGTGGAGGGGTATAAGCAACGCACCAAGAATGGTAAATATCCGATACTTTATATCATTGGTTATCAATTTGAACCGGAGGCTGAAGATTACGCAGATAGGCTTAACGAAGAATGGAATTGGCAGTTGAAAAGGTATAAATATAAGCCTCAAGTTATGGTGAGGAATTATGCACAATTAATGGGGTTTTTGGACTCTCGGTTAACGGAAACTGATATCGGTGGTTTTGAGTTGGACCGGGTGAGGCGGGATGTTCCTTTATTGTATGAGTTGCCCATGGGGGATTAGATACCATAAAACATGATATTTGTCAAGGTGCGAATAACCGAATACTTTATGCCGGGAAACCGATATAAGTGACGGTTTGAGTGGGGGGTGTCGAGGTGATGGCGATACGTCGCACTCCGAGGCTACGCGATCGCACTTCCGAGAGAGAATGTAGGCGATACTTCTGGCGGGCACGCTACGCGATCGCACTTCCGAGAGGCTAGGCGATCGCACTTCCGAGAGGGTAGGCGATACTTCTGGCGGGCACGCTGCGCGAACGCACTTCCGAGAATGTAGGCGATCGCACTTCCGAGAGGCTAGGCGATACGTCGCACTCCGAGGCTACGCGAACGCACTTCCCAGAGAGGGCGATACGTCGCACTCCGACCCTAGGCGATCGCTTGTTTCGAGAAAGGGGGTTTTTTGAAAAAACGGGGTTTGTTAATTTCCTTTGGCTGCTCTGTAGATGATGGTTAATTTCATGGTAGATTATCCTTGGCTAGATTTTGTCAAGTACGGATAACCGAATACTTTATGGCGGGAAACCGATATAAGTGACGGTTTGAGTGGGGGGTGTCGAGGTGGTGGCGATCGCCGTTTATTGTTGATTATAATTGTGGGAGCCGGGATTGTTGGGTTGATATGAACTATTCCTCTGCATTAGCTGTAATTCAAGAAAAATACCCCCATGTGGCAGTGATTGAGGTGTGGGCGAATGTCCTGTTTTTACGAATGACTAAGGGGCGTTGTGTTTTCTACCCGAAAAAGGGGACGATTTGGGCGCACCTGGAAACGGGGACTTGGGTGTTGGCGGCGGATAATCAAGTGGCGGCGAGAAAGTTATATAAACAAATGGCAATTAAACTGCATCCTGATAAGCAGTCGGGTAGTCACGAGAAGTTTATTAAGCTGACAAATTGTTACGAAAATTATGAAGCAATTAGAATTAGATTTGGGGCTGAATTTGACGACGACTACCCGGAAGACCCCAAATACTCCAAATACCACTACTACACCGCCAGACAAAGCCACGAGTGGTTCAGAGAAACCTACAGCAGTTATAAAGCCTGGGTTAAAAGACAGAAAGAACACGACGAGTACGCTAGACGACAAATCGAAGAACTCGGCGTGCCTTTTTGATGAAACCAGTCGCCGGGTGCTAGAGAGAAGACCTCGATTTGAGAAGGATTATCAGCAACAGTTGGTTTATTATTTGACTAAGGCTTGTCAGTATCTGCCTTGGCGTTTATATATAGAGTTCGAGGTGAATGTTAGGGGAAAGCAGCGTTTTATTGACTTGGTGTTAAAAACCCCAAGCCCTCAACATATATTGATGGAGTTGAAAAAAGGGACGATAACTATTGAGATTATTAATGAGGTTTTGGAGAGAGGCTATGTGGAGGGGTATAAGCAACGCACCAAGAATAGTAAATATCCGATACTTTATATTATTGGTAAAGCGGTTAGTGCTGAGGCTGAAGAATATACTAATCTGACTAATCAACAGTGGAAGAGAGAGTTTAAAAGGTGTAAACATAAACCTCAAGTTATCCTGAGAACCTATTCTAAATTAATGGGGTTTTTGGACTCTCGGTTAACGGAAACTGATATCGGTGGTTTTGAGTTGGACCGGGTGAGGCGGGATGTTCCTTTATTGTATGAGTTGCTCATGGGGGATTATATACCATAAAATATGATATTTGTCAAGGTGCGAATAACCGAATACTTTATGGCGGGAAACCGATATAAGTGACGGTTTGAGTGGGGGGTGTCGAGGTGGTGGCGATCGCCGTTGATTGTTGATTATAATTATGGGAGCCGGGATTGTTGGGTTGATATGAACTATTCCTCTGCATTAGCTGTAATTCAAGAAAAATACCCCCATGTGGCAGTGATTGAGGTGTGGGCGAATGTCCTGTTTTTACGAATGACTAAGGGGCGTTGTGTTTTCTACCCGAAAAAGGGGACGATTTGGGCGCACCTGGAAACGGGGACTTGGGTGTTGGCGGCGGATAATCAAGTGGCGGCGAGAAAGTTATATAAACAAATGGCAATTAAACTGCATCCTGATAAGCAGTCGGGTAGTCACGAGAAGTTTATTAAGCTGACAAATTGTTACGAAAATTATGAAGCAATTAGAATTAGATTTGGGGCTGAATTTGACGACGACTACCCGGAAGACCCCAAATACTCCAAATACCACTACTACACTGCCAGACAAAGCCACGAGTGGTTCAGAGAAACCTACAGCAGTTATAAAGCCTGGGTCAAAAGACGCAAGGAACAAGACGAGTACGCCAGACAGCAAGTCGAAGAACTCGGCGTGCCTTTTTGATGAAACCAGTCGCCGGGTGCTAGAGAGAAGACCTCGATTTGAGAAGGATTATCAAAAGGATTTGACTTTCTACCTGGCTAAGGCTTGTGAATATTTACCCTGGCGTTTTTATGTGGAGTTCGAGGTGAATTGTGGGGGAAAGCAGGGTTTTATTGACCTGGTGTTAAAAACCCCAAGCCCTCAACATATGTTGATGGAGTTGAAAAAAGGGACGATAACTATTGAGATTATTAATGAGGTTTTGGAGAGAGGCTATGTGGAGGGGTATAAGCAACGCACCAAGAATGGTAAATATCCGATACTTTATATTATTGGGAATGATTTTTCCCCGGCAACTGAAGAATATGGTAAGTCTGTTAACCAACAGTTCAGGTTAAAGTTTAAAAGATGTAAGTATAAGCCTCAAGTTCTGGTGAGGAATTATGCACAATTAATGGGGTTTTTGGACTCTCGGTTAACGGAAACTGATATCGGTGGTTTTGAGTTAGACCGGGTGAGGCGGGATGTTCCTTTATTGTATGAGTTGCCCATGGGGGATTAGATACCATAAAATATGATATTTGTCAAGGTGCGAATAACCGAATACTTTATGGCGGGAAACCGATATAAGTGACGGTTTGAGTGGGGGGTGTCGAGGTGGTGGCGATACGTCGCACTCCGAGGAGCTGAGGGCGGGCAATGCTTTGGAGGCTCGAAATTTGTGTTATAGTAGGTGTCCGTGGAAATTTGAGAGGTAAGTTGATGCGGTATATCAAAGAAATTTTCAAAGATGGGTTCTAGATTTGAGGAATGGTGTATGAATGTAAAGTCCATGTCTACTTCAGAACAAAAAATTTATAATTACACGGTGATTTTTGAAAAAGAATCAGAGGGGGGTTATCATGCTTTTTGTCCGGTTTTGAAAGGGTGTCACAGTCAGGGAGATGATTTTGAGGAAGCCTTGGTAAATATCACGGAAGCAATGGAATTATATATTGATAGTTTGCTTGAGGATAAAGAACCGATACCTGAAGAGAATCTGATCATCAAGCCTGTCCAGATCGCCCGATGAGTAATTTTCCGACAGTTAAGGCGAAAGATTTTATCCGAGTCATTAGCAAATTAGGTTATCAATTACACCGACAGAAAGGAAGTCATGTGATTTATAAACACTCATCGGGTCAAAGGGTTGTTGTACCGATCCACCCGGGTAAAGATTTGAAACCTGGAACTTTATCGGGAATGATTAAGGATATTGGATTGGAGAAAAGGGAGTTTTTTGATTTGTTAAATAATCCATAAAAATCGGGGGTGCGATATGTGCTTCGCATACGCTGCGCGATTCTCGTTCCGATACCCTAGGCGATACGTCGCACTTCTGAGAGAGTACGCGATCGCACTTCTGAGACTCTAGGCGATCGCACTTCTGAGACTCTAGGCGATCGCACTTCTGAGACTCTAGGCGATCGCACTTCTGAGAGGCTAGGCGATACTTCTGGCGGGCACGCTGCGCGATCGCCAACTCTGGGGGTAATTTACCATTGGCGGGGACGGAATTTATCATCATTTAAAATCACGACGCTATCTCCTGACTGTGCCAACACAAATAAGCCGCGACGGTAGCCATAGCGGGCGACTTCTTCGGGGACGACCATTCCGGCGACGGCTCCCATGGCCTTAAAATCACGATAAGCGGGCATTAACCGCTTGAATTTTTCGAGTCTTTCCAGGTGTTCGTCGATGTCGGTTTGGCTGAGTTTACTTTTGACTTCGACTAATATGGCTTGGTCGGTGTTGACGACGAGCAAATCAATTTCTAGGGCTTCTCCAAAGCGTTTAACCGAGAGGTCGCCGTGAAATTCATTGACAGCAATTCCCCTTTGTTGAAATAGTTGGACGGCGGCGGGGCGTACCTGCCATTCGACAAATTCTCCGAGACGGTTTCCCAATTTGCCTAATTCCTGGTTGAGTTTTTCATTCTGTTGTTTGATGATTCGTTCGGTTTCCCGGAAGCGGCGATCGCTTTCTTGGGATTGTTCCCGGAAGCGGCGATCGCTTTCTTGGGACTGTTCCCGGAAGCGGCGATCGCTTTCTTGGGATTGTTCCTGGAGGAGTTGCCGGGTTTCTTGAAATTGGCGTTCGGTTTCTTTCTGGGCTTCTGCCAATTCCGCCAGCAGCCTCCAAACATCGTCAGCATTGGTGGTCATGGGGGTTGTCCTCTGGGTTATTTCAATCATCCATTTTAGCCACTTTCCACTATGCGATCGCTTTCTGGTAAGATGCGATCGCAATTCCGAGAATGTAGGCGATACGTCGCACTCCGAGGCTAGGCGATACGTCGCACTCCGAGGCTACGCGATCGCACTTCTGAGAATCGCTCGGTAGATGTTTGTCTAGTTGCGTCAGTCTGGTGATAGGGTATAATGCTGGGATATGTCAGGGGGTGGATGTGTTGGTCAGCTAGTTATGAGGAGTGGTGAGGGAATGAGTGCGGGTGAGTTGCTGAGACAGGCGAATCAGTTGAAACGGTCTGGGAAGTTGGATGAGGCGATCGCTCTTTATCATCAGGCGATTGAGTTAAATCCTAGTTTTGCTTGGACTTATTATGAGCTTGGGGATGCTTTAGTTAAATTTGGAAGGCGTGAAGAGGGGATTGTTCAGTATAATAATGCCGTTAATTTAGATCCCAATTCTGCTTTTTTTAAACAGAATTTAATGCAGATAAAAAATGACAGAAAAATTGAAAATAATAATTCTCTTGATTTGATTTCGACACATTTTTCATTAAAGAAACATCATATAATTATCAGCGGAACTGGAAGGTCAGGGACGACATTTTTAGTTCAACTTTTAACGGATATAGGTCTAGATACAGGTTTTCAAGATACGAATAGTCATGTGTTTAAAAATTGTAATGCAGGGATGGAAAAAGACATCCGTAGCAAAGATGCCCCATACATTATAAAAAGTCCTTGGTTGTGCGATTATATAGACCAAATACTAGAATCAAAAAAATATGTCATAGATTGTGCTTATATTCCGATTAGAGATTTATTTTCGGCAAGTGCAAGTAGAATATATGTCAATCAAAATTCTGACAATCGACACAAACACCCACCTGGAGGGTTGTGGCATACTCATGAACCATCCATGCAAGAATGTTTATTATCACGTCAGTTATATAAATTAATTTATCAGCTAGTCAAGCATGATATCAATTGCGTTTATTTATTTTTTCCACGATTCATATACGACCCTGAATATCTGTACAGAAAACTTGAATTTGTGCTGAAAAATGTTAATTATAATGATTTTTTATGTGCTTTCAATAAAACAGTAAAACCAGAATTAGTTCACCAATTTGAATGGAACTTGCAAAAGACAGCAATCCAAGCTAAAAGTATGATTCAGTGAATATGGAAAAATTTCTCTCAGTTTTTTCTATATATCTAGGCGTAAATTTGCAAATGAATTATTATGGTTAATCATAAGATGAGTGCTGGTCAATTGTTGAAGCAAGCGAATCAGTTGAAGAGATTGGGGAATTTGGATGAGGCGATCGCACTTCTGAGAATGTAGGCGATACGTGCTACGCACACGCTACGCGATCGCACTTCTGAGAATCGCTCGGTAGATGTTTGTCTAGTTGCGTCAGTCTGGTGATAGGGTATAATGCTGGGATATGTCAGGGGGTGGATGTGTTGGTCAGCTAGTTATGAGGAGTGGTGAGGGAATGAGTGCGGGTGAGTTGCTGAGACAGGCGAATCAGTTGAAACGGTCTGGGAAGTTGGATGAAGCGATCGCGCAGCGTCTCGACATGAGAATCGCTTGCTTGGGATTGTTTCCAGAAGCGGCGAAAGATGGGTTCTAGATTTGAGAAATGGTGTATGAATGCAAGGTCATGTCTACTTCAGATTTGAGCATCTTGTCTGTATAATCGAGAGTGCGATCGCACCCACCCTGTTAAACCCCAGCTCTCATGTCCCCATCGGAATTGCTGACGACACCCCTTGTTTCGATCGCATTCAGGGGCTCGGACACGACGCGGAGGGTGTTTGACGTGATTCGGCGGGTGAAGCTGTCTCAACAGAAGCGCGATCGCTCCATTTGTGGTTAAGGCATCGGATCGGGGGAGCGATCGCGTTAAACTGGAGAGCAGTTGAAGTGGGAAAGGCGATCGCTCATGTCCAATTTGGCAATGCCGGCAAGTCGAAGAAAAGTTTATCTCGAAATGGCTTGGCGTCGATGCCGTCCGGGCCGGGGTAGCAGTCTAGCATTTCTCCAATCGCGAACTTGGAATCATCCCGTGACCGATCTCAGAACAATTATTCAAACGCCTTTTGTTATCGTGGGGGGAATTGCCACCCGGCTTTATATGCCCGAACGCATGACAGATGATTTAGATATTTTAATTTGGGCAGAAAATTCTGACCGGATTTATGAAGAATTAGAACAGGCGGGAAGTCAAAGGGTGGGAGCCTTAAATATTGGCGGGAGTACCTGGCGGTTATCGGATGGAACGATTCTAGACGTGCTTGAATTCGAGCAAGCATGGGTTGCCGATGCGATCGCTTATCCCAATTTTTCCCCGGATGGGTTGCCGGTCATTGCATTGCCGTATTTGGTGTTGATGAAGTTGCAAGCGAGCCGTTCTCAAGATCTGGCTGATATTAGCCGGATGTTGGGGGGGGCGGATGAAGAGATGTTAAATTCGGTGCGATCGGTTATCGGAGCCTATCTTTCGGATGCTTTAGAGGATCTGGAAAGTTTGATCGCCCTGGGTCAATTGGAAATGGGGAATTGAACCCAATGCTTCGGAAATGCGATATGTACACACACGCTGCGCGATCGCTTCTATTTTGGGCATCTTGCCTGTATAATCGGGGGCGCGATAGGTCGCACTTCCGAAAGGGTAGGCGATAGGTCGCACTTCCCAGAGAGTACGCGATCGCACTTCCCAGAGAGTAGGCGATAGGTCGCACTTCCCAGAGGCTAGGCGATACTTCTGGCGGGCACGCTGCGCGATCGCACTTCCGAGAGGCTAGGCGATCGCACTTCCGAGACTCTAGGCGATCGCACTTCCGAGAGGCTAGGCGATCGCACTTCCGAGAGGCTAGGCGATCGCACTTCCCAGAGAGTAGGCGATAGGTCGCACTTCTGAGAGGGTAGGCGATACTTCTGGCGGGCACGCTGCGCGAACGCACCAGATATTTCCCCCTGCCACTTCGCCCATATATCATAAAAATTAAAATTAGTCAATCACTGATAACCGAACACTTGATTCCGGCAAACCGGATCTCCGGCGAGACGTGCTTCGCGATCGCTCATACTGTCGCCCGGCCGCCATCTTGCCTGTATAATCAGGAATGCGATCGCGCCACGGACACGCTACGCGATCGCCTAAATTGACCGAGTATTGAATCGGGTTCGGTGAAATGAGCATTTTTGTTGAATTTCCAGAACAGTTGTTGGTGGCTTGTCGGGAAGAACCCGAAGGGTTTAAGCGGCGGGTGATGATTTTGACCTTGGGTCAACTCTATGAAGAGGGTAAAATTTCTTCGGGGGTGGCGGCGGAGATTTTGGGGTGCAGCCGTTTGGAGTTTTATCGTTTGATTGGCGAACGGGGATTTGCCGCGATCGACTACACCGAAGCCGAGTTTGAGGAGGAGGCGAAAACCAGCCGAGAATTGGCCGAGAAATTGAGGGATCGATGAAGTTTGTTGTCAATGCGACACCATTAATTGCTTTGAGTCTGATCGATCGCTTGCAACTGTTACCCCAGTTATTTGATGAGATTTTTATCCCGCCCACCGTATACCGAGAGGTGGCCATTCAGGGGGGCGACCGCCCGGGTCGCGGGGAGATTTTAACTCGAACGGGGGCGGTCGTGCAAGCTCCGGCAGGGACTTCCAGTATTGAACCGTTACTTTTGGGACTCGATGCTGGAGAATTTGAAGTCATTTTGTTGGGTCGGGAACTCCAAGCGGATTGGGTCTTGATTGATGAGCGTTTGGGACGGCGGGTCGCTTTGAGTTTGGGTTTACCTGTGAAGGGCAGTTTGGGGATTTTACTGGCTGCTGTCGGTGCAGATTTAATGACTCGGCAGGAAGCCAGGGAATCGATTTCGGAGTTACTTAAGAATGGCATTCGTTTGAGTTCGCAATTGATTCGGATGTTTGAGTCGGAGTTGGAACGGCTGTGAATGAGTCGGGGTCGCTCCGTTTGTCGTCTCGGCTTTAGACTTGGGAAATGCGATCGCTCCTCGTGTAGCACAGGCATCTTGCCTGTATAATCGGCAGTACGATCGCACTTCTGAGACTCTAGGCGATACGTCGCACTCCGAGGCTAGGCGATAGGTCGCACTTCCCAGAGCCTAGGCGATACTTCTGGCGGGCACGCTGCGCGAACGCACTTCCCAGAGAGTAGGCGATAGGTCGCACTTCCGAGAATGTAGGCGATACTTCTGGCGGGCACGCTACGCGATCGCCAACTCTGGCTGTAATTTACCATTGCCGGGGACGGAATTTATCATCATTTAAAATCACGACGCTATCTCCTGACTGTGCCAACACAAATAAGCCGCGACGGTAGCCATAGCGGGCGACTTCTTCGGGAACCACCATTCCGGCGACGGCTCCCATGGCTTTGACATCACTATAACGGGGCATTAACCGCTTGAATTTTTCGAGTCTTTCCAGGTGTTCGTCGATGTCGGTTTGGCTGAGTTTGCTTTTGACTTCGACTAATATGGCTTGGTCGCTGTTGACCACGAGCAAATCAATTTCTAGGGCTTCTCCAAAGCGTTTAACCGAGAGGTCGCCGTGAAATTCATTGACAGCAATTCCCCTTTTTTGAAATAGTTGGACGGCGGCGGGGCGTACCTGCCATTCGACAAATTCTCCGAGGCGGTTTCCCAATTTGCCTAATTCCTGGTTGAGTTTTTCATTCTGTTGTTTGATTATTCGTTCGGTTTCCCGGAAGCGGCGATCGCTTTCTTGGGATTGTTCCCGGAAGCGGCGATCGCTTTCTTGGGATTGTTCCCGGAAGCGGCGATCGCTTTCTTGGGATTGTTCTTTGAGGAGTCGTTCAGTTTCCTTTTGGGCTTCTATGAGTTCTCCTAGCAGCCTCCAAACATCGTCAGCATTGGTGGTCATGGGGGTTGTCCTCTGGGTGATTTCAATCATCCATTTTAGCCACTTTCCACTATGCGATCGCTTTCTGGTAAGATGCGATCGCTTCCGACCACTCTTCCTGCTGGGCTAAAACCTGTCCTAGGTGAAAATATGACCATTTAGCAGTGGGATTGACGGCTATAGCTTGGCGGAAGGCTGTGACGGCTTCATCCCAACGCCATAACTGGTGCAATGTTTCCCCTAGTTTTTGGTAAGCCCAATAGAAGTCTGGGTTGGGTTCAACTGCTTTGGGATTGAAATCTATGGCTTTACGGAAGCATCTGACGGCTTCCTCCCAACAATCTAACTTGTTCAGTGTTTCTCCTAGTTTTTGGTAAGCCCAATATAGGTTAGGATTTGATTTAATTGCCTTTTTATACGCGACTACAGCTTCTTCTAAACGCCCCAACTGCTCTAAAGCCTCTCCCAGCTTGTAATGAGACCAATGAAAAATTGGATGATGTGCGATCGCCTTCTCGAAAGCATCTACAGCTTCTTCCAGCTTGCCACTCCGCAGCAGTTGATTACCCCTAACTAAATCGCTAACCATATTGTCTGACTCCCAGATTAAAGCTATATATCAATGCAGGAGAGGTTATTGACCTTACCAAAACTGTAGATATTTGTCAAGTTGGCTCAGTCAAGAATGCTTCCACAATATCATCATTCAAGACTCCTTGGAAATTTCCTGCCCGCTCGGGGTGAAACATTTCGGCTTTGAGAGTCAGAATTTGTTCATCGGTGGCGTACTCATGCAAGTGCTGAAATAAATTGAGTTGATTTAACATTTTCTGAATTTGTTGCATTAAGGTTACTTGTTGGAGACAATTACAATTTTTGATGTAATACTCAATAATATTGGGCAATGTGAAGCTACAAGCTAAACCATGAGGAACATCAAAATGGCTGGTTAGGGGATAGGACATCGAATGAGCGATCGCCGTTCGGGTTTGACTAATAGCTAGACCCGCCAACAAACTCGCTTGCTGCATTTGGGCACGGGCTTGGAGATTTTGTGGAGAGTCCAATACCTGTGGCAAACTGTTTAAAGCCAAGTTCAGCCCTTGGGTAGCATAGGCGACACTGATGGGGGTTTGATTGTGATTCCACAATGATTCCAGGCAATGAGAAATAGCATCCAATCCTGTATAAAGGGTTTGCTTGGGGGGTAAGCTCAAAATTAACTCAGGGTCTAGTAAAGCCATCTTAGGAAAGACTTGATCGCCGACAATGGAATACTTTTTGTGGGTAGTTGCATCCCAAACCGTGGCAAATGGTGTAACTTCTGCGCCTGTGCCGGAAGTTGTGGGAATGGCAATCAAAGGCAGTTGACCTTGCCAGTGGTGTTTTTGGCCCTGACGTAGTACCGTATGCAAAGGTCGTTGTAGGGGACTAGGGAGGGTCACAGCTAGGACTTTGGCTGCATCAATGACACTGCCACCACCAACAGCCACCACTCCCTGAATATTAGTCTGGCGATATTGTGTGATCACATCTTCAAGATGGTCTAATTCAGGATTAGGTGTAACCCTGTGGTATACTTCCCAATCTGTCTGGGGTGTTAAGGCTTCGATGTGGGTGGTAAGACCCCGACGGTTAAAGCCATCTGTAGTGACCAGAAGCCATAGTCCTGGGGATAGGAGATCAGGCAGGGTGCTAAGTTGCCCAGCTCCGACCCTAATTTTTACAGGGTTGTAATGATTGTATGTTGGCATCATCATTTATTTTGGTTTCAATGTTCATCAAAATTAAGTCTCTAACTGATGGTTAAAACGCTCAATTTATGGTTAAAAAGTACGCTGCACCATTCTCGATTAAGCTAGTCATATAAGTGGCTTCAGAGCAGTTATTGGGTTCTAGTGATTCTATCTGTTAGCCATCGGTTGCCACTTTCATAAATGCTTGTTTATTTTGCTGTGGACTGCTAGTGGGTCGTCCCAAATTGTCGCGGGAACCGGCTGTAATGCGAATTTCCAGTAATACTGGACCATCGTAGGCAGATAAATCGTTCCAGGCTTGTTTAATGCCAGGTTGATCCGTAGCCTGTCGGTATTGTTGATAGCCACTGGCTAGGGCTACAGCTTTCAAGTCTAGCTGTCCGGCGACTGTGGGCTGGCCGCCAACCGACTCATGGGCGGCATTATTTAAAACAACATGAATCAGGTTTTTTGGTGCTAAACTACCAATAATCGGTACTGCGCCTAAGTGCATAAGTAAGGAGCCATCCCCATCGATACAGACCACCGATTTGCTGGGGTTTCCCAAAGCTACACCTAAAGCAATGGAAGCTGTATGTCCCATACTGCCAACAGTCAGAAAATCCCGTTGAGCTTCACCTCGTTGTTGGCGTAGCTCAAACAGTTCTCGGGAGGTTTTGCCCGTTGTAGATACTACTAAACTATCCCCCACTAGGGTTAAAAGCTCACCCAGGGCAGCTTCTCGCTTGAGGGAAGCTTTAAAAGACGGTGGCCGCTGGCTTTTTTGATAGGGGAAAAATGTGCCTTTCCTTACCAACAGAGCTACTGGGGCGTTGGTAGCTTGGATTTTGGTTAGAGCCTCTTGGATAATTTGCTGAAAATCACTGTGGCCATCTACTATCCAATAGGGAACCCCCAAGAGATCCAGTTGCCCTGGGGTAATGGCCCCTTGTTTAATGTGTTGTGGCTCGTCTTTTACCCCTGGTTCCCCACGCCAACCAATTATCATCACCAAGGGGATTTTGTACACCTGAGGGTCGGTAAGTGAGGTGAGAGGGTTAATGGTGTTCCCTAATCCTGAATTTTGCAAATATACTGCCCCGATTTGCCGGGTGGCTAGGTGATAGCCAGCCACTAGGGCGATCGCATTCCCTTCATTGGCGGTGATAATATGTTCCCCGGGCTGGCTATGGTCGTCTATATAGGCACAGAAGTCTTTGAGTAGGGAATCGGGAACACCGGCAAATAAATGCACGCCGGCTTGGTATAGAGTTGTATAAAAGGCTTGGGGGTCTATCATTTTTTGTAGTTTTACTTAGTTCCTGGAATAAGTTCTAGTATGTCTTTGATAGGCAACATTTGTGGCTCACACTCTTGAGCGCGCTGATGTTTTAAGATAGTTTGAGCGGTATTTACCATAGCTGGGTAAGCACTCCGCAAAAGCTGATTAGCATAGATAACTATGTTTACACCCTGGGCTTGCAGTTCCTCCTCATGACAACTGTTATAACTCGAAGGCACAGCGATCAGGGGTTTACGATTTTCTAAGCGGTTATAGTCTTGGCAAAATGCAAACACTTCATCAGGGGTTTTCTGACGGCTGTGAATCATGATGCCGTCGGCTCCGGCTTTAATGAAGGCTTGGGCTCGTTCTAAGGCATCATCGAGTCCCTTGCCTAAAATCAGGCTTTCGATGCGGGCAATCAACATGAAATCATCTGTGGTTTGGGCTTTTTTGGCTGCACGGATTTTTTGGCAAAAATTTTCGATGCTATCTTGGGTTTGGGGAACTTCCGTGCCGAATAGGGAGTTTTTCTTGAGACCGGTTTTATCTTCGACGATGACAGCGGAGACTCCTAACCTTTCTAGGGTGCGTACAGTGAAGGTAAAATGTTCCGTTTTACCACCAGTGTCCGCATCATAAATTATGGGTTTGGTGGTCACTTCGATGACTTCGTTAAGTGTGGTCATACGGGCAGATACATCAACGGCTTCGATGTCGGGTTTGCCTTTGGCTGTCGAATCTGTTAGGCTACTCGCCCACATCCCATCAAATTCTCGACGACCTTGGGGGGTTTCGATGAAAGTGTTTTCAACGATTAAGCCACTGAGGGCGTTATGGATATCTAGGAATCGCAGGAGTGGTTTGGCTTGCAGCATCCGACGCAGAGATTTCAGGCGTACTTCTGGAGTGGTGCCGATTTCCCGTAGGGCTTTGTTTAGTTGAGTTGAGGAGATACCTTTAGTATAGGGAACTTCGATGAGTTCGCCGCCCCACTCCTCTAGGGTTTCTATGACCCGCTGACGGGTCTCTCGCTGTACCCCTTCTCGCCAATCGTCCCCGTGAATGACGTAATCGGGTTTGATGCTGCGTAGGTTGGGAATATAATCCAGGGTGGTTTGGGGAATGACCTGACTTACTCCTTTGATGTTTTCGATCACTTCTCGCCGCTGCTCAAATGCCATGTAGGGGAGGCGTTTATAGCTGGCGATCGCTTGGTCAGTCAGTAGACCGACGATGACTTCCCCATACTGTTGAGCAGTTTTCAGGATGTTTAAGTGACCGGGATGAACTAGGTCGGCACTCATTCCAACATAGACTTTTTTCATTGATCTCTTCCTCAGTGCTGGGTATGGTTCTTTATTATTGACTTATTCCAAGACAGTATTTGCTCTAGGTGGGCTATTGTGTACTAACTGTTTTGGTCGGTGAAGCAATATTCAGGGAAAGCCTGTTCTATTGCCCTAATTTCTTCCTGATTTTCGTAGGTGTGATGTAAGTAAACATTCTTTTCCGATTCCCAGGGTTTGAAGTACTTGTGTGGTTCATGGGTGGTCAGGTCAAGACCCGCTTTTTGTGCCAGCTCTTGGCGATAAGTGTCTGACAGCACAAACTTTTCAAACTGTACTTTTAACACTTGGTTACTGGTGTTTTTGGTTTTTTCTTCATAGTCAGAAACTAGGCTATGATACTTGGAGTAGTTCTTGGTCTTACTCGTATTACTCTTGATAAACCCACTAGCATCATCTAGATACCCCGTCGATTCTCGTTTCAGAGCCACAAAGTTGGACCTTGGGTCTCTAAATGTGCAGAATACTCTAGTATTCTTGAGACAGTCAACCATTCTGATATTCCCAATATGAATACAGTTGTCCAGCAAAACCACATCATAGTTATGATTGCCAGACTCGCCAGATAGCAAATTGGCAACATCATCAGCAAAAATTTTGAAATTGGCTAGAGTGTCGCCTTTTCCCGCAAGTAATGGAGAGGCGTTACCCATCAGCCTACTGACATTTTCCGAGTAAGTTTTGGCATTTGGACCTAAGCTGAAGTTCCTACCCCCTTTCATATACTTAAATTCCCGTGATGCTGTCATGACTTGACATCCTAAAACCGACCCAAAAAAGAAGTTTAAAAAAGTTGACCAGTAATCGGTTGCTTTCAAAATACAATCATATAGTGTTAGTAGTGATGACTTGCCTTCCAAAAAACGGCTTTCACCCTTAAGCACTTTGATATTCTTGAATTCTCGGAAGTAATCATATAGGGCACCACTGCCACTCCACCCCATGCCTGACACCACTATTTTTTGGACAGTTCTGACGTTGCCTCGCTCAAATATATGACCCTGCTCCCGAGAATCACAGATTTTCTGGAACGCTTGAATCCAATTTGCGGATATCTCTGGTTCTTTAAATAATTCCTGGGCTTGTAAGGCGAACAGTTGTTTAGCCTCCAGAAATTGACTATTTTTTGCGAGTTCAAAACAAGCCTGAAATTTTTGAGAAATCGCATCACTACAGCCCTCCCAGAATTGCTTATGGGCTTCTCCTTTCAATGCTTGTTTTGCGGCTGATTCTGCTTTTAAGAAAAACTGATGAGGGGGTTGGAGTCCTTGTGAAGATAAGTAATATTGAAAGCTGTTTAAGGAACCCTGATAGTCCTTGGCTTCATAGAGAAACTCGGCGTTGATTTTGTGTGCTTCTACCAGAGATACAGATGATATCCGCTTAGGCTGAGAAGTTTTGCCCTTGAGCTGGGCTTGGTGTACTGCCCGAACGAACCCTAAACGAAAGTCACTTTGGTCGGGTTTTAAGACAAAGGCGCGCTGATAGGCGGTAATTGCTTCTTCTAAACGCCCCAACCTTTCTAAAGCCTCCCCCAGTTTGTAGTGAGACCAATGAAAACTAGGATCATGGGCGATCGCTTTCTGATAAGCATCCACAGCTTCTTCTAGCTTACCACTCCGCAGCAGTTGATTACCCCTCACTAAATCGCTGACCAATTCGCTGACTCTCCAGATTACATGATACATAAGGCACAACCCACTGTCCATTTTACCAAAGTGGTAGATATTTGTCAAGTTGCGTTAGTCTCGTGATATGGTATGATACTGGGATATGTCAGGGGGTGGGTGTGTTGGTAAGCTAGTTATGAGGAGTGGTCAAGGAATGAGTGCGGGTGAGTTGCTGAGACAGGCGAATCAGTTGAAACGGTCTGGAAAGTTGGATGAGGCGATCGCAATTCCGAGAGGCTACGGGAATGCACTTCCGAGGCGATAGGCGATACTTCTGGCGGGCACGCTGCGCGATCGCACTTCCGAGAGGGTAGGCGATACGTGCTACGCACACGCTACGCGAACGCACTTCTGAAAGGGTAGGCGATACTTCTGGCGGGCACGCTACGCGATCGCCAACTCTGGGGGTAATTTACCATTGGCGGGGACGGAATTTATCATCATTTAAAATCACGACGCTATCTCCTGACTGTGCCAACACAAATAAGCCGCGACGGTAGCCATAGCGGGCGACTTCTTCGGGAACCACCATTCCGGCGACGGCTCCCATGGCTTTGACATCACTATAACGGGGCATTAACCGCTTGAATTTTTCGAGTCTTTCCAGGTGTTCGTCGATGTCGATTTGGCTGAGTTTGCTTTTGACTTCGACTAATATGGCTTGGTCGCTGTTGACCACGAGCAAATCAATTTCTAGGGCTTCTCCAAAGCGTTTAACCGAGAGGTCGCCGTGAAATTCATTGACAGCAATTCCCCTTTTTTGAAACAGTTGGACGGCGGCGGGGCGTACCTGCCATTCGACAAATTCTCCGAGGCGGTTTCCCAGTTTGCCTAATTCCTGGTTGAGTTTTTCATTCTGTTGTTTGATGATTCGTTCGGTTTCCCGGAAGCGGCGATCGCTTTCTTGGGATTGTTCTTTGAGGAGTCGTTCAGTTTCCTTTTGGGCTTCTATGAGTTCTCCTAGCAGCCTCCAAACATCGTCAGCATTGGTGGTCATGGGGGTTGTCCTCTGGGTGATTTCAATCATCCATTTTAGCCACTTTCCACTATGCGATCGCTTTCTGGTAAGATGCGATCGCACTTCCGAAAGGCTAGGCGATACTTCTGGCGGGCACGCTGCGCGAACGCACTTCCGAGAATGTAGGCGATAGGTCGCACTTCCGAGAGGGTAGGCGATAGGTCGCACTTCCGAGAATGTAGGCGATAGGTCGCACTTCCCAGAGGCTAGGCGATACTTCTGGCGGGCACGCTGCGCGATCGCCAACTCTGGCTGTAATTTACCATTGGCGGGGACGGAATTTATCATCATTTAAAATCACGACGCTATCTCCTGACTGTGCCAACACAAATAAGCCGCGACGGTAGCCATAGCGGGCGACTTCTTCGGGGACGACCATTCCGGCGACGGCTCCCATGGCCTTAAAATCACGATAAGCGGGCATTAACCGCTTGAATTTTTCGAGTCTTTCCAGGTGTTCGTCGATGTCGGTTTGGCTGAGTTTGCTTTTGACTTCGACTAATATGGCTTGGTCGCTGTTGACGACGAGCAAATCAATTTCTAGGGCTTCTCCAAAGCGTTTAACGGAGATATTAGCATGGAATTCATTAACCGCAATTCCCCGCTGCTGAAACAGTTGGACGACGGCGGGGCGTACCTGCCATTCGACAAATTCTCCGAGGCGGTTTCCCAATTTGCCTAATTCCTGGTTGAGTTTTTCATTCTGTTGTTTGATGATTCGTTCGGTTTCCCGGAAGCGGCGTTCGCGCAGCGTCTCGGAACGAGAATCGCTTTCTTCGGACTGTCGCTGGAGGAGTTGCTTGGTTTCCTCGAAGCGGCGATCGGTTTCCCGGAAGCGGTGTTCGGTTTCTTGGGACTGTTCTTTGATGACTCGTTCAGTTTCCTTTTGGGCTTCTATGAGTTCTCCTAGCAGCCTCCAAACATCATCAGCACTGGTGGTCATGGGGGTTCCTCTCAGGTGTCTCAATTATCCCCATTTTAGCGAACGATAGGCCCTAGCCATTGGTGGCTGTTGTTTAAGTCCCAGAAACCGGGTTTCTTAATCAAAAATTTGCCAGGTGGTGGAAAGGTGGTGAAATTATTGGTTATAAATCTAGGAATTTTGTCAAGTACGGATAACCGAATACTTTATGGCGGGAAACCGATATAAGTGACGGTTTGAGTGGGGGGTGTCGAGGTGGTGGCGATAGGTCGCACTCCGACCCTACGCGATACGTCGCACTCCGAGGCTGCGCGATCGCACTTCTGAGACTCTAAGCGATCGCCCGAGTTGTGGGGATATCTAAACTCAAATGAGGGTGACTTACAATGTATTGATAATGTCGGTTTTAGTGACTCCTTTGTGTCGGGAAATTGATCGTAAAATACTATTGAGAGTTCCCAGTCGCAAAGGGTTATGATTGGGAATGCTAATCCTTTGATGGTGGGGCAACTCTGTTTCTAAAATAATGTGGCTCCCCTGTTGGTGAACAACCTCATAATCCCATTGGCGACAGAGAATGTCTGCCAAATGAGTCCCTTTAATATCTCTGGGGATTTTCATCGATAATTTGGATCGATCTACTGGATGACTAAGATTTCTTCTTTGACTAGATGTAGCTTGACATTGGGACAGCTAGGTTGGTCGAAATAATAGCCTTTGACGGCTTCATTGACATGGATTCGCAACGCTTCCCAATCATCACCCTGAGTGAAGATATCCTCGGTCAAACATTCGGCTACAAATCCGCCATCTTCTTCCTGATACACTTCAAAAATGATGACTGGATTCATTTTTATCCTCCTCGTTTATGGTTGACATCAATCCTAAAAAATGGTCGCTATTTTTATTCAAACTTTGACCCAGAAGAAGCCTGTTCGTTTCCGATCATACCACAAGGCGATCGTTACAGTGTGGGACGATCGCGTTCTGATCGGCTCCCATCCTCTCAACCCCCAGCTCTCATTCCCCCATCGGAATCGCTGACGACACCCGTTGCGCGCGATAGGTCGCACTCCGAGGCTGCGCGATAGGTCGCACTCCGAGGCTACGCGAACGCATTCCGGCACCCGGACACGACGCGGAAGGTGTTTGATGTGATGTAGCGGGTGAAGCCGTCCCCACAGAAGCGCGATCGCATTTCTGAAAGGGTAGGCGATAGGTCGCACTTCCGAGAGGGTAGGCGATACGTCGCACTCCGAGGCTACGGGAACGCGCTTCCGAGAGGGTAGGCGATACTTCTGGCGGGCACGCTACGCGATACGCCCTACGGGCACGCTGCGCGAACGCCAACTCTGGCTGTAATTTACCATTGGCGGGGACGGAATTTATCATCATTTAAAATCACGACGCTATCTCCTGACTGTGCCAACACAAATAAGCCGCGACGGTAGCCATAGCGGGCGACTTCTTCGGGAACCACCATTCCGGCGACGGCTCCCATGGCTTTGACATCACTATAACGGGGCATTAACCGCTTGAATTTTTCGAGTCTTTCCAGGTGTTCGTCGATGTCGGTTTGGCTGAGTTTACTTTTGACTTCCACTAATATGGCTTGGTCGCTGTTGACGACGAGCAAATCAATTTCTAGGGCTTCTCCAAAGCGTTTAACCGAGAGGTCGCCGTGAAATTCATTGACAGCAATTCCCCTTTTTTGAAACAGTTGCACGACGGCGGGGCGTACCTGCCATTCGACAAATTCTCCGAGGCGGTTTCCCAATTTGCCTAATTCCTGGTTGAGTTTTTCATTCTGTTGTTTGATGATTCGTTCGGTTTCCCGGAAGCGGCGATCGCTTTCTTGGGACTGTTCCCGGAAGCGGCGATCGCTTTCTTGGGATTGTTCTTTGAGGAGTCGTTCAGTTTCCTTTTGGGCTTCTATGAGTTCTCCTAGCAGCCTCCAAACATCGTCAGCATTGGTGGTCATGGGGGTTGTCCTCTGGGTGATTTCAATCATCCATTTTAGCCACTTTCCACTATGCGATCGCTTTCTGGTAAGATGCGATCGCACTTCCGAAAGGCTAGGCGATACTTCTGGCGGGCACGCTGCGCGAACGCACTTCCGAGAATGTAGGCGATAGGTCGCACTTCCGAAAGGCTAGGCGATACTTCTGGCGGGCACGCTGCGCGATCGCACTTCTGAGACTCTAAGCGATCGCCCGAGTTGTGGGGATATCTAAACTCAAATGAGGGTGACTTACAATGTATTGATAATGTCGGTTTTAGTGACTCCTTTGTGTCGGGAAATTGATCGTAAAATACTATTGAGAGTTCCCAGTCGCAAAGGGTTATGATTGGGAATGCTAATCCTTTGATGGTGGGGCAACTCTGTTTCTAAAATAATGTGGCTCCCCTGTTGGTGAACAACCTCATAATCCCATTGGCGACAGAGAATGTCTGCCAAATGAGTCCCTTTAATATCTCTGGGGATTTTCATCGATAATTTGGATCGATCTACTGGATGACTAAGATTTCTTCTTTGACTAGATGTAGCTTGACATTGGGACAGCTAGGTTGGTCGAAATAATAGCCTTTGACGGCTTCATTGACATGGATTCGCAACGCTTCCCAATCATCACCCTGAGTGAAGATATCCTCGGTCAAACATTCGGCTACAAATCCGCCATCTTCTTCCTGATACACTTCAAAAATGATGACTGGATTCATTTTTATCCTCCTCGTTTATGGTTGACATCAATCCTAAAAAATGGTCGCTATTTTTATTCAAACTTTGACCCAGAAGAAGCCTGTTCGTTTCCGATCATACCACAAGGCGATCGTTACAGTGTGGGACGATCGCGTTCTGATCGGCTCCCATCCTCTCAACCCCCAGCTCTCATTCCCCCATCGGAATCGCTGACGACACCCGTTGCGCGCGATAGGTCGCACTCCGAGGCTGCGCGATAGGTCGCACTCCGAGGCTACGCGAACGCATTCCGGCACCCGGACACGACGCGGAAGGTGTTTGATGTGATGTAGCGGGTGAAGCCGTCCCCACAGAAGCGCGATCGCACTTCTGAAAGGGTAGGCGATACGCCCTACGGGCACGCTGCGCGATACCTCGCACTCCGACCGTACGCGATCGCACTTCCCAGAGAGTAGGCGATAGGTCGCACTTCCGAGAATGTAGGCGATACGCCCTACGGGCACGCTACGCGAACGCCAACTCTGGCTGTAATTTACCATTGGCGGGGACGGAATTTATCATCATTTAAAATCACCACGCTATCTCCTGACTGTGCCAACACAAATAAGCCGCGACGGTAGCCATAGCGGGCGACTTCTTCGGGAACCACCATTCCGGCGACGGCTCCCATGGCTTTGACATCACTATAACGGGGCATTAACGGCTTGAATTTTTCGAGTCTTTCCAGGTGTTCGTCGATGTCGGTTTGGCTGAGTTTGCTTTTGACTTCCACTAATATGGCTTGGTCGCTGTTGACGACGAGCAAATCAATTTCTAGGGCTTCTCCAAAGCGTTTAACCGAGAGGTCGCCGTGAAATTCATTGACAGCAATTCCCCTTTTTTGAAATAGTTGGACGGCGGCGGGGCGTACCTGCCATTCGACAAATTCTCCGAGGCGGTTTCCCAATTTGCCTAATTCCTGGTTGAGTTTTTCATTCTGTTGTTTGATGATTCGTTCGGTTTCCCGGAAGCGGCGTTCGCGCAGCGTCTCGGAACGAGAATCGCTTTCTTGGGACTGTTCCCGGAAGCGGCGATCGCTTTCTTGGGATTGTTCTTTGAGGAGTCGTTCAGTTTCCTTTTGGGCTTCTATGAGTTCTCCTAGCAGCCTCCAAACATCGTCAGCATTGGTGGTCATGGGGGTTGTCCTCTGGGTGATTTCAATCATCCATTTTAGCCACTTTCCACTATGCGATCGCTTTCTGGTAAGATGCGATCGCACTTCCGAGAGGCTAGGCGATACGCCCTACGGGCACGCTGCGCGAACGCACTTCCCAGAGAGTAGGCGATAGGTCGCACTTCCGAGAGGGTAGGCGATACGCCCTACGGGCACGCTGCGCGATCGCACTTCTGAGGTAGGCGATAGGTCGCACTTCCCAGAGGGTAGGCGAACGCCAACTCTGGCTGTAATTTACCATTGCCGGGGACGGAATTTATCATCATTTAAAATCACGACGCTATCTCCTGACTGTGCCAACACAAATAAGCCGCGACGGTAGCCATAGCGGGCGACTTCTTCGGGGACGACCATTCCGGCGACGGCTCCCATGGCTTTGACATCACTATAACGGGGCATTAACCGCTTGAATTTTTCGAGTCTTTCCAGGTGTTCGTCGATGTCGGTTTGGCTGAGTTTGCTTTTGACTTCGACTAATATGGCTTGGTCGCTGTTGACGACGAGCAAATCAATTTCTAGGGCTTCTCCAAAGCGTTTAACCGAGAGGTCGCCGTGAAATTCATTGACAGCAATTCCCCTTTTTTGAAACAGTTGGACGGCGGCGGGGCGTCCTGGGCATTCGACAAATTCTCCGAGGCGGTTTCCCAATTTGCCTAATTCCTGGTTGAGTTTTTCATTCTGTTGTTTGATGATTCGTTCGGTTTCCCGGAAGCGGCGATCGCTTTCTTCGGATTGTTCCCGGAAGCGGCGATCGCTTTCTTGGGATTGTTCCTGGAGGAGTTGCCGGGTTTCTTGAAATTGGCGTTCGGTTTCTTTCTGGGCTTCTGCCAGTTCCGCCAGCAGCCTCCAAACATCGTCAGCATTGGTGGTCATGGGGGTTCCTCTCAGGTGTCTCAATCATCCATTTTAGCCACTTTCCACTATGCGATCGCTTTCTGGTAAGATGCGATCGCACTTCCGAGAGGCTACGGGAATGCACTTCCGAGGCGATAGGCGATCGCACTTCCGAGAATCGCTCGGTAGGTGTTTGTCAAGTTGCGTCAGTCTGGTGATAGGGTATAATGCTGGGATATGTCAGGGGGTGGATGTGTTGGTCAGCTAGTTATGAGGAGTGGTGAGGGAATGAGTGCGGGTGAGTTGCTGAGACAGGCGAATCAGTTGAAACGGTCTGGGAAGTTGGATGAGGCGATCGCTCTTTATCACCAGGTAATAGATATTAACCCCCATTTTGCTTGGGCTTATCATGGCTTGGGGGATGCTTTGGCTAAACAGGGCAATTTAGAAGAGGCTGTTACTTGTTATTCTGAAGGCTTGAAAATTAATCCGAACTCAGCTTGGCTATTTTATAGTTTGGGGGAGGCTTTAGCGGAGCTGGGAGATTTAGAGGCGGCTGTTGAGTATTTACACAAGGCGGTCGATATAAACCCCCAAATCAAGATAAATAATAAATATAAAATAATAATATATAAAGATTATGAGGTTGGCAAAAATCCCAAACCGAATTTCCCAAAAGATTCAAATGCTCCTTCACAAGCAGATCACAAATACCTGGGAATAGTCAAAACGCAAAAAACTCTATCAAACAGGAATGAATATGTTCTTTACAGGTATCTGGATGATCGCGGAGAATTTGATTATAATCTCTATGCTCGAGTTCAAGAAGCTGGAAATCAACGTAAATTAAATAAGGTATGGGTCAAAAAAGAGAATATTCAGTTTTTATCTCAATATATTCAGGAGGAGTTGGCACAGGTGAGTTATGGAATTTGTCATGGTACTAGACGAGGATTAGAGCAAGCCTGGTTCCGTGAATTTTTAAATGCTGATGTTATGGGGACTGAAATATCAAGTACGGCATCACAATTCCCACATACTATCCAATGGGATTTCCACAAAATAAAGCCAGAGTGGCAAGATTTTTTTGATTTTATTTACACTAACTCATTTGATCATTCCTACGACCCTGAAAAATGTTTGAACGCTTGGATGTCTTGTCTGACGAAGCATGGAGTGTGTATTATTGAACACTCCAAATATCATGGAGTTGATTCAACCTCAGAATTAGACCCTTTTGGTGCAGAGCATAATGTGATGCCTATTCTGATAAATCGGTGGGGTAAAGGTAACTACACAGTTAAAAATGTATTAAAATCTCCCATAAATGATGGCTTTGAAACTATATTTTTTATAATTTCAAAATGCGTATAGGTTGATTTTTTATTTACAAAAACTTTTGTATTTCCAATAGTTATGAATAATGATAAAAGTATAAATTCCTCCCATTTATTGAAACAAGCTAACCAGTTTAAGCGAGTGCAAAAGTTCAATGATGCTATCAAAATTTATCATCAGGTAATAGAAATTAACCCCCATTTTGCTTGGGCTTATCATGGCTTGGGGGATGCTTTGGCTAAACAGGGGAATTTAGACGAGGCTGTTGCTGCTTATTCCCAAAGTATAAAAATTAATCCTAACTCGGCTTGTTTGCTTTATAGTTTGGGGGACACTTTAGCGCAACTGGGGGACTGGGAGGCGGCTGTTAAGTATTTACAAAAGGCTGTTGATTTAAAACCTAGTTATGATAGGGGGCATGAGAGATTAAGTCAAGCAGTCAGTCAAAAAGAAAGGCTATTTGGTGACAAATATATCAGTTTACTTAATGATACAGATAACGGGAATTGGAGGATTAAAGATAGCAAAAATCACCCCAGAAAATCCTCATTATTTATTGATTGTGGTGGCTATGATGGATGTTCTGCTATCAAATTTTTAATGAGTCATTTAAACTATGATTGTGTTAGTTTTGAACCCAACCCCGATTTATGGGATTATTACACAGAAATTCCCACAAAGTTAATTAAAAAGGCAGTGTTTACATACGATGGCACAATTGAATTTACAGTTGACCCTGTAGATGCTGATGGTAGTTCTTTACTCTCAGAGAAAAAAATTGATTTTCATGGAAAAGTTACTAATGAAAATTGCCCAGTAATTACTGTTGATTGTATCGATTTATCTGCTTTTATTTCTCAGGTATCACAGTTATACCAAAAAATTATTTTAAAACTGGATGTGGAAGGTGCGGAATATGACATCCTTGAAAAGATGGTTCAAGAAAGAACAGTTCGTCATATTGATAAACTATACTGCGAATTTCATTGGCATAAAGTAAATATCCGGAAAGAAAGACATGATAAATTAATCAGCAAACTCCAAGAATTTATTGAGATAGAAAATTGGGATGGTCAAGATATGAGTGTTCACAAAAAGCAAGTAGGCTATCAAAAAATAAGAGATAATATTCTGATATCAATTAATATCAATCGCAGGACTTTATATAGGTTATAGTTTATCACAATTGTGGAACTGTTTCTATATAGAATATATTCGCGATTAAATATAAATGATAAATTATTTATTCGCGTAACAGTACAAATGTAGCGCCCCTAGTCAGTAAATCCTTGACAGGATAGCGCTTATAATGAGCAGTTAATCTCTCAACATCAATATCTTTTTCATCAAGTTTGAAAACACGAGTTGTCTTGACAGAAAAACCAATATTATCAAATATTCTGATCATATCTACATCCCTCATTCCATTAACATCCTTTTTTTTGTTATCGTAATAAAACATAAAGGGATGATATTCTGGGAGATCATGTCTGTGGTCAGTAAAATCAACTGCATGTATTGCCACACCTCCAGGTTTTAATAAAGAAAACTGCTGTCGCATAACTTGCTCAAAGTCACGTACGTGCTCAAGAACAGACGTAGACATGATTAAATCAATGCTGTTTTGTTGAATACCGTCTATTGATTTTTGGACTGTTATCCCTTCATTGATATGAATACCGTTATCTGGTACGCCATCAGCCGATATTATCTCTATTTTTTCATAATCAATAGTTGCGACTCGTCGTTTCATCTCCTCAGAATCAATTGGTAGCAGCTTATACTTTTCAAGCTTGGATAGAATTAACTTTGCAGTCTCCAGCGCTGCAAGGTAAGGGAGTTTTCGATCAGGTCTCGCCGTTTCAACTGCATAAATATGCCTGGCCATATTTGCAAATAACAATATTGATATTCCCAACATATCAAATCTGCCACTTCCAAAATCTATGATACTCGCGCCCCTTATTTTTGAGGGCGGAAAAATGTCAGGTGCAGCAGCTAGTCGTGCCTTCAAATGCTCCATTGACCTGTTGGGGTTAAGAAAGCAAAAGCGATGATCCAGAACATAGGCGTCAATTATGGCTTTTACCTCTGACATTCGCCTTCCCACATTTCTATCATTATATCGAGGGTTAGTTAGTGTATTCCTAATTTGATTAACATCAAAGCCATATTCACCCATCAAAGCTAACGCTTCATCTCGCTCAGTTGGAATAATTATTTTTGCAAGTATGGAAAGCAAACTACCATCATCTAATTTGAGTGTCATATTAATTGATTCGATAAAGTATTAGAGTATCTTAAAGTTGGGGACAAAAAATTACTTACTATGCTATGTAATTCTATTGCTTAATAGTTTCTAACAAAGAAATATATTTCATACACTCATCTCTTTGATTATGACCTATTTCTAGCGGATACTTAATCGCCTGTTCTACAAATTTTTGAATATCTTGATCAGTAACATCAAGTTTGATAGCACCCATATTATAGCACATATCCCAGCCAACAATTTTAGACCCAGGCCAGAGTGTCGTCACTAGGTTCACGCCTCTACAGGGTTTGGGTGAAGGAACACCAAACTCGACACAATTTGCAAGCCAACGTTCCATTACCTGCGTGTCTTGGAGTAATATCCAGCAATCCTTCGGCAGTAACTGCGAGATTGAGATTGTATCAATGCATGGCCATGGGTGCATATGATTAGCATCGATAAAAGCTAAACCAGGCTCTGTTACCATTATCTCATGCTTAAGTTGAAATGAATTTAAGACAATTTCAGGACTTGTTACTTCAACATTCAGCTTCCAATATTTTGTTAAAGAGGGGTAATTCATTGAGACCACTCTACCTACCTCATGTTTTTCATCACCGTGTAGACGAAGCAAATCTACACTATGCAAAATATTCTACCATCTTCCACAAGACCGAGTTTGTGCCCTGCATACAAGATGAATGCTGAAGACACTCCAGAACAGCAACCAATCTCGATTACAGAAGAAGGCTTAATCGCAGTCAAATATGCAGCTATAAAAAAAGCATCGCCTGCTGTAATCGGTCCGCCAAAACTGCCCTTAAACCGCTTTTTGAAAAAACCATTTACAATTTCACAGACATCCTCCCAATCGTGATCATCAAAGTTACTAAATTCAGGCACTAAATTCTTCAAAGCAGATGCTGTTGAAACAGTTCCATATTTTAGTTTTTCCAATTCAGAACCAAAAAAAATATTACTAAGTAATTTATTTCTTATCATCTTGTCTGTCTACCTTTATTGTATGCTAATTTAGCTTTAACGATGTTTTCTATAGAGAATTAACTCTATGATTTAATGACAATGACCCTGAAATTTTGCAAAGAACTTCAACCGCATTTTGCCAACGCTCTAAAACCAGTTCAGCTTGATAAGGTTGGATCATTTGAATGGCCGTCTTAGAAGCTCGGCTACGAAAAATATCATCGTCCATTAACCAAGTAAGACTCTCACATAAGCGATTAACAAGAATCTCGTTAATCGCTTTATCCTCCACTGTCGGGATTACTTTATTCTCTGCGTTAATTTGCCATAAATCAACATCATCAATTAACAAGCCATTACGTTGATCAACAATCAACTCATTCACACCAGGGCAAGATTTAAATCCAATAGATGGTATCCCAGATGCCAAAGCTTCAGCAAGAGAGTTGGGAAAACCCTCAAAAGCAGATGGCAATACAAAAATAGAAGATTTAGCAAATTGCATATCAATATTGGTGATAGAGCCATTTATTTCAATTTTATCGGTAATACCTAACTCCTCAGACAAATTCTTTAGTTTACTACCATCATTATGATATTCATGTCCAAAAAACTTCAGTTTCCAATCATCTCGACCAAATGAGGCTTTAGCAAAAGCTTTAAGTAAAATATCTTGTCTTTTTTGTTGAAACCAGATTCGAGCTACACAAAGGATTACTTTTTCTCGCACAACTTTAGTTTTTTCAGGAATCTGAATTGGGTTAGGAAGAACTACAATCCGATCACGAAGTTGATGAGGAAAAAATGTTTTGAAAGACTCAAATTGAACAGAAACCATAGTAGCTGCCATATAGACTGCATAATAATCCTCAATATTAAAACCTTTCCAGTATGTATCCATAGAGAAAACAGGACTTGCTCTTTCTGATAACATATATGGTACTTGATTATTTAAGAAAGCCTGAGAGATACGAACTAAAACAGAGCCAGATGCTAATACTAATGCTGCTGAAGGAGAATAGGATTTTACTAATTGACTCATAACTTCAACATTACGAACGTCCACATTACGCACTATTACACCAGGGGAAAGAGGATAAACAGGATGAGGCTTGATATGACGATTGCCAGAGCTAAAAATTAGAACCTCATAGCCATTTACAATTAGGTAATTAGCTACACGAGCCGCTATACGTTCAGCACCACCACGTATACGGCTGATAGCAGGACAGTATATCATTATACGTTTGCGATGTGATTTTTGAGCAAAAGCAAAGTAAGGATCAATTTGGGTAATTTTGAAACTTTTCTCTGAAAATGTGCGTGGATTTAACGTTGATACCGGATCCTCATGAGGTACATTAGCCAGCATTTTTTTCACCGACTCATTGTGCATCCAATTTTCCAAACCGTAAGATGAGTAAAAGCTTTCCTGTTCAAGATCGATAATGCGTTCACCAAATGTTTTGGCTGCATCTTTGACAAAATCAAGTGCACCCTTATGTAAATCATCGAAAAATATTTGATTGATTGACCTATCTAACTCATTTTTAGATTCACGCAAAGGATTTCCGATTGAATCAAATCCTACAAAAGATGCTCCTTTTTCAGAAAGAAAAGCTTCATAAAGAATGGTATCAGGATTATGGCTTCTAGCAAATTTATCAATCATGCCTAAATAAGAATCAAAAGTCCGTCCAGGCGCATTTTTATAAATTTCATAATTATTGATAATATAGAAACCATGAATAGATAAACCAGTAATTTGAGATAATGCTGACTGAAATGTTCCTTTACGCCCAACATCAAACAGTGCAGTACGAGCACTATTACCTAATGCTTCACGATAATAGTTTATCAGGTTGTTATACTGAGATTCGGTTTCATTTTTTAAATAATCAACATTATTACGCAACAATGAAAAGACATATTCATGATGCTCTATCATGAGACTCGATAAAACAATCTCAAAATGTTTACCTACTGAATTTTGAATAATATTTAAACCAATTTTCCCAAACCTTTCATAGACAAATTTTTCAACGGTCAACTCATGTGTGTAACCAATTTCTAGTATAGACTCAATACCCCCCTGTAGTTGTAAAAAATAAGGAAATAAAACTTTTCGAGAGATAGGTAAATAAATTGATTTATATTTTTTACCAGCTACGGAATCTACAAGCTTGCAAACTTGCAATGGCAAATATCCATCTCGTGCAAGCCAAGCTACTTTTTGAATACCTTTTTGTTCAGAAACCCTCCTCAGCCATAAAACCAAAGAAAGAACGAATGGTCCGAGTACGGTATACCCAAAATTAGATGCATTTTCAAGGTTGGCTACGCCCTCTAAACTGTCAGCAAATAAACGTTCTAAAATTAGAGCATAATTATATCTAGTTGGCTGGCTTTTAATGTCTTTGATTTTTGGAAATGGTGGTATAATTCCGATTAAAGTATTAGGCAAAGAATTTAATAAAATCTTCCTGTAGTCATTAATTCGCATAGCCTTGCAACCAACAGATTCTGGCATTTTAATATCAGAATTTAAATTATCACCGATATGCAGAATGGAACCTATTTCTACATTAAGTTGTCTGGCTACTACAGGGAAAATAGTACCGTGTTTTTTAGTGGCGTTTGACTCACAAGAAAGGTACAAATTAAAAGGAGGTTCATATCCACATTTGGTTAGCATTTCTATAATAACACTGCGTGGTAAGTACATATCTGAGCAGAGTATCAGCTCTTTTCCGATTCTCTTTGTATATTCATAAAGCCTCCCTACAGAATCTCGTCTACTAATAAATTGTAATTCTGTATCTATCTCAATTTGTTTTAATTTATCTATCTCTTTAACTGATAAACATAACACAGCACCTAATTCTTCATAAATATTATCAATTGTAGGATCTTGATTAAGCATTTGTTTTTTCAATCGTTCACGTACCGAATTTTCAGCCAAAACTCTATAAAATGAAAAATCTATTTTATTCAAAATTGTTTTAACAGTTCGATCCTCTGCTAAATATAAGAATAGATCTTGAGGCTCCAAACACCGTCTCGTTAACAAAGTATCAAATATATCAAATGATACTACTTTTATTCTATTACTAGAAATTGCTCTAACAATTCTATCATATTTGTTTTCTTCCATCGTATTAACCAATTTTTTGGTGTCTAAATTTTCTGAATAAATACCATCCAATGGTCTGTAAACATGACTATAAAAATTAACATATTTATTATCTCTGAATTGATGCCCAACCTTAATGGTATTAGGCTTGATTTCTGTTAAAAATAAAGCATACATCAAAGTGAATTGATCACGCTCAGTTCCTTCTTGGTATTCTTTCCACCAAAGCTCATTTAAGTATTTTATTTTAGTTGTGTTTGTTCTAAAAATAAAGGCATTTTCAAATAAACCATTATTTTTTGGATAGTTGATAGATTCATATTTCTCTAATGCTTTTTGACAAAGATCACGATTATAAACAACTCTATCTTTGGAATTCATGACATAATGAATTTCATCATAAACACAGTTGCGCTTGTAATGTTTATAAAGGGCAATATCATGACCTTCCATACATTCTTCCACCATTTTCAGGACATCAGGTGTTTTGAGTTCCAGGCTAGAGTCAATATAAACGCTGATATCATGCTGGGGTAAATACTTGTGTGGCAAAATTTTGGGCAATCTTGAAGCTCGTCTCGGATTTTCTGAAAAATCGTTAATCTGAACAACCTTCCAGGTTTGTGATTTAATATCTTTCCGGTCAGTAAACAGAATATACTCAACCCTAGGGTCAACAGCCAGGGGTTCCTTCACCGACTCATAATTGCCAAAGTTACAAGTATAAACAATAATCTTTTTACCCTTAGTGATTGTCTTATGACTTACTAAACTCGACCAAACCGACCCAACAGCAGGGAACCCAGCCCACAGCAAATCAAACCCCTCTGACAAAAAGCCGGCCGAATCCCGAACCCCCTCCACAACCCCAGCCAACCGGGATATATTCACCTCAAAACCAAACTCCGCCGCCAACAACTCCCGACCCAAAGCCCCCAGCCTTTTCATCTCCGCCGGTTCCGACAGTAGCCGACCCAAAGCCTCGGCTAAATTCCCCTCAGCCACCGGAACCACAGCCCCCGACTCAATCACATCGGCCACCGCCGCCGTCTCCGACAGCAACACCACCAACCCCATTCCCAAAGCATCCGATAACTTCGCCGGAATTTGGTACTGCGACACCTCAGAAGCCACATCCTGCAACAGTACACAAATATCTCCCGCCGCCACCACATCCGGGATAGACTCAAAGGGCTGGTTCCCCACAAACACATAGTCCACCCCAGAAATCCCCTGTAACTTCTCCTTCAGACCCCCATCAGTAAAATCGCCAATAATCGCAAATACTACATCCTGTCGCCCCAAACTCGCCAAAGCACGAGCCGTCGCTACCAGACCCTTATAGCTTCTCGGAGTCCCAAAAAACAGCACCACCTTCTTATCTGGAGCAATACCCAACCTTTCCCGACTCTGCCGCCGCCCTTCGGAGGAAGGCACAAACCGCCCCTCATCCCGTGCATGACGAATCACCACCCCGCCATAACGCTCCTGTAGAGCCGGATTCGAGACCGTCACCCCATCGAACTCCTGCGCCAGCCCCACCGCGATGCGAGTCCACTTCTGACCATCCAAATGCTTCCATTTCGGCAACTGTTCCCCAGACCCCAGGAACTCCCGCCAATTTACAGGTTCTGATGCCTTAACAAAAGCCAACTCCTCATCATCAATATCCACAATCACCCGCGCACCCCAGACCAGCTTATACAAAAGCCCCAAAACTATATTCGGTATCCGAGGCTTCGACAGATGCACCACCTCATAGGGATGAGCCAAAACCAGACCCAAAGCCTGCTCCACAAACCGCCCCTCATCCGCTACCGTCACCGTATGACAAGGAATCTGGGTTCCCCGAATCGGCTCCCACACCTGCCCCCCGTACCGAGGAAACAGACAGCCAATCAACTCCACCTCAGCCCAACCCCCATACAACTGCGCCAAAGTATAGGCACGCCCGGCAGCATTGTGGGACAACTCCCAACCACAGACCCCCACCCGCAGGCGCTCCTTCCCAGCATCCGCCATCACCGATCGCCCCTGATGATGACCCACCGCATCCACCAAAACCCCTTCATCGGAGCCATGCCAAACCCCCACCAGCCCCGGTTCATCTCCCGTCAAAGCCTCATACATCCCCTGGCGAATCTCATCCGCACTCCGGGCACGATTCCAAATCCGCAACTCAGACAACTTGCCATCATTAAAGCGCTTCCCATTAGAATGAGCCATCAACCGCACCGTCGCCTCAGTCCCCACAGCCTCGGACTCCCCGCTCCAATCCGCCTCTCGCCGGAGGACCCCATCAAAATAAATCCGCCCGTATTCCCCCACCTTCCGCACACAAGCCACATGAACCCACTCATGGAGCCTCATATCCTCTCGGGGAACCCAACTCACCGGGTTCTTCAACTCTTTCCCATAGCCATAATACCATTTACCCACCTTCCCATTCTTGAGCAGAAAACAGAACTCATTGCGCTCAAGACTTTCCTTCTTAGCAAGAATATCCGTCCAACTCTCCGGCCACCGTCGCAAATACAGCCAAAACTCGACCGTCAAATCCCCCGTAATACTCAACTCCTGGCGGTGGTCAATTTCCCCATAGGTCCCCAACTCCCGCCGAAAATCCATAACTGAACCCCGACCCGACCCCGGAGCCACCCGCCAATATTCTCCCCATTGCGCCGCCGCTTCCGGCCAGCGTCCCAACCCCATCAAAGCCAACGCCAACCGCCGCCGCATATCCGCCGCCCCCGGATACCGCTCCAGCAGCCACTGCCACTGCTCTACCACATCTGGCCAGCGTCCCAACTCCACCAGCACCCCAGCCCAAAGCCGATGCACCTCCGGCCTATCAACCCCCAACTTGACCGCCCGACGCAACTCCACCACGGCCTCAACCGGACGTTCCAACTGCACCAGGGCCCGTCCCAAACCCAAGGAAGCCTCCCCGGACTCTCCCAACTCCAGGACGACTTGGCGATACTGGTCTACCGCTTCCGACCACCGCCCCAACTTCTCCAAAGCCTCGGCCAAAGCCAAACCCCACTCACCCACCTGGGGATTTATTTCCCAACTGCGACGATACATAGCCAGGGCTTCATCCCAGCGCCCCCGTAGCCCTTCGAGTTTCCCCAGATAAAAATAGGCTTCCCCCTGGTCAGGTTGTAACTCCAGAGACCGGCGCAAACTCGCCTCAGCCCGCTGTAGGTCTGTTCCCGCCTCCACCAAAGCCACCCCCAAACCCAACTGCAATTGGGGGTCATCACCCTGAAAATCGGCCGCCTGCTGCAAATAACCGACGGCTTCGGTAAACCGTCCCTGGCGGCGCAACAGGTGCCCCAACTGTAAATTAAATTCTGCTACCCCCGGCTTTAAGGCGACAGCCTTCCCATAGGCTTCAATGGCTGCTTCCCCATGCTGTTGGTGAACTAATGCTTGACCGAGGGGCAAATAAAACTTATAATAGTCTGGCTTTAATTCCAAGCCCTGATTTAAGGTGGCGATCGCCTCATCCCAAAGTTCCAATTTCACCAAAGCCACGCCGAGGCGATAGTAGCAGAGATAATTGGAACCGAGAGAAATGGCTTGTCGATAAGCCTGAACAGCCCCTTCCCAGTCTTCCAACTGAGTCAAGGCTTCTCCCAAATAGTAGTGATGCCAGGAGAGGTCTGGCGTTAACTCAATACCCCGGCGATACTCAGCTACGGCTTCTTGAATTTTTCCTTGTTGGAGCAGTTGATTGGCTGTTTCCAGGCTAGAGTTACCGACTGTCTGGGTCATACGGGGACACGAGATTAATTACCAAACCATCGCCTATTATATCATACGCTCCGGCGATATGCAAGAAATTAATCGAAATATTTGACAAATACTTTTGGGGAACAGTAAGTCAATGTTGCGTCTGGGGTGTTGGGGAAGTAGGGCGGGTTTATATGGCTGATCGCGAACCAGAATATGGGCTGTTGAACCCGCCCCTACAGGGTTATCTGACCCACCCCACCCATGGGATATTTGGGAAGGCGATCGCGTTGGGGAGTATTGGGAAGGCGATCGCTTTGGGGAGTTTTGGGGAAGGCGATAGAGAGTTTTGGGAAGGCGATCGCGTTGGGGAGTTTTGGGGAAGGCGATAGAGAGTTTTGGGAAGGCGATCGCGTTGGGGAGTTTTGGGAAGGCGATAGAGAGTATTGGGGAAGGCGATCGCGTTGGGGAGTTTTGGGAAGGCGATAGAGAGTATTGGGGAAGGCGATCGCGTTGGGGAGTTTTGGGAAGGCGATCGGGTTGGGGAGTATTGGGAAGGCGATCGCGTTGGGGAGTTTTGGGAAGGCGATCGCGTTGGGGAGTATTGGGAAGGCGATCGCGTTGGGGAGTATTGGGAAGGCGATCGCGTTGGGGAGTATTGGGAAGGCGATCGGGTGGGAGAGTATTGGGGAAGGCGATCGGGTTGGGGAGTATTGGGGAAGGCGATCGGGTGGGAGAGTATTGGGAAGGCGATCGGGTGGGAGAGTATTGGGAAGGCGATCGGGTTGGGGAGTATTGGGAAGGCGATCGCGTTGGGGAGTTTTGGGGAAGGCGATCGGGTGGGAGAGTATTGGGAAGGCGATCGCGTTGGGGAGTATTGGGGAAGGCGATCGCCACCTGCTGTCGGTTCCCAGAAACCCGGTTTCCCAAGAGTTTAGACTCCCCCCTGCAACCAGTGCTGAAAATCCTCCATCCCCCGAAAATCTAACAAAGCCTCCGCCAACTCATCCTTTTGACCCGAGTTGAGAGATATCACCTGTTGCCGTTGCATATCCGACAACTCACCACAGCGACGGGTTAACTGTCGCAACAGCATCTCCGTCTGTGCTTCCTGGCGACCCTTCTGCAACACATCCCGATAAAACCGGGTATCCTCAAGCCTAACCTGGGTAATATCCAACATTTCCCGTATCTCCTCCAAGCTCAACTGTGGAAACTTACTCACCAGTATACTTTCTACCAAATCCAACCGTCGCCGAAATACCTCCTCACTCGCCTCAACATTCAACAAATCACGAGCGCTTTGTGGGGTTTCCGACTCCGGCAATACCAACAACCGCAACAACGCCAAATTCGGACTCAAATCCGACCGACCAATCAAGTCTTCGAGATAAAGCCTTTCCACCAAATTATCTAATAGCAGGCGATAGGGAGTCTCCACCCCAAACCCCTGGCTGCGACTGGAGAAAATCAATAGCCCCCGCCAAGGTCGGCTCACCTCATATTGTCCCAGATACATAAACACTTCCCGAAAAAAGCGACCGTAGAATCCCCTATCAGGCTGCATTTGCGCTTCCACGAACACCAAGGGCAAATCTGGGTTATCATCCCCCACAGGGGTAAATAAGCCATCAATACGCTGTTCCTGTTCTTTGACCACCGGAGCGCTATAATCAAATTGGCAGTCCATGGGAATGCCAGGAACTAACTCAGCAATCAGTTCCGGTTGCCATAGAAAAATGCGATAAAATAGTTTGTCAGTTTTCATCTTTTGGGACGGGGTTGGTGCTGAGTCCAATTTGATTAAGGCTTTGATTAAGGCGATCGCTTGTTTCCAGAAACCCGGTTTTTTCAAAAAACGGGGCGGGTTTATATCGCTGCTGGTGAAGAAGAATATAGGCTGTTGAACCCGCCCCTACAGGAATATGTGACCCCTGGGTGGTTGGGAAGGCGATCGCTTGTTTCCAGAAACGGGGTTTTTCAAAAAACGGGGCGGGTTTATATCGCTGCTGGTGAAGAAGAATATAGGCTGTTGAACCCGCCCCTACAGGAATATGTGACCCCTGGGTGGTTGGGAAGGCGATCGCTTGTTTCCAGAAACGGGGTTTGTCAAAAAACGGGGCGGGTTTATATCGCTGCTGGTGAAGAAGAATATAGGCTGTTGAACCCGCCCCTACAGGAATATGTGACCCCTGGGTGGTTGGGAAGGCGATCGCTTGTTTCCAGAAACGGGGTTTGTCAAAAAACGGGGCGGGTTTATATCGCTGCTGGTGAAGAAGAATATAGGCTGTTGAACCCGCCCCTACAGGAATATGTGACTCCTGGGTGGTTGGGAAGGCGATCGCTTGTTTCCAGAAACGGGGTTTGTCTTTGTCAAAAAAACCGGGTTTCTTCAATTCTGAGTTGGTTTGGGATAAGTTTGTCAGTTTTCATCTGTCTGCAACCAGCGCACTAAATCCTCCATCCCCCGAAAATCTAACAAAGCCTCTGCCAACTCATCCTTTTGACCCGAGTTGAGAGATATCACCTGTTGCCGTTGCATATCCGACAACTCACCACAGCGACGGGTTAACTGTCGCAACAGCATCTCCGTCTGTGCTTCTTCGCGACCTTCTTCGCGACCTTCTTCGCGACCTTCTTCGCGACCCTTCTGCAACACATCCCGATAAAACCGGGTATCCTCAAGCCTAACCTGGGTAATATCCAACATTTCCCGTATCTCCTCCAAGCTCAACTGTGGAAACTTACTCGCCATTATACTTTCTACCAAATCCAACCGTCGCCGAAATACCTCCTCACTCGCCTCAACATTCAACAAATCACGAGCGCTTTCTGGGGTTTCCGACTCCGGCAATACCAACAACCGCAACAACGCCAAATTCGGACTCAAATCCGACCGACCAATCAAGTCTTCGAGATAAAGCCTTTCCACCAAATTATCTAATAGCAGGCGATAGGGAGTCTCCACCCCAAACCCCTGGCTGCGACTGGAGAAAATCAATAGCCCCCGCCAAGGTCGGCTCACCTCATATTGTCCCAGATACATGAACACTTCCCGAAAAAAGCGGCCATAGAATCCCCTATCAGGCTGCATTTGGGCTTCCACGAACACCAAGGGCAAATCTGGGTTATCATCCCCCACAGGGGTAAATAAGCCATCAATACGCTGTTCCTGTTCTTTGACCACCGGAGCGCTATAATCAAATTGGCAGTCCGTGGGAATGCCAGGAACTAACTCAGCAATCAGTTCCGGTTGCCATAGAAAAATGCGATAAAATAGTTTGTCAGTTTTCATCGTTTGGGGCGGGGCTGCTACTGAGTCCAATTTGATTAAGGCTTTGATTAAGGCTTTGATTAAGGCTTTGATTAAGGCGATCGCTTGTTTCCAGAAACGGGGTTTGTCTTTGTCAAAAAAACCGGGTTTCTTCAATTCTGAGTTGGTTTGGGATAAGTTTGTCAGTTTTCATCTGTCTGCAACCAGTGCACTAAATCCTCCATCCCCCGAAAATCTAACAAAGCCTCCGCCAACTCATCCCTTCGACCCGAGTTGAGAGATATCACCTGTTGCCGTTGCATATCCGACAACTCACCACAGCGACGGGTTAACTGTCGCAACAGCATCTCCGTCTGTGCTTCTTCGCGACCTTCTTCGCGACCTTCTTCGCGACCTTCTTCGCGACCTTCTTCGCGACCTTCTTCGCGGCCCTTCTGCAACACATCCCGATAAAACCGGGTATCCTCAAGCCTAACCTGGGTAATATCCAACATTTCCCGTATCTCCTCCAAGCTCAACTGTGGAAACTTACTCACCAGTATACTTTCTACCAAATCCAACCGTCGCCGAAATACCTCCTCACTCGCCTCAACATTCAACAAATCACGAGCGCTTTCTGGGGTTTCCGACTCCGGCAATACCAACAACCGCAACAACGCCAAATTCGGACTCAAATCCGACCGACCAATCAAGTCTTCGAGATAAAGCCTTTCCACCAAATTATCTAATAGCAGGCGATAGGGAGTCTCCACCCCAAACCCCTGGCTGCGACTCGGGAAAATCAATAGCCCCCGCCAAGGTCGGCTCACCTCATATTGTCCCAGATACATAAACACTTCCCGAAAAAAGCGGCCATAGAATCCCCTATCAGGCTGCATTTGCGCTTCCACGAACACCAAGGGCAAATCTGGGTTATCATCCCCCACAGGGGTAAATAAGCCATCAATACGCTGTTCCTGTTCTTTGACCACCGGAGCGCTATAATCAAATTGGCAGTCCATGGGAATGCCAGGAACTAACTCAGCAATCAGTTCCGGTTGCCATAGAAAAATGCGATAAAATAGTTTGTCAGTTTTCATCGTTTGGGGCGGGGCTGCTACTGAGTCCAATTTGATTAAGGCTTTGATTAAGGCTTTGATTAAGGCTTTGATTAAGGCTTTGATTAAGGCGATCGCTTGATGAATATATTGAGAAAAATTCTCTAATAGATTCACACCATCATATGCTCTGCAACCAGCGCACTAAATCCTCCATCCCCCGAAAATCTAACAAAGCCTCCGCCAACTCATCCCTTCGACCCGAGTTGAGAGATATCACCTGTTGCCGTTGCATATCCGACAACTGACCACAGCGACGGGTTAACTGTCGCAACAGCATCTCCGTCTGTGCTTCTTCGCGACCTTCTTCGCGACCTTCTTCGCGACCTTCTTCGCGGCCTTCTTCGCGGCCCTTCTGCAACACATCCCGATAAAACCGGGTATCCTCAAGCCTAACCTGGGTAATATCCAACATTTCCCGTATCTCCTCCAAGCTCAACTGTGGAAACTTACTCGCCATTATACTTTCTACCAAATCCAACCGTCGCTGAAATACCTCCTCACTCGCCTCAACATTCAACAAATCACGAGCGCTTTGTGGGGTTTCCGACTCCGGCAATACCAACAACCGCAACAACGCCAAATTCGGACTCAAATCCGACCGACCAATCAAGTCTTCGAGATAAAGCCTTTCCACCAAATTATCCAATAGCAGGCGATAGGGAGTCTCCACCCCAAACCCCTGGCTGCGACTCGGGAAAATCAATAGCCCCCGCCAAGGTCGGCTCACCTCATATTGTCCCAGATACATGAACACTTCCCGAAAAAAGCGACCATAGAATCCCCTATCAGGCTGCATTTGGGCTTCCACGAACACCAAGGGCAAATCTGGGTTATCATCCCCCACAGGGGTAAATAAGCCATCAATACGCTGTTCCTGTTCTTTGACCACCGGAGCGCTATAATCAAATTGGCAGTCCATGGGAATGCCAGGAACTAACTCAGCAATCAGTTCCGGTTGCCATAGGAAAATGCGATAAAATAGTTTGTCAGTTTTCATCTTTTGGGACGGGGCTGGTACTGAGTCCAATTTGATTAAGGTTTTGATTAAGGCTTTGATTAAGGCTTTGATTAAGGCTTTGATTAAGGCGATCGCTTGATGAATATATTTAGAAAAATTCTCTAATAGATTCACACCATCATATGTGTTGCTACCTCTGCAACCAGTGCTGAAAATCCTCCATCCCCCGAAAATCTAACAAAGCCTCCGCCAACTCATCCTTTTGACCCGAGTTGAGAGATATCACCTGTTGCCGTTGCATATCCGACAACTCACCACAGCGACGGGTTAACTGTCGCAACAGCATCTCCGTCTGTGCTTCTTCGCGACCTTCTTCGCGACCCTTCTGCAACACATCCCGATAAAACCGGGTATCCTCAAGCCTAACCTGGGTAATATCCAACATTTCCCGTATCTCCTCCAAGCTCAACTGTGGAAACTTACTCGCCATTATACTTTCTACCAAATCCAACCGTCGCTGAAATACCTCCTCACTCGCCTCAACATTCAACAAATCACGAGCGCTTTGTGGGGTTTCCGACTCCGGCAATACCAACAACCGCAACAACGCCAAATTCGGACTCAAATCCGACCGACCAATCAAGTCTTCGAGATAAAGCCTTTCCACCAAATTATCTAATAGCAGGCGATAGGGAGTCTCCACCCCAAACCCCTGGCTGCGACTGGAGAAAATCAATAGCCCCCGCCAAGGTCGGCTCACCTCATATTGTCCCAGATACATAAACACTTCCCGAAAAAAGCGGCCATAGAATCCCCTATCAGGCTGCATTTGCGCTTCCACGAACACCAAGGGCAAATCTGGGTTATCATCCCCCACAGGGGTAAATAAGCCATCAATACGCTGTTCCTGTTCTTTGACCACCGGAGCGCTATAATCAAATTGGCAGTCCATGGGAATGCCAGGAACTAACTCAGCAATCAGTTCCGGTTGCCATAGGAAAATGCGATAAAATAGTTTGTCAGTTTTCATCTTTTGGGACGGGGTTGGTGCTGAGTCCAATTTGATTAAGGTTTTGATTAAGGCTTTGATTAAGGCTTTGATTAAGGCTTTGATTAAGGCGATCGCTTGTTTCCAGAAACGGGGTTTGTCTTTGTCAAAAAAACCGGGTTTCTTCAATTCTGAGTTGGTTTGGGATAAGTTTGTCAGTTTTCATCTGTCTGCAACCAGTGCACTAAATCCTCCATCCCCCGAAAATCTAACAAAGCCTCCGCCAACTCATCCTTTTGACCCGAGTTGAGAGATATCACCTGTTGCCGTTGCATATCCGACAACTCACCACAGCGACGGGTTAACTGTCGCAACAGCATCTCCGTCTGTGCTTCTTCGCGACCTTCTTCGCGACCTTCTTCGCGACCTTCTTCGCGACCTTCTTCGCGACCTTCTTCGCGACCTTCTTCGCGACCTTCTTCGCGGCCCTTCTGCAACACATCCCGATAAAACCGGGTATCCTCAAGCCTAACCTGGGTAATATCCAACATTTCCCGTATCTCCTCCAAGCTCAACTGTGGAAACTTACTCGCCATTATACTTTCTACCAAATCCAACCGTCGCTGAAATACCTCCTCACTCGCCTCAACATTCAACAAATCACGAGCGCTTTGTGGGGTTTCCGACTCCGGCAATACCAACAACCGCAACAACGCCAAATTCGGACTCAAATCCGACCGACCAATCAAGTCTTCGAGATAAAGCCTTTCCACCAAATTATCTAATAGCAGGCGATAGGGAGTCTCCACCCCAAACCCCTGGCTGCGACTGGAGAAAATCAATAGCCCCCGCCAAGGTCGGCTCACCTCATATTGTCCCAGATACATAAACACTTCCCGAAAAAAGCGGCCATAGAATCCCCTATCAGGCTGCATTTGCGCTTCCACGAACACCAAGGGCAAATCTGGGTTATCATCCCCCACAGGGGTAAATAAGCCATCAATACGCTGTTCCTGTTCTTTGACCACCGGAGCGCTATAATCAAATTGGCAGTCCATGGGAATGCCAGGAACTAACTCAGCAATCAGTTCCGGTTGCCATAGGAAAATGCGATAAAATAGTTTGTCAGTTTTCATCTTTTGGGACGGGGCTGGTACTGAGTCCAATTTGATTAAGGTTTTGATTAAGGCGATCGCTTGATGAATATATTTAGAAAAATTCTCTAATAGATTCACACCATCATATGTGTTGCTACCTCTGCAACCAGTGCTGAAAATCCTCCATCCCCCGAAAATCTAACAAAGCCTCCGCCAACTCATCCTTTTGACCCGAGTTGAGAGATATCACCTGTTGCCGTTGCATATCCGACAACTCACCACAGCGACGGGTTAACTGTCGTAACAGCATCTCCGTCTGTGCTTCTTCGCGACCTTCTTCGCGGCCTTCTTCGCGGCCCTTCTGCAACACATCCCGATAAAACCGGGTATCCTCAAGCCTAACCTGGGTAATATCCAACATTTCCCGTATTTCCTCCAAACTCAACTCTGGAAACTTACTCACCAGTATACTTTCTACCAAATCCAACCGTCGCCGAAATACCTCCTCACTCGCCTCAACATTCAACAAATCACGAGCGCTTTGTGGGGTTTCCGACTCCGGCAATACCAACAACCGCAACAACGCCAAATTCGGACTCAAATCCGACCGACCAATCAAGTCTTCGAGATAAAGCCTTTCCACCAAATTATCTAATAGCAGGCGATAGGGAGTCTCCACCCCAAACCCCTGGCTGCGACTGGAGAAAATCAATAGCCCCCGCCAAGGTCGGCTCACCTCATATTGTCCCAGATACATAAACACTTCCCGAAAAAAGCGGCCATAGAATCCCCTATCAGGCTGCATTTGCGCTTCCACGAACACCAAGGGCAAATCTGGGTTATCATCCCCCACAGGGGTAAATAAGCCATCAATACGCTGTTCCTGTTCTTTGACCACCGGAGCGCTATAATCAAATTGGCAGTCCGTGGGAATGCCAGGAACTAACTCAGCAATCAGTTCCGGTTGCCATAGGAAAATGCGATAAAATAGTTTGTCAGTTTTCATCTTTTGGGACGGGGCTGGTACTGAGTCCAATTTGATTAAGGTTTTGATTAAGGCTTTGATTAAGGCTTTGATTAAGGCGATCGCTTGTTTCCAGAAACGGGGTTTTTCAAAAAACGGGGCGGGTTTATATCGCTGCTGGTGAAGAAGAATATAGGCTGTTGAACCCGCCCCTACAGGAATATGTGACCCCTGGGTGGTTGGGAAGGCGATCGCTTGTTTCCAGAAACGGGGTTTTTCAAAAAACGGGGCGGGTTTATATCGCTGCTGGTGAAGAAGAATATAGGCTGTTGAACCCGCCCCTACAGGAATATGTGACCCCTGGGTGGTTGGGAAGGCGATCGCTTGTTTCCAGAAACGGGGTTTTTCAAAAAACGGGGCGGGTTTATATCGCTGCTGGTGAAGAAGAATATAGGCTGTTGAACCCGCCCCTACAGGAATATGTGACCCCTGGGTGGTTGGGAAGGCGATCGCTTGTTTCCAGAAACGGGGTTTTTCAAAAAACGGGGCGGGTTTATATCGCTGCTGGTGAAGAAGAATATAGGCTGTTGAACCCGCCCCTACAGGAATATGTGACCCCTGGGTGGTTGGGAAGGCGATCGCTTGTTTCCAGAAACCCGGTTTTTTCAAAAAACCGGGTTTCTTCAATTCTGAGTTGGTTTGGGATAAGTTTGTCAGTTTTCATCTGTCTGCAACCAGTGCACTAAATCCTCCATCCCCCGAAAATCTAACAAAGCCTCCGCCAACTCATCCCTTCGACCCGAGTTGAGAGATATCACCTGTTGCCGTTGCATATCCGACAACTCACCACAGCGACGGGTTAACAGTCGCAACAGCATCTGGGTCTGTGCTTCTTCGCGACCTTCTTCGCGACCTTCTTCGCGACCTTCTTCGCGACCTTCTTCGCGGCCTTCTTCGCGGCCCTTCTGCAACACATCCCGATAAAACCGGGTATCCTCAAGCCTAACCTGGGTAATATCCAACATTTCCCGTATCTCCTCCAAGCTCAACTGTGGAAACTTACTCACCAGTATACTTTCTACCAAATCCAACCGTCGCCGAAATACCTCCTCACTCGCCTCAACATTCAACAAATCACGAGCGCTTTGTGGGGTTTCCGACTCCGGCAATACCAACAACCGCAACAACGCCAAATTCGGACTCAAATCCGACCGACCAATCAAGTCTTCGAGATAAAGCCTTTCCACCAAATTATCTAATAGCAGGCGATAGGGAGTCTCCACCCCAAACCCCTGGCTGCGACTCGGGAAAATCAATAGCCCCCGCCAAGGTCGGCTCACCTCATATTGTCCCAGATACATAAACACTTCCCGAAAAAAGCGGCCATAGAATCCCCTATCAGGCTGCATTTGCGCTTCCACGAACACCAAGGGCAAATCTGGGTTATCATCCCCCACAGGGGTAAATAAGCCATCAATACGCTGTTCCTGTTCTTTGACCACCGGAGCGCTATAATCAAATTGGCAGTCCATGGGAATGCCAGGAACTAACTCAGCAATCAGTTCCGGTTGCCATAGGAAAATGCGATAAAATAGTTTGTCAGTTTTCATCTTTTGGGACGGGGCTGGTACTGAGTCCAATTTGATTAAGGTTTTGATTAAGGCTTTGATTAAGGCTTTGATTAAGGCTTTGATTAAGGCGATCGCTTGTTTCCAGAAACGGGGTTTGTCTTTGTCAAAAAAACCGGGTTTCTTCAATTCTGAGTTGGTTTGGGATAAGTTTGTCAGTTTTCATCTGTCTGCAACCAGTGCACTAAATCCTCCATCCCCCGAAAATCTAACAAAGCCTCCGCCAACTCATCCCTTCGACCCGAGTTGAGAGATATCACCTGTTGCCGTTGCATATCCGACAACTCACCACAGCGACGGGTTAACAGTCGCAACAGCATCTGGGTCTGTGCTTCTTCGCGACCTTCTTCGCGACCTTCTTCGCGACCTTCTTCGCGACCTTCTTCGCGACCTTCTTCGCGGCCTTCTTCGCGGCCCTTCTGCAACACATCCCGATAAAACCGGGTATCCTCAAGCCTAACCTGGGTAATATCCAACATTTCCCGTATCTCCTCCAAGCTCAACTGTGGAAACTTACTCACCAGTATACTTTCTACCAAATCCAACCGTCGCCGAAATACCTCCTCACTCGCCTCAACATTCAACAAATCACGAGCGCTTTGTGGGGTTTCCGACTCCGGCAATACCAACAACCGCAACAACGCCAAATTCGGACTCAAATCCGACCGACCAATCAAGTCTTCGAGATAAAGCCTTTCCACCAAATTATCTAATAGCAGGCGATAGGGAGTCTCCACCCCAAACCCCTGGCTGCGACTGGAGAAAATCAATAGCCCCCGCCAAGGTCGGCTCACCTCATATTGTCCCAGATACATAAACACTTCCCGAAAAAAGCGGCCATAGAATCCCCTATCAGGCTGCATTTGCGCTTCCACGAACACCAAGGGCAAATCTGGGTTATCATCCCCCACAGGGGTAAATAAGCCATCAATACGCTGTTCCTGTTCTTTGACCACCGGAGCGCTATAATCAAATTGGCAGTCCATGGGAATGCCCGGCACTAACTCAGCAATCAGTTCCGGCTGCCATAGGAAAATGCGATAAAATAGTTTGTCAGTTTTCATCTTTTGGGACGGGGTTGGTGCTGAGTCAAACTTGATTACGGCTGAAAAGATTGTATCATATCGGATCAGCCCATACCACATCAAGAAACCTTGTCATCATTTATCAATGCCCGAAATTGAATCTTTCACCACCCCCGTCGTTTTACTCATCTTTAGGCGACCAGATACCACCCAAAAAGTGTTTGATGTAATTCGCCAAGTCAAGCCTCAGCAGTTACTGGTGATTGCTGATGGTCCCGAACCCGGCAATGATTTAGAAGCCCAAAAATGCGCCCAAACTCGCGCCATTATTGATAGGGTTGATTGGGATTGTCAAGTTTTAACCAACTACTCGGATTTTAACTTAGGTTGTAAACAGCGAGTCGCCAGTGGACTAAATTGGGTGTTTGGTTTAGTGGAAGAAGCGATTATCTTAGAAGATGACTGTATCCCCGACATCAGTTTTTTTCAATTTTGCCAACAGTTATTAATCCGCTATCGTGATGATCACCAAATTTTCCAAATTACCGGAGAAAATACCCACGGCTATCAATCGGCAAATTCCAGCTATTATTTTTCCCAGTATAGCTTTTATTGGGGATGGGCGACATGGCGGCGAGCTTGGCGGTTATTTGAACCGGATTTAAAGTCTTGGCTAACGGAGTGCGATCGCCATTGGTTAAGGGATTTATTGGGAAGTCAAGAACGCGCCGAATATTGGGCAGAAATCTTTGATTTAACCTACAATGGTTTTAACTCATGGGGATGGGCTTGGACGTTTACTTGTTTGATAAATAAAGGTTTATCTATCATTCCCAATCATAACTTAATTTCTAATGTTGGTTTTGGCGCAGATGCAGCCCATACTACCTGGGAAGTTGATGAAATCGCTAATTTACCCACTCAATCAATCAGCTTTCCCCTCAAACACCCCACCGCCGTTACCATCAATATGGAAGCCGAAACCGTGATTGATAAAATGCGGTTTACTGGTCGCAAATATATCAGAACCATGCGCCAAACAGCCATGGATTTAAGCCAGCAAGGACAGCATAAAACAGCTTTAGATATTTGGGAAAAATGTATTAAGTTGCGACCGGATTTAAGCGAGTTTTACTATCAAAAAGCCTGCTGCTTAGAGAAAATGGGTAATTCTCAACAGGCGATACAATGCCTGCATCAGTTATTAAAATCCCATCCCGAACACCAACCAGCAAAATCATTCTTAAATACCCTCATCAAAAAATATCAGAGTTCGTCCCCATTACCCCATCAAAATCAACAGCAGCGTTTTTTGGTTTACACCATGGGAAAAGTGGGTTCAACTTCCATTTCCACATCTTTAAAAAACCATAGTTCACAGGTCTATGATATTCATTTCTTAGAGGAAACATATCTACAAAAAAATATGCACAAAGGGCATTGTATAGATGGCTATTTTGTGTTAAAAAACTGGTTAGGAGAACCATTAAAAATTATTTCACTGGTCAGAAATCCCATTGCTGTCAATATTAGTGGCTTTTTTCAAAACCTCGATACATATTACCCCCATTTAAGCCCAGAACAAATCCTACAGTTGAGTATTGAAGAACTGATTAATAAATTTTGGACATTAGACCTCAACTATCCCCTAATTTGGTTTGATAGAGAGTTCAAGAAATGCTTAAATTTTGATATTTACAGCCAGCCTTTTTCATTATTAGGATGGCAAACCTACTTACATGAATCTTACCATATTTTGATTATGCAAGCGGAACTAATGGATAGCCAAAAACAGGAGGTTATCCGAATGTTTACAGGTATCAGCAACTTTCACCTAGAAAACCAAAATCTTAGTTCCCAGAAGTGGTATAGTCACCTATTTAAAGAGTTTAAGGAAAAACTGGTGCTTCCGGGAGACTATTTAGACAAGATGTTAAATTCTCAGTTTACAAAGCACTTTTATAGACCGTCACAAATTCAGGAATTTTATAAATTCTGAAGCACAAAAACAGGTTGTTCATAAGAAAAAGCTCCCAAGGGCTTATTGACTATCAAAGACTCGGAAAACCCGAAACTGTCCACCGTTTTCCAGCCTTCCAACATCATTGGCAAGCGGATTTTACCATAAATGCGATGAGCATTCCAAACCAGACAATCCTGACCCATAGGAACAGAGAAAAACAAAAGACCGTCTTTTTTAATTAATTTTTTGGCGAGTTTCATGGCTTCAAAGTCTCCGGTCGGGTTGATCGGATCTCCATAACGACCTAAACCATCATGTTCAAAAGATGAGATAGAAATGCCTACATCAGCTTTAATGTTTTTGCTGATATAATCATCAGAGGAAAAAACTTGTACTTGTGGATGTTCGGAGACGGGCAAGTTATAATCTATCACATAAACATTGGCTGCACCTTTCCAGATAGATATGGCATCACAGTTAACACGATTCAATCCAAAAATCAGAACAGTTTTACCGAAAATGCTATATTTATCTAAGGAATTTAATAAATGATCTAATGTCTTACCATAGTATTTAAAAGAACCATTTTCCAGACGCTTAAATACATTCTGGTAATCCGTCATACTCAGAGCCACGGGAGAAGTGCGAGTATTGTTGTAATAATGATGTAAGACTGGGATTTTATTATTTAGGGTAAAATCAGATATAAATGCAGGTGGAATTTCTTTTGGAGGAGAAGAAGGAGGCAAGTCTGACGGTAAATCTTGCGAATCATAATTGGGGTTAATTTTGCCGACACCTAGAACAGTTTTGGTAGCAGCTAGAGCCTCAGCCAAAGCCGATTTAAGTAACCTAGATCTGGGGTCAATTTCAATCGCTGTTTGATAATGAGCGATCGCCTCATCCCAACGTCCCAACTGTGACAATGCCTCTCCCAGCTTGTAGTAATACCAAGGAAAACTCCGATGATGAGCGATCGCTTTCTGATAAGCAGCAACAGCCTCCTCTACTTTACCATTCCTCAGTAACTCATTACCCCTGCTAAAATCATTCATAACCCAACTCTCCTAACATACCACACATCCGCCCATCGATTCAAGTTGATAATTGGCGAAAAATTAGCGGTAGACATCTTGCTGATAGTAGTCAACCAACCGATACTGATGCTCAATCAAAACAGTTTTGACCGAAATCCCAACTCGGTTAATTTCCGCAATGATATCTTTGGCTCTCCACTGAGAAGGAATAATAATGATATCTACTGGGTGTTCAAGCAACCAATCTCGAAAGCGGATTTCTTGACCCGTACCCGGCACAAATTTACCGGCTTTATAAATATCAGAATCGACCACAATAGGAAACCTTTCCACATCGACACCATAGCGATTCATAAAAGCTGACGATCTCCCCAATCCTCCCCAAATTGCCACCTTATTTCCTGAGCAGTACAACTGCTCCAGTTGAGTCTTGATATTAGCCAAACCTTGGTCTGTAGAAAATCGATAATTTTGACATTCCTCAGCTATTTTTAATTGATGATTTTTGACACCCAACCGAGTCAAACCATAGATAACCTCTCGGTCATAACCGTAGCCAATTTTGTCAATAGATAAGCTAGACTGAGATAGCATTCTGGTAAATGAGCCAGTTGTAAATTGGGAAATGTGTTCATAGAAAAAATCCACCGTCCTTCCGGTTTCCACCACCCGATCTGCACAGGGAACTTCCCAATAGGTTAAAGGACTAATGCCCAGATGAGTTGCTACCAAAGCCAGTCTTTGTAATAAACCCAAGGGATTCTTAAGATGCTCTAAAACATGACGGCTGACGATTAAATCAGGCCTCAGTTCCGGCAAATTTACTTCCGGGTTAAACATCTCAGATCGAAACTCAACCACACCTTCTCCATCCCGAGCGCCATTAACATCAAAACCCACATAACGACCTTTAGGATTTAGAGTTCTCAGTCCCGCCAAAAAGCTACCATCTCCATGTCCGATTTCTACAACCACTGGCTGCTCAGGCAAAATAGTCAGGATTTGCTCCTGAATTTCTCTAATAAATCCCGACCATAATACTCCCTGATTAAAAGATGGGTAAGGCTGCTCAGAATAGGGAACCTTTTGATAATCAAAAGCATAGTTATAAATATGCCCACACTCTACACATCTCACATAATCCAATGGCAATAATTCTAAATCTTTAGATTCTTGATAAGTTTTAGGAATCACCGTATTAGCCAGAGGATGGTGTTGCTGAAACAAAGGAACTGAGATCTGATGACCACAAGCCGGACAAGATTTTCCGTCTTTAATTTCTAACTCAAAATTTGCCAATTCCATCGGTTAATATTCTCTTGATATTGACGACTTAAACTGGAATGATGTCAAACCCAACGTTCTGTATTTTTCACAAACATTTCCTTCAAAATATCAGTAACTGTGTAAGTCAAATCCCAATCTGGGTAATGTTTTTGAAACTTCGATACATCACTAATCCACCAAATATGATCGCCAATCCGATTCGACTTAGAATAAGTCCAATTCAATTTCTTGTCAACAATTGATTCACAATGCTGAATTGCTTCTAGCATCGAACAGTTACTATGGCGACTCCCACCCATGTTATAAACTTCACCCATTCGGGGAGAAAGATAAAAGTGGTAAAAGGCGTTAATCAAATCGTAGCTGTGAATGTTATCGCGAACCTGTTTTCCCTTATAGCCAAAAACTTGATAAGGAGTTCCCATCATCGTACATTTCATTAAATAGGATAGAAACCCATGTAACTGAGTCCCTGAATGAGTCGGTCCAGTCAAACATCCACCTCTAAATGCAGCCGTTTTCATGGCAAAATAGCGACCGTATTCCTGTACTAATAGGTCTGAGGCAGCTTTGGAAACTCCAAACAAAGAGTGCTTGGACTGATCGATAGTCATGGTCTCATCAATCCCATTAGCATAGATATGATCCGGCTCAATTTCCCATCGCAACTCTTGTTCAACTAAAGGCAAGATATTAGGAGAATCACCATAAACTTTATTGGTCGAACAGTGAATGAAAACAGCATCTGGGCAGTGGTGACGAGTGGCTTCTAATAGAACCAGTGTTCCATTAGCATTGATGGTGAAATCAGTTTCTGGGTCTTGAGCAGCCCAATCGTGGGAAGGTTGACCAGCTGTATGAATAATCAGTGAAATATCTTCACCATAAGACGTAAATATATTATCAATCTGATGGCGATCGCGAATATCAGCTTGATAGTGAATATATTTATCCTGATAACTAGATACCAGGCGATTCAGATTCCATTCGGTTGAAGCCTCTTCACCGAAGAGAGTTTGTCGCATATTATTGTCTATACCCACCACCGTATAGCCTTTTTCTATAAAAAAGCTGACCGCTTCTGAGCCTATCAACCCAGCCGAACCCGTAATTAAAACAATTGTCATTTCAGCAATCCTATCGATGTTTTACCAGGGGAGCAAACCCAGCTAATTATACCACATTTTCTGAGATTTTTAGATATTAATAACCATAAATTTCTACCTCATCCAAATGTAAATAGGTTCTGGCATTTAACTGAATGCGGACATACCGAGCCGCCTGGGAAGCGACGGAGACAATCAAAGGTTTTCCATAGATGCCTCCAGGTACTAATCTGCGATCGTTGACATAAACTTGTTCCCACTCATAGCTGTCGGTTGACAATAATATGTTCAGAGTTATAGCCCGTTCTGAATAATCAATATTATCAACCCGGTTATAGATTCGGACCTGCTGTATCGCACGTACCTCCTGTAAATCCACTTGCCACCAAGGGTTATCCTCTAAACTTGTGCAAAAACTATAACTGCCTGTTTTGTAACCATTAACTGCCCGTTGAGGATCGTCAGGTTTTGACCATTTCGAGAAAGAACTTTGTTGAGCTGGCTTATTTAAAGCCAGATTTTCTCCGGGAGTTTCTAACCCGTTTGGAGATGTTTGACACGGGTCAGGCGATCGCTCATGTTGTGGTGATAGCTGTAATTCTTGAGCAAAAATTATTTTCAGCTTATCTATTATATTTTGATTTTGTAGTTCCATAGTTTTACTTTGAGCATCATCAGGCAAAGAAGCAATTTGATTGACTGTTTCAATGCACCGATTCATCCGGTCATTAAATTCATCAATAGTCATGGCATCAATATATTCAAACAAAGCTTCAGGATTATTGAATTCCGAGTAATCTAAAAAACTATTAGCCGGAAAATCTTCATAAATTGCATTGCCTTTACCATAATAAATTGGCAAACATCCTGCTTCTAGGGAATGCCATATTTTTTCAGTGCAATAATAGGGATAAATCGTACTTTCAAAGCACAAGTTAAAGTGATATTGTCGGAGTTGTTCAATTTTTCTGAGATACTGGCTTTGAGCTTGTTGTCTTGCTATTTTTCGAGAATCCTCGACAGCCACACCACTTTTCCAACCGGGGCCGTAGATATCAACTTTGCCCAAATCAAATCCCACATAAGCAATGTTATTTCTAATCTTGATTAGGTCTAAATCGACTCCATCCTTAATCAAAGGAACTGCTTGTTTGCAAGTCGCTATGATGACGACAAGTTTACCTTTTAGCCTATCGAATTCACTCAGATTAACCGGGTTCATAATCGGCAAATTAAAATACTTATAATTATTCACATAAATGTTGTTTGTATAAGTGTTCATAATATGGACTTCTACATTTGTAAATATATAAATTTTATCGAAGAAGTGAGTATTGTAACGAGGCTCATGAGTCCATACTAAATATTTCTTCAGTTTTCCATAGTTTTTAATATAAGGATATAAATTTTTCAGATGGCGAGATAAAAACAGATCGGCTTCTTCTGGGCTGTTAGTAAACTCAAATTTTTCTAATTTTAAAAAATCGCAGTTTTCCCTTGCATAAAAAGGGGTATATCTCATGTCATCGGCGCGGTAAATTTTGATTTCTGTATGTTGATAAAACACAGGTTTCTGTTGGTCTGCAGCCAGTGCTTGCTCCAACTCATACAAAACCGTCGGTTGATCCAGTCCCAACTTCACTGCTTGACGATAAGATGCGATCGCCTGCTCCCACCGGTGCTGTTTTGCCAAGATTCTCCCCAAGCTCAAATGCAACCACCCAGCATCTGGGTTAACCGATATTCCCTTACGAAAAGCCTCTTCAGCCTCATACAACCGTCCCAATTTAGAGAGAGTTTCTCCTAGCTTCTGATAAACCCAATAAAAACTAGAATTTTCCTGAATCGCTTCACGATAAACCTCCACTGCTTCCCCGAGCTTATTCATCCGCTGTAACAGGTTGCCTTCCTCAAGCTTGCTGACCATCGATATCTCCTTAGATTTACACAACATTTTCAGTTGGTCAGATTTTAGATTTGATTCTACATCATAAACACAGATCAGGCGACGGAGTGGTGAACCCGGTTCAGTGATGAACTGATAATAATTAGGTTCTCGTCCAAACCAATGATTCATTTTTTCTAGGTCAACCGGGTCATGAATATGACCTTTTGTGCGTCCTGCCCGCCATTGGTAAGGTACGGACACGACCAACACACGACCAGTTTTCAAGAGTTTCTGACAAAAAGCCCGAGCATTTCGCACGTGCTCAATCACCTGAAGACAGGTCAAGATATCAAATTTCTTGTCGGGATTATATTTGAGAAAATCTGCCTTAATATCAACCACACCTGGAGCTTGATACGGGTTGCGTAAATCAATAGAATATCGTTCGGGAATCCAGGAAAACCAATCCAGATAGGGACATCCATTGGAACCGACATCTATAATTGAATTGGCATGGCTCCCTATCAGGTTAATAATGTATCTAATTTCCCGTAGATAGTGACTGTTCTCTCGTCTAGACCAATAAGAAGATTGGGGGGTTTCATTGTCCTGATGACTTGAAATATTTTTACTCCCTTGATTTTGGGATGCTAAATATATATTGAAAAGTGATCGCCTCTCTGACAACTTCTCCTCAATTTCCGTCGCCGTTTCTTCGACTTGAACTGCCTCTTCATCCCGACCCAAAGTCCGCAAAACTCTCCCCATATCCCAGTGATAGCAAGCTTTATTAGAGTGTCGCTCCACCGCTTGCCGATAGGCTTCTGCCGCCTCCTCTAAACGCCCTAACTTTTCCAGGCTTTCTCCTAACTTTTGGTGATACCAATGAAAACTAGGATCATGTGCGATCGCCTTTTGGTAAGCAGCCACAGCCTCCTCAAGCTGATTACTCCTTAGCAGTTGGTTTCCTTGACTAAAATCACTGGCTTTCATCTTAAAACCTCATCAAAAATTATAAATATTTAGGAATTCGTTAGGTGGATGATATCTTTTGATTGGAGATTTCATTATTTATAATAGCAAATCACTTTTATCCAAAAAGAAAAGGGACGAACCGACATAGTTACGCCATTTAGACTTGGGAATATTATATTGCATCAGTTCCTGTTCTGAGAACTCATCCTCAAGATGAATATCTAAGTTGACCGGAACGACCATACCCAGAGACATCTTTAAATCCGAAGAACTAAATCTGCGTATATGATCCTGTTGACCAAAATACTTACGATTTTCATCTGGATTTAATGAACCAAAGGAATCAAGAAAAGCCTTACCCATAACTGGCACACCAAAAATGTGTTTTCCACCTGGTTTCAGCAATCTATTTAACTTAATTAAAACTGCGGTATAGTTACAAGGAATATGTTCTAAAACGTGCAAATGAACAACTATATCAAAGCTTTCAGTTTGCCAATTATCTAAATCTTTACATAAATCCAGCTTACGAACATTGGTAATTCCTTTTTTTGTATACCTATCAGGATTGATGTCAGTGGGTACATAATTATTCCCAAGAATCGAAGAAAAGTATTTTGACAATCCATAATCAGGAGCTAAATGTAGCACTTTCATTCCTGGCTGTGGAAGTAAAAACTTTTTCAGGTACAACATTATAATGCGTGTTCTCTCTACAGAACCACAGTTTTTACACTTGACTTTTTTTCGGTTCATGCTATCTATAAATTTCTCACAGCCACAAAGATTACAAACGGGCTTTATGGCTCGATTATCGTTCTTTGTTTTCCCTAGTTTAGAGCCAGAGTATTGATTGCTTAATTGGTTTAATTCACTGTTTGACATATTTCTAAAATTCTTGATTATCAACGAAATAGCTATTAATCATCGGTTCATAATAACCAAAATATTGTGCCATGTGATGGCTTCAAAAATATCGACTAATTAGCATAATTAATAATATCCATTACCCTCCTATAATTACAGTTTTTGTAGACAAAATCTCGACCTATTTTAGCCCGATTTATATATTTATCTGGGTCAGACCATAATTCCCGGACTCTCAAACTCACCTGTTCGGGGTTGGCATATAAAGCTGCACCGCCAAAGGTTTCTTCAAACTGAGGGTCAATAATGACGGGAATCCCTACTGCCATAGCCTGTATAATCTCAAGACCTAAAGCCTCGATATAACTTTCATGAGGATAATAAATAAAAAAGTCTAAATCTTCCAAAAATTCCTGCATACCCATGTGATCGCCAGAAGTAAATTGCCAATTATTAGGCTGTTTACCCAGTAAATCAATAGCCCCCTTAGCACTGCCTAATATTCTCACATCCCAAGCATTATCTACACCATATATTTGCTTTAAAGTCGTCAATTCTCCAGGCCATTGCATAGGAGTATTAGCCCCGTGACGACCCACAACAGGCTTCTGATTATCCTGACCCCGCCACCGCAACTTTTGTCTACACCACTGTTCAACATCCATCATTGGATACCCGGGAGTTGGGTATGGCTTGGGGTAACGTTCATCTTCAGCCATTAACCTTTGAATAGATAAAGAAGAAGGTATCCAGTCTCCCTCTGTTCCGAACATAGTTTTGAGATTAGCCCTGACAATATATGGATCGTATTGTGGCTCAGACCCATCAATTAAACCCTCTGCAAATTGATTCACAATCACTATCAATTTTTCAGCGTTGATGGCGGGGAAATCATCAAGTCTATGCTGTAGAGCTTTCGGACAACCAAAGACGATAGTTTCAGCCTCAACTTGGTCTCCCGGCGTGAGTATATCTATCCCATACTTCACACAGACATCATAAAAGCTAGACTGAAGACTGATGTTAGGACTGGTATTGTAGCTGCGCCAATGGACGGCTGCCACCTTCAATCCCGACTGACGAGCGGCGACAATAAAGTTCAGGTTACAAACAAAAACACTATCACCGTTCGCCCAATCTGCCACCACAACCCCATCGTAAAAATATGTTTCTGATTTTAAAGGATGATTGCCCCTAGGGCAAGGAAAGGAGCGAACTTCTTCAGACAACTTGGGGGAGGTTTGGAAATCCTGCCGAGAATGCCAATACTTGTAAGCATCTCTGTAATGCCATCTAATGCCAAATTCCATGGTTTTGATATGAGTGGTTTTGGCACGAGTTAAGGAATCCTCCCTTACCATTCCCAAAGATAACATTACCTCACATTTAATGCGGTACAGGGCTTTAGCACCATACACCTGTTCCAGTCTTAATTGAAACTCAGTATCCCCCCCAATTCTAACAGCGTCCCAGACACCCACTTTGTCTAGGGCTTTTCTTTTGAACATTAAAGAGGAAAAATTTAGATCGAAAAGCCGATGTTTCGGTCTCCGTCCCCCCACTACCATGAGATTTTCATCAACTCGTACCCAGTGAGAAATCACCGCAATACAAAAACTTTTGCGATTATTCATCACCTCAATTTGATACTCAATTTTTTGTGGGTGAGACCAATCATCACTATCATTAACCATGATTAAATCACCTGTTGCAGATGCTAATCCACGATTTCGAGTCGGATAACAACCTTCATTAACATCTTTAGAAATTAGCTTAACGCGACGATCGCGTTGAACATATCCTGCCACTACTTCACGGGTATTATCACTACTACAATCATCAACTACAATAATTTCAATATTTCTCCAGGTTTGTTCCCGCAGACTATCCAGAGCGATGTGTATGGTTTCTGCTGCATTGTAGGCGGGTATAATTACAGAAACCTTGAGCTTCTGATTCTTAATCTTGGGTTCTGCATGAGCTGTAATGTTAGATAAGGATAATGGCAAACTAGAGTCCTTGAGGACAAGAGGTGATAGCCCTTTATTTTCGTAGATTTTATTAATATAATACAGAGGCAAGGTTGTAGCTTCATATCCTTGTCCTTTTTGGAAAGCTACTATCCGTTGTATGTTAGCTTTCAAGAGCCAAAAATCTGCTTTTTCTCCGAGAACTTGGATGGCAAAATCTAAGCGTTTTTCCGCCTTACTGATACGGTTTAGCTTGATTAAACATTGAATTTCTGCGAGTAAATACCTCGGATGTATTTCAGCACCCAATATATTGATTAACTCAACATTCTCTAATGCGATTTCATAATCACCGTCAACATAGTACCAACGAACTAACTCCCATGCTGCTTGAATTCGCTCACTTTTTGACGTTGTTAAATCATGCTTAATTTCTTCTAGTGCCGGTAGAGCATATCGGGAGTACCCACCCCAAAGCCTTTCCCCAAAATCCTGAGCTGTAAAATGAGGAGGTTTCAGAAAGTTTTTTGAGGATGATAACTGAGATTTTTGGTGTGAAACTCGGCTGGGTGATGCTTTCTTTTCTGCTGACTGAGAACGGCTTTTTTTAATTGAGTAATTATTGTTTGTTGCCGTGGGAGTTGAACTAATTTGATAGGTAGATCCCATCGACAAATCCGAAGGGGACGATCGCACCCCCACCAACTTAGGCTCAATTTCCATAGCCCGATCGCCTGCCTTTTTGGCTTCCTCAAACCGTCCCACCTGCCGCAAAACTCGGCTCAAACTCAAATAAGACCACGCCGCCTCTGGCTTCAATTCCACCGCCTTTTGATAGGCTTGAACTGCCTCATCAAAACGCCCTAACTTCTCCAGCGCCTCCCCCAAATTTTGGTAAGCCAAGTAAAAGTCCGGGTTTTGACCGATCGCTTTTTGATAAGCAGCGATCGCCTCCTCCAGTTGGCCATTACGGAGAAACTCATTACCTCGGCTAAAATCGCTTGCTGACATATCAAATGGGTATAAGAGACAGGGAACAGGTTTTGACACACTAGATTATAATGTAGATCCGCGCACCTGAAAAGTTCCCCAACCGAAAAATGTTGTACACCCCTACCCAGAGTCACAAACCAGAGACCCAGACTATATCCCTTGTCTGAGTCCGATCGCTGCTACCATTTTGGTTATAGATACCCCAGGGGCATTTATAGAGAAAACAGATTTGTCGATCGCTATAAGGACTTAATTGATTGCATATTTTGATTGTTGGTGCTAATGGTGGTATTGGCTATGGGTTTGTCGAGATGCTATTACAAGACCCAGCAATTGACAGGGTTTATGGGACTTATCGGCGTTGGGAGTCCGCCCAACACTTGTTAAACTTGGCCAGTCGGTATCCCCAGCGTCTCGTCTGTCTGTCCATGGATATTACCCAAGAATCTGATCTAGTCGCCGCTTTGGAAACTATTAGCCATCAAACCAGAGAATTAGACCTGGTCGTTAATTGTGTCGGCATATTGCATGGTGTCGGGTTCCAACCCGAGAAGAGTTTGCGACAAATTAATAGCGATCGCCTCATCGAGTATTTCCAGGTTAATAGTATTGGCGCAGTATTGTTAGCTAAACATCTGTTACCCTTTTTTAGTAGCCCGCGCCGCCATGTTTTCGCCACAATTTCCGCTAAATTAGGCAGTATTGGCGATAATCATTTAGGTGGATGGTATGGTTATCGCGCCTCCAAGGCCGCATTAAATATGTTAATGCGAACAGTCGCGATCGAATATTCCCGCAAAAGTCCCCAAACCATTGTCGTCATGCTACACCCAGGGACCACAGACACAGAGCTTTCCCAACCCTTTCAAAAAAATGTTACACCCGAAAAGCTATTTTCAGTTAATCGAACTGTACAACAACTCTTAGACGTGATTAACCGCCTAGAAATCAGTCATAGTGGTCAGTTTCTATCCTGGGATGGGACAAATTTACCCTGGTAGTAACCGAAAAACCGATAACAACTATGTTAAACTCGCTTAATTCAGCAGTGAAGGATTGATTCTATACTGAATCGATGTCACTCAACTTCAAAATCATAGTTTTAGAATTTGGTATCCCTCTGTGATTGGAATATCCCTCCCGGAATACCTGGCGACTACGGCTGTAACCGTACCTTTGTTAGGAAGTGTCTGGATAGATTTGCTAATTTTGCTGTTCATGTTGGTATTATCGGCATTTTTTGCAGGTTCAGAAACAGCGATCACAGCCTTAGATAATCTCAAGTTGCGGGCGCTAATTCGAGAGCAAGGTGATCCTAATCGGATGTTTACCCTGGTTTTGGAGAAACGGGCGCGATTTATTACGACTCTTTTGGTGGGTAATAATTTAGTTAATAACTTCTCGGCAATTATCACCAGTAATTTATTTGCTATCTGGTTGGGTAATGCCGGGCTAGGAATTGCTACCGCTGTGGTCACCTTTTTGCTGTTGGTATTTGGGGAAATTACCCCCAAATCTTTAGCTATTAGCAATGTTCTACCTATTTTTAAGGCCGTTATTCGTCCGATTTACCTACTGTCTATTCTCCTGTCTCCGGTTATTTATCTATTTGAAACCATTGCCCAAAGTATTATCCGGTTAATCAACCGGGGCGCTGTACAACCCGGTTTGTCGGTGCAGGAACTACGGTTAATGATTGAGATTTTAGGGGGTCGCGGTCAACTGGACTGGCAAAAACATCAACTGTTAAATAAAACCCTCGTCATGGATTATCTCATGGCGCGGGAGGTGGTGAAACCCCGTATTGATATGCGGACTATTTCCCATCAGGCGACTGTCCAACAGGTGATAGATTTGTGTTTGGAAACGGGTTATTCTCGTATTCCCGTCCAGGGAGAATCGAAAGATGAAATTGTCGGGATTGTGCATTTGAAGCGGGCGCTACAACTGATGCGCTCAATTAGTGTTGATAGCCCGTCGCCATCGGTCACAGAAGCTATGATTCCCCCGGTTTATGTACCGGAGACTAAACGGGTGGGTAGCTTGCTTACAGAGATGTTACAACAGCGCTTACACATGGCGATCGTTGTCGATGAATATGGGGGGACAGTGGGGTTGGTCACTTTGGAGGACATTTTAGAGGAGTTGGTGGGCGAAATTTACGACGAAAGTGATTTTCCCAGTCGGATGGCCCGCAATAAACCTATGAATTCTTCCCCCTCCCGGTCTGGGTCCTCTGGCTTGCCCTGGATTAGACATTGACCAGTTATTTGGCCATTAATTCGGGTTTCAGGAAAGCGATCGCTTATTTGGTCTTCGCTCAAACCCTTGCTAGATAAGGATTTTGGGATTTACAAAAAAAAGTTTTCCCAAACACTAGCTTTTTTTGAGATTTGTGATACCATTATAAATTGTTGAATAAATGGGTCGGTGCCCGAGTGGTTAATGGGGGCGGACTGTAAATCCGCTGGCTACGCCTACGCTGGTTCAAATCCAGCCCGGCCCACTTGCCCTTGTAGCTCAGTGGTAGAGCACACCCTTGGTAAGGGTGAGGTCACGAGTTCAATCCTCGTCAAGGGCTTATTATTGCTTAATATTTCCGTGGACGCAAGCCATACCTTGTCTATGCCATATCAAAGTATGATACACTGGTCACGGGTGAATCTACAGAATTGGTATTGAGAAGTATACAAGTATCCTGGGTTATAATTATAGTTAATGAAAATACTGTTGATTGGGAACTACCTACCAGATGCTCAACAAAGTATGCAGCGCTTTTCGGCTGTCATGGAGAGCGAGTTAAAAAAAGCAGGTCATGACGTGCGCTTACTGCGTCCCGAAGCCAAGTTAGGACAGCTTAAACCCGGCGGTAGTGGTGTAGGAAAATGGTTAGGATATATCGATAAGTTTATCATGTTTCCCCCTACATTAAAAGAACACTTAGCCTGGGCTGATGTTGCTCATATTTGCGACCATTCCAATGGATTTTATACCCGCTACTTACAAAAAATCCCCCACATTGTTACCTGTAATGATTTACTAGCCGTCCGTTCAGCTTTAGGAGAAATCCCCGAAAATCCCACCCGGTGGACAGGTCGGCAACTTCAACAAATCATTCTGAAAGGGTTAAATAAAGCTCAACGAGTAGCCTGTATTTCGGAAAAGACCAGAGAGGATTTACTGAGGATTAGCGAACTAGAACCCCAGGCGGCAACTACTATTTATATGGGGTTAAATTACCCTTATCGCCCCATGTCAGAAACTGAATATAAACCCAGGCTGGCAAAATTAAAAGTTCCCGAAAATAGTTCTTTTATTCTCCATGTAGGTGGTAATCAATGGTATAAAAATCGGTTAGGAGTTGTCAAAATCTTTGCCCATCTTCAACAAAAACTGGTCAAGGGCGATATTTATTTAGTGATGGCGGGAGCCCCCTTTACTGAAGAATTACAACAACTGATCACAAACTATGAATTAGAACCATTAGTTATTCCCTGTGTTAACATCGATAATGAAGACCTACGCGCTTTATACTCGGCGGCGATCGCTTTACTATTTCCATCCCTTCAAGAAGGGTTTGGCTGGCCGATTATTGAAGCCCAAGCCTGTGGCTGTCCGGTGTTTACATCCCATATACCTCCTATGACGGAAGTGGGGGGAGATGTAGCGATTTATATTGACCCCAAGAACCCCGAAGAATCAGCCACCAAAATTCTGGATTCCCTGAACATCATTAAGACAGACCCCCAACCATTATTTGATAATGCCAAAAGATTTACTACGGAGAAAATGATTAATGAATATATAGCTTTGTATGAACAAGCGATCGCCGCTTCCGGAAAACTTGGGTAAAACTAATGTGGAAAAATTCACGAAATCACCTATAAAATTATGGCAAAAGTTTTACATATTATTCCTTCAGTGAGTCCCATTAGAGGCGGGACTAGCGTTGCTGTGAGCGAGATTGTTCAGGCGCTAAGAAATTGTCAGGTAGAGGCGGAAATTCTCACCACTAATGATAGCGGTCCGGGAGTGTTAGAGGTTCCCTGTGGTGAGTTTATAGATTATCAGGATGTACCAGTTTTATTTTTCCCGAGATGGTCTCCCTCCGTTCCAGCCTTGTCTGAATATGCGATTTCTCGGCAACTTATGCAGTGGCTAAATACCTATATTAAGGGTTATGATTTAGTGCATATTCACTCCCTATTCTCCTATGTTTGTACATTTGGGGCGAGGAAGGCGCGACAGAAATCAATCCCCTATGTGATTAGTCCTCACGGTCATTTTTCCCCCTGGGTGATTAATCAAAAGCGGCTGAAAAAAAATATCTATAATTTCCTGTTGGAAAATGCCAACTTAAAAAAAGCGTCTCTGATTCATTGTACCACTAAGCTAGAACAAAAATATGTGGGTGATTTTGGTATAGATGCACCCACGGTTAATATACCTTTAGGCATCCATTTCCCGACGGTTTATCCTAACGCTAAAATGGCTCTGCGAGCAAAATATAATATTTCGGTGGATATGGAAACCCCGATTATTTTGTTTCTGTCAAGGATTCACCCCAAAAAACAACTTGATTTTTTAATTAAAGTTTTGGCTAATCTCCAGGGTGAAGATAAGTTTCATTTGGTGATTGGAGGGAGTGGGGAACCTGCTTATTGTCAATATATTGAGGGAATAATCAGCAGCCTAGGATTAGGGGAAAATGTGACATTTACAGGTTTTGTTAGTGGTGAGGATAAACAACTTTTACTCTATGGCTGTGATTTCTTAGCATTACCATCTTTGGGGGAAAACTTTGGTATTGCGGTGGCTGAAGCTATGGCGGCTGGATTACCTGTAGTTATTACCCCGGAAGTTGAGATCGCGGTAGATGTGATTGAGGAAAATGCTGGTTTGGTTGTACCGGGAACCCTAGACCAGTGGGAAAGTGCTTTAAAGCGGTTAATTAATGCACCGGATATCAGGCGAGAAATGGGTAATAATGGACAAAACTTATCTCGAGAGCGCTATAGTTGGAATGTGATTGGTCCTCAGTTTGTGGAGGCTTACAATTCGATTTGTCAGCCCTAAAAATCAGTAACTATTGGATATTATCAAAACTATGAATCTTCCTAAAGTCTCTGTAATTATTCCTACCTATGGACGTGAAGAATTGTTGCGGAATAGTTTATTGGATGTGATGAATAATGATTACCCAGATTTGGAAATCTTGGTAGTTGACCAAACGAAAAACCATGAACCGGAAACTCAAGAGTATTTAGAAAAGTTGTCACAATCTGGGAAAATTTCCTGGTGTCAACTGGAATGGGCTAGTTTACCGGGAGCGAGAAATTATGGGGTGCGACGCGCTACGGGAGAGATTGTCATCTTTATTGATGATGATGTTACACTTGAGCCTAATTTCGTCATGTACCATGTTCGCAACTATCTTGATCATCCTGAAATTGGCGCGGTAGCGGGTCGGGTATTAACCCCAGAACATTTACAGGGAACCCACACACAACCGACTTTTGATTATCTACCACCAGAGGCGAGTGATCCGGGTATTGCTTGGTATTATTTGGATGTGGTTAATACTATGAAACCTCAAAAGATTATTAGTGGTCGGGGGTGTAATATGTCTTTTAGGCGATCGCTTTTTACTGACCATGGAATTTGGTTTGATGAACGATTTAGGGGTAGCGCGGTGCGTGAGGAGTCGGATTTTTTCTTGGATATCCGAAAAACTGATTATCAGATTTGGTATGATCCAGAAGCAGTTTTAGTGCATATTGGGGAACCCACCGGAGGCTGTCATGATATTAGTACCCGGTCTTTAGAGTACCAAATTACCCATTATCATAATCATTTTTTGATGGCATTTAAGCATTTAACCTGGAAACAATCCCTACATTTATATATCCGTCTATTTGATTGTCATGTTCTCGGACATCCTCCTTGTAACAAAAGTGGTGGGTTTACTAAAATTATGGTGCGGGGGATTTTCTATTTCTGGGGATTTTTTAGTGCGATTTGGACTCAGATACAAGGACTGTGGAATGATGGACAGATTTACACACGCCAAGACCCCCAAGCTATGTCTGGGGTGAATTAAGAGTGATTAATTCGCCTTAAATTGAGTCCTATAAACGGGTTCGCCACGGTTAAGGGTAGCGATTTCGCGTTCGGAAGCGACGGGTAGGGGGTTGTCTGTTAACCAATGTTCTGAGAGGAGATGAAAGCGGGGATTTTCCCTAAAGCGATCGCGCATTTCGATCGCCACAGTTTCCACGTCCGAGGCTAACAATACCCAACCACCGGACACCATAAACTTGGCTAAATCTTCCACCAGTTGCGGTTGTACTACTCGCCGCCGTTGATGCTTGCTTTTAAACCAAGGGTCAGGAAATAAAATACTAACTGTTTTGATAGTTTGTGGGGGCAAAGATGCTAACATTGAGGATAGGGAATAGTTAGCATTACCGAAAATATAGTGTAGATTAGTTAGCTGTTTTTGGTCGCGCCAATGGTTGGCTTCTTCCACTAAAGTCTGACGTATTTCTAACCCTAAAAAATTATGATATTCTTGGATTTGAGCAAGTTTCCATAAAAATCTACCCCTTCCGCATCCAATATCAATATGGAGAGGTTTGTTAATATCACTATATATCTCTGACCAATTTGGGTTTTTAACAGAGAATTGAAATTTCCGCGCTAAAGGGTTAACGTGCTGACGAACCCGAACTCTTCCCAATGTTTACACCTCCAATTAAGAGTAGCTAACTATTAATTAATGATTGCAATAGTTCCCCATGAAGTTGGGCGCGATCGCTCAGAGATTGAATTTTAACACGGTCAAGGCGATCGCCATTAACATAATGTTCAATCCAGGCTTTACTAATGATATTAGCATCATCGGGAATTTGGGAAAGTTCCCAACCGGGGAAGTCTAATTCTGCCATTAAATGACTCACTTTAGGGTCATAACTAATAGCAAAACAGCGACATTCCTGGGAGGCTGCCATAATTAAACTATGTAGTCGCATTGATATAGCCATTTCCACCCCCTGAAATAATCCCCGCAACATTTGAGGATCTGTTAATTTCAGAATTTGGCTATGGTGAGGAATAGCCCTATGGACTAACTCAGCGATCGCCAAATCTTGGGATAATTGAAACGGAACCAGTAAAATATAGGTATCCGTCACCTGCTGAAAAGACACCAAAGCCCTAGTTAAAATCTCTAACCGTTTTGGGGTCAATAATGGATGCGATCGCCAGGTGACAGCCACTCGCGGGGCTGGAAAATCCCACAGCCCCGGTACAGGCTTGGGGTCAAGTGCCCACACTGGATCAGGAGCTAAGGTAAACGGAATTTGCCAATCTGTCAATAGGGCAGCCGAACCACTATCACGGACAGTAACTAGATTACACCCAGAAAAAGCCCTTTTTGCCATAGCACGGGTAATCGGACGCTGGAGGGGACCAATACCTTGAGACCAAGCAATAGTGGTCAATCCCATCTGTTGAGCTAATCCCATCAATCCCGTATAATATAATGGGCTGATGGTGCTGGTGACATCTTGGATTAAACTGCCGCCCCCCCAGATAAACCAATCAGCAGCCCGCAAAACTTTCAACACCTGAAAGGCATTTCGGCGATCGCCGGTTTGAACTCCGTATTGGGTCTCAGTTTGGCTAGGGTTTCCCGATAAAGCGATCGCTTCTACCGTATCGGGTAGCATCTGTAATAACGAAGCCAAAAGCGCCTCATCACCGCCATTCCCCTCCCCATAATAACCACAACAAATAGCCCTTACCATCTTGCTATTCAAACTTGAACTGTTCTTGTACCGTTAAATATACCGATATCCAATAATTCGTCAAATCTCATCAGGCAATAATTAGGGAAGACACCCAGACTGCTGGCTATGTCGGCTTGGTAGAATTCATAGCAATTGATAGCAGCAGTTACATATCCCCCAACTCTCAGTATTGCACCCCAGTAGCTGTCAAAAGATATTAACAGACTCCATTATCATAACACTCAGAGGGTCGTCTTTGTTGAACCTCCGGTAGTGGTAACTCGTAGGGGGATGTATTTTCACTCCCCCAAAAGATAGATTCTGTCTTCACCGGGAAAGATAAGACCTCAGACTGATTAAAAACGGCATTGGGGACTCCGGGGATTGCCAAAAACAGGGGAAATGCCATCATCAGCATTTGGGTTTGTGATTTAATGTTACTCATGATTTGAACCTCGCCTAAGCTGAACTTGATTAAAAATAGGCAAACCGTCGAGGGTTTTGTATCTTACTTGTTTCATTTTTCCAGTTAGAAATGAGATAGCAGGATTTTCCTGAAATAGGGAAAGAACACGGTTTAATTGGGACTTAGGCCCAGGGGGGTTAATTTAATCCTTGCCAACTTTCTATAATTCCATTATGATGGAGCGAACTCCCAATCATCATCTGCCGTATGACAGTTATTGCTGAGGCTGAAGGGCTGATGAGTAGGTGCTAGGGTCATGGGGTGATTGGGTCTAATGGTCAACATAACTCGGAATCATTAAATAATGATGTAGCCGGGACTTGCTCTGATCAGGCGATCGCCCCCAAGGTAAAAAATGGAGTCAATCAGAGAAATTTATGGTAGAGGACTTTCATAAGCTAAGTTTAGCTCTATTTAGTGGTAAAGGAGGTGTGGGTAAAACCACCCTGGCTTGTGGGTTAGCCCTCCATTGGGCTAGTCAGTTTCCTGATGATCGCATCCTGCTACTATCAACAGATCCAGCCCACTCCCTAGGAGATGTGCTACAAATGCAGGTAGATAACACCCCCAACCATGTCGCTGCCTCTGTTGATTTTGTTCCCCTACCCAACCTGAGTATCCGCGCCCTAGATGCCCATATACTACTCAAAGACTTTAAGGAACGCTACGGAGATACCCTACAATTGTTGGTGGAACGTGGCAGTTTTGTAGAAGGCGAAGACCTTACCCCCGTTTGGGACCTCGAATGGCCGGGAGTTGATGAGTTGATGGGTTTATTGGAAATTCAGCGCCTCTTTGACGAAAACCTGATCGACCGGGTAGTGGTGGATATGGCTCCCAGTGGTCACGCCCTCAACCTTTTGGGGTTAATGGATTTTTTGGATAATTTGTTAGAATCCCTCGAACTATTCCAAGAAAAACATCGCACCATCGGCAGTTCCTTTACTGGTAGCCACCGCCAAGACGAAGGAGATGAGTTTTTAGATGAAATGCGGGACAAACTCGCTTCAGGACGCGCTAGGCTGCAAGACGCTGACCATACATCTTGTTTCTGTGTGGCAATTCCTGAACCCATGAGTTTATTTGAAACCAGGCGATTTCTGGAGTCTCTACAAACTCTCAAAATTCATCTGGGGGGGATTTGGATTAATCATATCGTGGCGGAAACTGTTGATGGCGATCGCTATCGTGAACAGCAACCCCTCATGGCTGAGTTTATCAAAATCGCCGCCGATCAGCCTATATTTCTCGTCCCGGAATTAGACACCGAACCCCTGGGAGTTACCGCCTTAAATAGCTTATTTGCTCAAACTAAGCCTTTGGGTAACGATGACCAATTAGCTATCATCACCCAAACCGAAAACCAGCCCGTATCATTGGTGACATTCCCTGATGCTCCTAAATTACCAGATTTTCTGTCCTTGGGGCGGCGTTTAGTTATTGTCGGGGGAAAAGGTGGTGTGGGTAAAACCACTGTTGCTGCTGCTATAGGTTGGGCGATGGCAGAACGTTACAGCGCGCGCCATGTTAGAATGGTATCTATTGACCCAGCCCATTCCTTGGGTGATGCCTTCGGTTGTCAGTTAGGACATCAAGCCCTTAACATTACTGATAACCTTAGCGGTCAGGAAATTGATGCTGACCAGGTTCTCGATAGGTTTCGCTCAGACTATCTCTGGGAATTGGCGGAAATGATGGGGGGAGATTCTGGAGACCCTGATGCTAATCTCAAACTGGCTTATGGACCAGAGGCTTGGAGGCGCATTGTTTCCCAGTCTCTCCCAGGACTTGATGAGATGTTGTCTCTGGTGGAGGTGATGGAGTTATTGGAAAGCCACGAACAAGATTTGATTGTATTAGATACTGCTCCCACGGGTCATCTATTGCGGTTTTTGGAGATTCCTACCGCTATGAGTGATTGGCTGGCTTGGATTTTTAAGCTGTGGATCAAATATCAGAATGTCTTGGGAAGGGTTGAGTTTATGGGACGGTTGCGAACCTTGCGTCAGCGGGTGGTGAAAGCACAAAAACGTCTGGCTGACCCCGAATATACCGAGTTTATTGGAGTTGTTCAAAATCGCTCTGCTATTCTAGCAGAAGCTGAAAGATTAGTCGAATCTGTCCGGGAACAGTCGATCGCCCAAAATTACATCGTACATAATCGCGCTGAATTGGGTAAGGCAATTTCAGGCGATCGCTTTGGGGAATTGGCGATCGTTCCTTTACCTAATTTACCTCGCTGTGTTGAGCCGATATTCCGCATTCAAAAAGCTGCTGAATTAATCTTTTAACAGCACCCTAAATGCGAGCAACACCGAACCAAACCACCCCAGACGGCTATATATATGCCGCCACATTTCTCCATGCTTTTATCATAAGTCAATCTCCGAGATTTGTCAATAGGCAATCTGGCAAATTAGGGATTATTCTATAAATGGTGTATTAATCAATCCAAGGAAGGAATGAGCCATGGTTAAGGGTAATCTTCTGAGTCGATGGTGGGGAGTAACGATGATGGGGATAATGATTAGTTTAACCGGGAGTATTAGTCCGGTGTCTGTCCTAGCTGAATCCGACTCTTCCGACCCTTCCGAAACCTATACAACTATTATGGATTGGTGTCTGAATAGGGAGAATTTATCCCCAGATGCTAGATATACGGTACAACTGATTTTGAGGGAAGCCGGAACCTTTAACTGTGCGAGAGCTAGTGAAAACTTGCTAAATTTAAATAGACTAGATCTGAACACCAGTTTAATTAGGGATGTTGCGCCTTTAGGAAGTCTCACCAACCTAACCGAATTAAGATTGATGAATAACCGGATCTCAGATATCAGTCCTCTCGCGAATCTGACGAACCTGGAAAATCTGGATTTAAGCTACAATTTACTAACCGATGTTAGCGATTTGGGACAACTCATGAATCTGAGAGTTCTTAACCTGAGTTATAACGAAATTAATGATATTAGTACCCTCAACAATTTATCAAGACTAAATGAGTTAAATCTCAATCATAACAACATCTCTAATATCAGTTCGTTGTCTTCCCTAGAACGCATCACTTATTTATTTGTCAGACATAACCCGATCGAGGATCAGACCTGTCCGATTTCCCCTAGATTTATCTGTCAGTTTTAGGGTATTTTTAGGGAAAGGAGGATTTCTGCTGCATCGACTGGGATTACTCAAAGGTTTTATAAACTTGGCGAAATTGTAAAATCAAGCCGAGGGTGATTTGTTTCATTACTAGGTATAAAACGGATATAATCACAAAGGTAATGATGATGACTAATAGGGGTTTCCGGCTAGTCAAATCATTCAAAGTTTCCACCATAATGACATCTGGTTGAGTCACCAAGTCCCAACTATTAAATCTTTGAAAACGTCCCAGATATACACCGATCGCACAGAGAAAATGAACGATAAACTCAGCGGGAATCACCCATTTTTTCGCTCCTTGTCTAATCAAATAGTGACCCTGATTAATTAAGGAAATGACATAGGCTTGAAATCCCATGAGAATTGCGAAGACATGAAGGGGGATAAAAAACAGAGTAATAACCCAGACGGAATATCCGGCTCTGGTGGCTCTGATTAAGTGGATAATATCGGTTAGCAAATAGGGTGCATTAGGTAAAAATGCGATAAAAATAACTAAAGTAATCCACCACAACCAAGACCGAGAGAGATTTTTTCGCCTAAACAGAAAGAAGCTGAGAACTAAGGGAATAAACGCTAAAAACAGATTCCAAATAATCCAGCCACTATGTCGATTAAAAGCATCTAAAGCACCGGCGAGTATAGCTTCCATGGTCTTGTAAATTCCTTTGTTAGTGAAACTCAATCAAGCGATCCGGATCCTAGGGAATATTATATCTAATTAATAATTATGGCGACAGGATTTTAAAAACCGTTGAGGGATGGTGGTCTGACTCCCCCAATGTAGGTGTAAATAGGAACAGTGAACATTAGGAAGGGGGTTCCAACCTTCGGGGTGAGTTTGTTGGAGGCTGTGATAGCGAGAAATATCATAGATAGGGTTAGGGGGCTCTTCGGTGAGGTGGGAATGGTGAAATTGATGACCGCAGACGGTATCTCCTGGGGATAGTAGGGGTGTTTGTCGTAATACTTTCCCTTGATAATATCCTAGGGTGAGTCGTTTTTCCATAATAGCGGTAGTAGGAAGAATTCCGACCATTGACCAGGCTTGTTGATTAAAGTCGATAATTTGATCGCATAAATACATTAACCCCCCACATTCTGCATAAGTAGGAATACCGGACTTAATGAGCGATCGCACTTGTTGAATAGCGGGTTGATTTTGACTTAAAGACTCAGCGAATACTTCGGGAAAACCGCCACCAAAATACAGACCATCAACGGGTTCGGGAATGGTTTGAGTTAGGGGACTCCACCAGATTAATTCGGCTCCCAATTCTTGCAATAAATCGAGGTTATCAGCATAGTAAAAACTGAAAGCGACATCACGAGCGATCGCTATTTTCACAGGGGGGGTTTTAACGGGAATCTCTGGAGGTTCTGGGGTGACAGTTTCCGCCGCCAATAGGGGAAGTAGTTGAGACCAATCAAAACAATTAGCGGCTAATTCTGTAAGTCGGTTTAAGAGTATGTCAAGATTAGAAAGTTCTTGGGTGGGAACTAATCCCAAATGGCGGTCAGGAATGGTAATATTATCCTGGCGGCGCAGGACACCTAAAATGGGCAAATCCAGGGGTTTTAAGGCGGCTTTCAGTAAATCCAGATGGCGATCGCTTCCGACTCGGTTAAGGATGACACCTGCGAATTTTAGACGAGGATTTATGGTACAATAACCATGGGCGATCGCCGCGACAGAACCGGATAATCTAGAGCAATCAATCACTAAAATAATCGGTAAATTCAAGGATTCAGCAATATAAGCAGTTGAGGCAAAATCAGAGTTAAATTCTGTGGATTTCCACCCCCTAGGAATACCATCAAACAACCCCATAACTCCCTCAATAACTCCTAATTGAGAGCCACTAATATGGCGCTTAAAACAGGATGTAACATAATCTTCTGAAGTCAGAATCGGATCGAGATTTCGGCAGGGTTTTTGGGTAACATACTCATGAAACATCGGGTCAATGTAATCAGGACCAACTTTGAAGGATTGCACATCAAAATTGTGATGTTTCAGATAAGCCAAAATACTGAGCGTGATTGTAGTTTTACCTACGCCGCTACGTTCTCCCGCAATGATAACAGTCATGATAAATCCACCTATTTTGACCAGTTTTTAACCATTATTAACCATTATAAATTACTCGGATTATCCGAGAAATTATCAACTTGTTGGAGCATAATTTGTTGTTCAAATAGATCGGGATATTCTTGGATCCAATTATCAACCAAAAAATAAAAGGAGATCCAGCAACTCAGAACTACATGACTAAGAATCAATAACAGAAACGGCCCACTAATTAAGGGGGGACTTGGTCGCAGTTTAAATTTAGCATCGATCCCCTGGATTAAAAACACAAAACAAGCGCAGATAATCGGCCAAACAGTTATGGCAAATGTGGGCAATTGTTGGGCAGTTTCCTGATAAATTAATACGGTAATTAAAGTTCCGGTAATCCAAGGACTTAGGGAAACACCACGAATTATAAAAGGATGTTGATTGGTGCGCCAGGAAATCCCAGCAGTTAGCAAAATCCAACTCAGGTTAGCTATAGAGTTACTGCGTTCAATGTTATCGGTCAGCAGGCTGGAAACCAACCAAGCCAATAGACCAACTATGACTACACTTTTCCAGTGATATAACTTAGGTGGCTTAACTGTATTTACCACAGAAGTGACATTTTTAACTAAGGGATGTTTCAGGGGATTATCCATATTATGAAACCTCGTTAGCTTGTAGTACAGTTAAGGCTATAATACACACATAACTAATAGTGTGTGCGCGGACAAGAGAGCGAATAATGATTTGAGTTTCCTGATTCATGGAAAAAATCAGAGGACTTTGAGATTTTTTTGGCTCAGGCTTATCTTTTTGCGGTGGGATTTCGCATAAAAATTTATACAAGGCAAATCCATTCATTTTAATGGCTAAATACAACAAAAAATAAACCATCGTAATGAGTAACAAGGTTAGGGAAAATTGGGGAGTTTCTCCGACCATTATATAGACGATAAAATCTTTATGAACAAAGCCAGGAATAACTGCCTTTATTATAAAAAAACTCATAATTCCTATGATTTCGGCTAACAAATTAATGACGGCGGCATATTCGACACTTTTACGGGGGGAAAAATTCAGATAACCACTCAGAAGCCATGATTCAATGGTAATCACAATTAACAAACGACAAAATCGGGTGAGGATTGTCCGTATTCCAATGGTGACAGGTAGCATGAAGCGTGGACTCCATTAAGATGATAGACTTAATCTATCATTAAGTTGGGAAATGATTAACATTTACTGTGCTAAGGTACACCGAAGTTATTTTCGTGATTGATAAGTCTAGCGATCGCCCTACTATGGGAAAGGGGAGTAATCATGATATTGATGCCAGGAAAAAGCTACAGAGGTACACTTCCACCCCTGACAAGACACGAGGAAGAAGTTAGCGATCGCCTACGACAAGACGTAGAAGCGATCGCTGGGGCGGGAGAACACAACTATATATATTATGATAATCTTCTTAAAACTGAGGCTTACCTGGAAAGTAGACTAACCCAAGCTGGTTATACAGTCCAACGCCAAGAATATCTGATTGGCGATCGCCAATTTACCAATTTAGAGGTAGAAATACCAGGGGAAGCCCTGGGGGAAGAAATTATAGTGATTGGGGCTCACTATGATTCTGTGGTAGGATCTCCTGGGGCTAATGATAACGGATCAGGAGCGGCGGCGGTCTTAGCACTAGCCGATTATTTCGCGCCAACCCATCCCCAAAAAACTCTAAGATTTGTGGAATTTGTGAATGAAGAACCGCCTTTTAGCTGGACTCCAGACATGGGAAGTTGGGTTTATGCAAAGCGATCGCGAGAAAGAAATGAGAAAATAGTGGCGATGCTGAGTTTAGAAACAATGGGCTACTACTCGGACACTCCTGGAAGTCAAACCTACCCCCTGGGGCTATTAAATAATATTTACCCGATTACTGGAAACTTTATCGCATTTGTTGGTAACTTCGCGTCTGGGGGATTAGTCCGGCAAGTAGTTAAAGCATTCCGTACCCATACGCTGTTTCCCTCAGAAGGCTCGATTTTACCTAATACGGTTCCGGGTGCGGGTTGGTCGGATCATTGGTCTTTCTGGCAGGAGGGTTATCCGGGAATTATGGTCACGGATACGGCTATGTTTCGCTATCCCTACTATCACAGCCAGGAAGATACCCCAGCAATGGTTAACTATAACCACCTCGCTAGGGTAGTTTCTGGCTTGGAGGCAGTGATTATGAATCTGGCTAATATTGATTGATTCACCCCCCCTGCTAAGAGGTGGGAGTTAGGAGGATAAACTGTCGAGATAGGAGCGATCGCACTCCAGAAATATCGAGTTGGACAGCAGCCAGAATATCACCGACAGTGCGGGGATTTTCTACGGTACCATCAGCAGTTGAATTAGTTTCACAGGCTTTGAGAAACTCAAACTCATCATCTGATAATGTCACCAGGTGATAATTGCAATCAAATACTGTTTGACTCGGCCAACCATTCAAACAGTAGGTTAACTGAGGAATGGCAGCTAATAAAGCGCTATCATCAGACCAATTAGCCTTGGGTACAGGGGGACGAGCCAGGAAAAACTCATAATGGCTAACTTGGGGGTCTAATAACTCAATGAGGCGATATAGTTGGCGATCGCTTAAATTTTCCACCCTTTCGATAAGTTCGGGGGATTTACCAATCAGGCGATTAATATCCCAATACTCAGGATTAGAAAAACCGACAAATTCCAATTGAGAGCTATCAATCAACTCAAACAGAGTGTCAATGTTGTAGTCAATTTCTTGGGGATGGACATACATATCAGCAAAACACTCATCTCGCTGATTTTCCAGAGCCCAACGTTCGGACTCATACAGGACTAGACGGTTATCTTCGGGTAAGGCTTCAAAAACTTTGCGCCCCACATTTACGCCGTCGTGATAATCGCCGCGTTTGTCCCCTTGTAGTAAGGCGATCGCCTGCTGCATAAGTCGCACTTCCCAGCGACCCAACTCAGCATAAACAAAAATATGTAATAATCCCCCGGGCGCTAATTTAGAAGCCAAGGCTTGGATACCCCGAATGGGGTCTGGTAGGTGATGGAGTACCCCCACACAGTTAATCAAATCAAACTCTCCCTCGAGTTGTCCCACATCATAGAGACTCATCTGTTTAAATTGAGGCTCTGGAGTTCCCCGAGTAGATATCCCGGAGCGCCGACAGCGTTCTTGAGCGGTAGCGATCGCTCCTGAACTCAAATCAATACCCAAAACCTCAGCCTCTGGGTTAAGCTGAATCAGATATTCCGTACTCGAACCCGTCCCACAACCGGCATCCAAAATCCGAATTTTGGTTTTTTGGGGTTTTTGTCCCGTACAAAATCCATAGGCTGCTGACCAACACCAGCGCCAGTTATAACCCGGTGGCGGTTCATTTAACAAAGGGTCGGGGGGAAAAGGGTAAATATCGTAAAGCCGTTTGACAGCAGCGCTAATTTCTTCCATGATCAAAACCAACAGACAACAACCCAAGCAAGCAAGCGAACGTGCTTTTTCAGAATACCCTACAATCGCCCCCAGTAGACCATAAATCTCTAGGGTGTTGGTCATGTAACAAAACTTATCGTTTTTTCTCAGATAAGTTCTGGTAAGTCTATACAATAGGTCTGGATACGCGATTTAATAAAATGCGAGGATTGCAGCCAAAAACATTTTAGCTGTAATTATCTGTAAAAAGATTAACCAGGTTAACAACTCAAGGAGCAATAGCCCCAGCCAGTTCAACTTGGCGGTGGAGTCTAAGTGATCCTTGAGCTTGGGTAGAATGACCTGTTATAGGGTGTATGTAATATGCCCGTAGTGTAATGACTGTGAATAGGGAGCGATAGAGATCGAATGAGTGTTAAGGCAAGTGGTGGCAGCTCAGTTGCGCGTCCGCAACTTTACAAAACCGTCCCAGTTTCAACAATTTCTCAAGCCGAACAACAAGATCGCTACTTGGGGAAAACTGAACTTAGTGATTTAGCAACTTACTTTAGTTCTGGGGCCAAACGTCTGGAGATCGCCCAAGTTCTCACCCAAAACGCAGAATTAATTGTGTCTAGGGCAGCTAACCGGATTTTTACGGGAGGCTCCCCTTTGGCGTTTTTGGAAAGACCCGAAGAGCCAGAAATGGCTATGGCTGCGGCGGGTAGTGGGGATATGGAAGTCGCCGAAGGGATGAAGCTGGGAACAATTTCCTATGTGGACAACCGGGGAGGTGGCTTCTTTGATGGTATAAAGTCCCTGTTCCAAGATTCAGGAACTGGCCCTGCAGTATTCCTGCCGCCGGGGTTCCGTCCCATTAATGTCTCCCGCTATGGTCCGGGAAATATGACTAAATCCCTGCGGGATTTGAGCTGGTTCTTGCGTTATACCACTTACGCGATCGTGGCGGGTGATCCTAATATCATCGCGGTTAACGTGCGTGGTTTGCGGGAAATTATCGAAAATGCCTGTTCTAGTGCGGCGACTTTGGTGGCCTTACAGGAAATGCGGCGATCGGCTCTGGGATATCTGCAAAATGACAAAGAAGGTCAGGAAATTGCCCTGCAATACTTCAATGTTCTGATTAGCGAATTTGAAGGCGCAACCCCTTCTAACAAAGTCCGTCAAGGTCAGAGTGTTGATCAGCAAGGCTTGGAATTGCCTCAGATTTACTTTAATGCGGCTGAGGCTCGCCAGAAGTTTGTGATGAAGTCGGGTATGTCTTCATCAGAAAAACTAGATGTGGTGAAAGCTGCTTATAGGCAGGTGTTTGAGCGTGATATTACCCGCGCTTATAGCCAAGGAATTTCTGACCTGGAATCCAAGTTTAAAAATGGCGAAATTAGCACTAAGGAGTTTATCCGTCGTTTGGGTAAGTCTCCTCTGTATCGCCAGCAGTTCTACTCGCGGTTTGTCAACAGCCGGGTGGTGGAACTGGCGGCGCGTCACTTCTTGGGACGGGGTTTGAGTTCTCCAGAAGAGTTTAGCAAATATTTTGCGATCGTCACTAAAGGCGGTTTGGCTGCTCTGGTGGATGCTATGGTTGATTCAACCGAGTATGCTGATTACTTTGGTGAAGAAACCGTGCCCTATCTGCGGGGTCTGGGTACGGAAGCCCAAGAGTGCCGCAACTGGGGTCCTCAAATTGACCTGTTTAACTACAGTGCGCCTTTCCGTAAGGTTCCGCAGTTTGTTACTCTGTTTGGTGACTATAAACAGCCTCTGCGAGATCAGCACGTCTATGGTATTGGTAACGATCCTTTAGAAATTCAGTTTGGGGCGATTTTCCCGAAAGAAACCCGCTCTCCCAAAAATCGTCCGGCTCCCTTTGGTAAGGATACTCGCCGGATTCTAATTCACAATGGAGCCGGAATTGATAACCAATTGAGCAACCCTGGCGCTCGTGGGAATGCTCCGGGTTCTCTCGGTCCCAAGGTGTTTAAGCTCGATCAACTTCCCGGTGGTTATATTTCGAGTAAATTTAGCAACAAGGGTGGGAACAGTGGCGCTAGTGTTAAGTTCTCTGAAAGTTCCACTCAGAAGGTGATCCGAGCGGCTTATTTGCAGGTGTTTGGTCGGGAACTCTATTCTGGTCAGCGCCAAACTGTGGCTGAGATTAAGCTGGAAAATGGGGATATCACGGTTCGGGAGTTTATCCGCATTCTGGCGAAGTCTGATGTGTTCCGCAATATGTATTGGACTTCCCTTTATGTTTGTAAGGCGATCGAATACATTCACCGCCGTCTGTTGGGACGACCCACCTATGGACGACAGGAAATGAATTCCTACTTTGACCTTTGCTCTAAAAAGGGTTTCTATGCTCTGGTGGATGCCATTATTGATTCCGTTGAGTATAACGAAGCCTTTGGGGAAGATACTATTCCCTATGAGCGTTATCTGACTCCGGGTGGTCTGTCTCTGCGTTCTATGCGTGTGGGAACCCTGGCTGAGAAGATGACTATGGTTAAAGACGAACCTACTCCCAGGTTTGTGGAGTTGGGAACTCCTACTGACCAGATGAAAGGTGAACTGGAAATCGATAACCAGATTAAACAGGGAGTTAACAAGCGTCGCGAACAGTCTAAGGTGTTTAAACTCACCAATGTGACTGATAAGGTGGCGCTCCAAACTACAATTGGTGCTATCTATCGGCAGATTTTCGAGCGAGATATTGACCCCTATGTTACTAAGAAAGAGTTTACCGCTCTCGAAAGTAAACTTGGTAATGGCGAAATTACCGTTAAGGAGTTCGTCGAAGCCTTGGGAGCTTCTGCTTTGTATATCCGCGAGTTCTACACTCCCTATCCCAATACTAAGGTGATTGAGTTGGGAACTAAGCACTTCTTGGGTCGCGCTCCCCTTAATCAGGCGGAGATTCGCAAGTATAACCAAATCTTGGCTTCTCAGGGTCTGAAGGCGTTTATTGGCGCAATGGTTAACAGCATGGAGTATGCTCAGGTGTTTGGCGAGGATACTGTTCCTTATCGGCGTTTCCCCACGCTTCCTGCTGCTAATTTCCCCAATACAGAGCTGCTTTACAACCAGTTGACCAAACAAAATGATGAACTGGTCGTTCCTAGTTTTGAGCCGGTTTTGGCTAACGATCGCAGCTAGAGCTAATTTGAGCCTCTGTTAATTTTACCTAGGTTCCCCGTTCATAGGAGAGCGGGGATTTTTTTTGTATCCCTAAATATTTTTCGCCTGGCGAGACTCCCACCACATGGGAATCACAAACCAAGCCACCACCAATAACAGAGCAATGATCGCAAATTCACCCACCCAAGAAACTAATTGGGGTAAAGGGACAACCTGACCGACAAAATAGGCAAGGCTAACCATTACAGAAGCCCAGAGTATCGCCCCAGCACCATTACATAGAAAAAATTTCCAGTATTTCATCCCAGCAATTCCGGCTAGGGGGCCGGCAAAAATTCGCAGGAGGGCCACAAATCTACCTAAAAAAACGGCCTTAGCTGCATTTTGGCTGAATTGGTCTTTGACTTCAATTAGTTGTTCTTCCTTGATGCGGAATAACTTACCCAATAAACACAAAAACGGCCAACCACCCCAGCGCCCTACCCAGTAACCGCAGTTATCCCCTAGGATGGCACCTGCGATCGCACAACCGAGAACCCACCAATAGTTAAGTTCTCCACTCCCGGCTAGGAATCCCCCCACCAGTGTGATAGTTTCTCCCGGTAGAGGAACCCCGGCATTTTCTAGGGCGATACCGCCGAAAACCGCCCAATAGCCATATTCATGGGCGATCGCCTTAATTGTTTCCAGTGATACAACTTCAAAGGACATTCAATGGTGTCTTCATATTTTTTTCGCAATTCTTTACAATAGTATAATATTTTTAGCTATATTGCATTCGATAACCGCCATAGCTGTGGTGGTTAATCTCGGGGGAACTCTCCCCTGGGTGTGGCAGGGGCGATCGCCAACACACATTTTTTGTTACCTACGACAACATATTTGGCACCTCGGTCAGATACCATGTAGTTGTCACCAGGGGAATCTTTCCTATAACTACCTCGTCTAAAGGCAAGTGTGGTAGGTTGACCAAAAACTTTTCAAAAATTCATTAGACATAGGAGAAATAGTCATGAGTGCTAACAAACCCTGGATCATTCGGCCTCAGAATAAATTAGATTCCCAAGGTTCAGAAGAACTGAAAAAACAGTTTTTGTCAATCACTTATGAACCACCCAGACTTTGGATCATAGATATGAGCCATGTAGAATTTATCGATAGTTCTGGTTTGGGGGCTTTAGTGGTGGCTCAAAAAACAGCTAAAAAATTGGGTTGTCGTTTAGTGGTTTGCCACCTGGGGGATGTGGCTAAGATGGTATTGGAAATTACCCAACTAGATAGGGTGTTTGAAATTGTGGATAACATCGATGAAATTTCCGCCAATCCTCAAACTTTGCTTTCTGCATAAATCCCACTGCCTTTCTGGTAAAATCAATGTCGTCGCTTGAGGAGTTAACTATGGGGTGGATGCGGTACATAGCGATGGCATTAGTCAATACATTGGGCGTTGTGGTGGGGATTATCTTAGTACCCGCGCCTCATGCAGTGGCTCAACTAGCAGCGGAGACAGAGGGGCCTGTAGAATATAAGATCTGGGAATTGGAAACTCGCTTATCGGAATATGGCAGAACTTCCTCTAGCTTAGATCGCTTAGAAACAGTGCGGGAAAATCCCCAATCTGTGGCTCAATTATATGAATTACGCGATCGCCTACAAGCCCAACTTGACCAAGTATCTGGCCCCCCTGACCCCCTGGTAGTTCAGGAAGCCTGGCAATATGAACTACAACTGCAACAATATCAGAGTTGGCGGCAAGCCCTACGCCAAACCGAAAGCCGCATTCGTAACGAAGAAAAAGCCAGCCAACACTGGAAACAAGCCTCCCAATTAGCACTCGAAGCAGTCGAAATTGGCAAATATCCTAACCCCACCGTCAAGGATTGGGAAATGGCACAACAGTTGTGGATAGGTGCGATCGACTCCTTGCGACAAATTCCCGCAGATAGTTTAATTCAACCCCAAGCCATTGACAAAATTGTTGAATACCAGGGCTATTTAGCCATTGTCACCTATCAACGAGCCCTAGCTAGTCAACCAGAAGCTGAACCGACCGCTACTACAGGAGAAATTGCTCAGTTTTCTGTCGCTGAACCCAAGTTTCCCGGTTTTGCTCTCCATGCTGATGTTAACCGAGATGGGGTAATTGATGCTCTCGACAAAATGCGCCCTAGCCAATGGTCATTATCTGCTGGACCCTTAATTCTGTTTAATAATGATGATGACGATCGCAGTGGTATTCCCGACAGTCACGATCGCATTGTTAATGGCGAATATGATGAGGCAGATTTAGCCCAAATTCACTTTAAGATTTCCGAAGAATATCAAGACGCAGATATATATATTAGCGTTGATGAAGCCTCCCGCCGCCGGATTAATATGTTCCAGAAAACTATTGGCGGCTGGAAATATATTGATTTGTCCGGTGCTTCTCCCCTGGAATTTAGCCCTACTATTATCCTCGGTGTGGAAGCTAAACAATTCGCTGATGGTCAATGGAGTGGCTTGGTCAATGTCAAAGCGATCGCCCGTAAAAATGACACAGAAATCGCCTCTGACCAAATCCAAATGGGTGTCGCACCTTGGATTATGTCTCCTAATACCGCCCCCGTTTCCCAGGTACATATAAGCGATCGCGGTGTGAATCAAGACGTAGTAGAAGCCCTACAAGATGCGATCGCTCCCACCGGAACCCCCACCCGTATTACCCCAGGAGAAACCGTCTGGATGCGAGATAGCACCGCCATTGGCTATGTACAATTTCCCAGTCCTGATGGTTTGCGTCAATACAATGTAGCTTTAAGTCCCCCTGGCGGTGGTGATTATGCCAGATCCTTATTAGGGCGAAATTTTGGTTGGGCTGAAATAGGAGAACCCCGCGAAATTGACTCCCCAAATCAATGGTTAGATTTCTATGGCAACCTTAATGTTACCCCACCTCTTCCCGGCTATCCTATGGGGCGTATTTACTACGGAAAAGCCGACGGCGAAACTATCAATCCCGATATTTTAGCCTTTTTAGAAGCCCAACAAGTTCAGTGGCCCCCCGTAGAAATTGACACATCTTGGTTAATTACTCGCCAAGTAGATGAACTAATTACATTTGTTCCGACAGCATCAGGTAAACCCTTAATGCTAGTCGTTAGTCCCCAAGAAGGGGTAAATTTATTGCGGCAATTAGCCCAAACCGGTTACGAAGGCGCAGCAATTAATCGCAGTTTAAGCACCCAAACCACAGTGAGAGCCGCCCTGAATAATGAACTATTAATTCAGCATAATTTGAGGTTGCATCGTGACAAAATCACCCCTTTAATTAATCAGTTAAAAGAGGAATTTAAACTTAATGATGAGCAAATTGTGGAAGTCCCAGCCATGTTTGGTTATACCGGATATGCTTGGTGGCCGAACCCGGTTAATTCGGTGTTTGTCAATGGCAAATTATTGGTGTCTGACCCGCGAGGGGCTTTGATTGATGGCCGAGATTACACCCAGGAAGACTTGCAGCGAAGATTAGCGATCGCTGGTCTTGAGATCACATTTTTAGATGATACTTATTACCAAAACCTCCGAGGTAGTCTTAACGCTGGTTTAAATACTACCAGAATCGGAGAAGAACAGGCTTTCTGGGAATCCTTCACCCAACAGTTAGGACAATTTAGCCAACGCTAACAAATAGCTATGGCGATCGCCTAAATTTAGAGGTGCTTATCAAATGTCCATTTTGGCAAATCTCTTAAACCGTTTAGCAATGGCCACAGCCCTTCCCACCCCATCAGATTGGTGGATTTTAGCCGCCACCTTTCTGGTTTATAGTGCGATCGCCCTTCCCCTCGGCTTCTCCATGAATTTTCTCAAATGGAACCCCATAGATTTTCACCCCCTGCGACTCCTAGGGGCTATGATTTGGCTATTTATCACCCCCGCACTGCTTGAGGAAACCCTCTTTCGCGTGCTGTTAATACCTCCCCCCACAGAAGCTCTCTCGCCCCTGATATGGCTATTTTGGGCGGCTTTCAGCCTCATTCTGTTTATAATTTCCCACCCCATCGCCGCTTTAACTTATAATCGAGCCGGAAATCCTACCTTTTGCCAAACCCCATTTTTAAGTTTAGCTACAATTTTGGGATTAGCTTGCACGATCGCCTATACTTTAACCGGGTCTTTGTTAATTCCAGTTTTGTTTCACTGGTTGGTAGTAGTGGTTTGGTTGTTTCTGTTAGATGGCGAACATAAATTATCTGCAAATTTACAGGCAAAATCAGATAATCTAACACCATCATCATAGTTGGCAAGCGCATCAATGGGAGTTAAATAGTGAAACTTGGAGATTGGATCGCCTTTTTATTTCTAGCCATTTCCCTAACCATTTTATGGGAATTTCGACATATTCTCTTACTGTTATTTACTTCAGTTATCTTGGCGATCGCCCTTAATGGTTTAGTGCGCTGGCTACAACGATTTAGGCTGAGTCGCGGTAAAGCCGTCTTCCTAGCTATCAGCTTAGTTTCCTTTTTGGGCATTATGTTTTTTAGTCTAATTATGCCTCCCTTTTTAGACCAGTTTCAACAACTGCTCAACTTGGTTCCTAGAGGCTATGAAAGATTCAGCCGTTGGATTGATTTAACCCTCCAACAACCTCCGATTTGGCTCCCAGAAATTAACTTGAGACTCCCCGGCTTTACCGAAATTGCTAGACAAGTTGGGCCCCTTGCTCAGAATATCCTCGGCAATTTCTTCGCCGTCTTTAACTTCTCCGTTAACACACTCCTACAGGGTCTATTAATCTTTGTTTTTACCCTCATGTTAGTCGCCAATCCCGCCTCCTATCGGCGGCTAGTGGTGCGCTTATTTCCCTCCTTTTATCGCCGCCGAGCCGATGAAATTTTGGGTCTCTGTGAAATTTCCCTCTTGCAGTGGATGCGCGGAATTGCCATTAACTCTGTGTTTATCGCTACTCTGAGTTATATCAGTTTAACCATATTAAATGTCGAATTTGTTCTCGCCCATGCCTTGTTAGCTGGCGTGTTTAACCTAGTTCCGAATATCGGCCCCACCTTGAGTGTCGTATTTCCCGTTTCCGTCGCTCTTTTAGACTCCCCCGGTAAAGCCTTTTTAGTCTTGGTCGCATATATTATTATTCAGAACTTGGAGAGTTATTGGTTCAGTCCCATGATTATGCAGAGACAAATTTCTCTACTCCCAGCCGCTACCTTGATGGCACAATTGTTTTTTGCCAGATTTCTGGGATTTGGGGGTTTGGTTCTCGCCCTTCCTTTGGCCGTCGTCACCAAAACTTGGTTGGAACAAGCCGTATTAAAGGATATTTTTGATAACTGGACTTTGAGTCAACCTATACTCGAAAGTTCCGATATTTCCGAATCTGATCAGGTGTTAATAGCAGCAGACACCCCCCCAGAATTACCCGATAGTTCCCCTAATGATTCTACTCAGGAGGATGATAGCGACCATGACATTTGAGGAGTTAAAACCCGGCGATCACTTGCGCGTCATTGCTCCGAGTGGCAAAATTCGGGAACCATTATCTGTAGAAACAGGTTTAGATATTTGGCGATCGCAAGGATATCAAATTAGCCTCACTTCTGGTTACGATCGCAGTTGGGGTTATTTCGCCGGAACCGATAGCGATCGCCGCCGTCAACTCTTAGATGCCATTGGCGATGACTACAGCCGAGGTATTCTCTGTGCTAGGGGAGGCTATGGCGCGACTAGACTCCTGGAAGGGTTGTCTATTGCTGATATTCCCCCCTCCACTAACCCCAAGTTTTTAATCGGGTTTTCTGATATTACCGCCCTATTGTGGGCTTTGTCCCGACAGGAAAATATTTTAGGCATTCATGGCCCGGTTTTAACCACTTTAGCCCAAGAACCTGATTGGGCGATCGCTCGTTTATTTGACTATCTAGCAGGTAAACCCTTAAAACCTCTCCACGGAGACGGGTGGGGCGGCGGTAAAGTACGCGGTCGCCTATTTCCTGGTAATTTAACTGTGGCTACCTATCTATTAGGAACCCCCCACCAACCGGATTTAACTAATGCTATCCTCGCCTTTGAGGATGTCAACGAGGAACCCTACCGCCTAGATAGAATGTTAACCTACTGGCGCACCATAGGAGCCTTTGAGGGTGTCCTTGGTATCGCCTTGGGGCGCTTTAGTCAGTCCGGGTCTCCCTTTAACTCCCCTGGGGATTTTTCCGTAGAACAAGTATTGCGCGATCGCCTTTTTGACCTGAATATCCCCATTGTCGCTAATCTTAGCTTTGGTCACGACGGCCCCAACGCTATTTTACCTGTCGGCTTACAAGTAGAATTAGATGGCGATCGGGGTATTTTAACTTGGCCAACAAATTCCCCCTCATACTGATAGCTTGAGCCGTGCTTTTTTACCACATATTTAGCGATTAGTCAATCATCCTGTCAAAGATTTACAATTGACCATATTATGTAAAGATAAGCGATCGACTTTGTAAAATTATAGACAAATTGCCTCCGATCATCTTTTTTTTCCTTCAATTTCATATATATATCACTTATGTAGTTAATATTTTTGATTACTACAAACATCCTTTCAACTAAAACCTATTCCCACCCATGAAAACAAATTATTTATTTGGTACAGCTTTATTAGCCACCAGTGTAGCCATCGTTTCTTCCGCATTTTTACCCGCTGCCGCCTTTAATATTACCAGAACCGGAGATCAAGCCGGAAATCCCCAACAAGACCTGTGGCAGGTCGGAGTTACCACCAATGATATAGGATCAACCTTTCGGATTGATTGGTTTTTGGATAAAAATTTTGATGGTTCCGGCGGCCTGAGTCAAGACCTGAGTGCATTTTCTACCTTTAAGGTTGATAGCTTTACCAGTAGCTATCTCGACCTGACCATCAATATTAGCAACACCACAGCACTCACCCAAACATTTACCGAAGCTGGTATTGTTAGTTTTGGATTCGGTATCGACCCCAACGCCACCAGTGTTGAACTCCTACAAAGTGGCACTAACTTCAGTGGGGCTCAAGTTAGGAGCGGTCAACAAACCTTCCCCGGTGGTTTTAAACAAATTGACATCTGTATTTTCACCCAGGGTTGTAATGGTGGTTCCCAGAACAGTGCTTTAGCTGCTGGTGCATCTGATAGTCTACGATTAAGGATTGGAGGCGACTTTACCAACGGGACCACTACCATTGGCGCGAACCTCCTTGATTTTCCCGTTAAATTCCAAACTACTGACGGTAGCTTTGAATTAGCTGGCGCAGGCGGCGGTGTAGACAATATCGAACAAGTCCCCGAACCTCTGACTATTTTGGGTACAGGTATGGCTTTGGGTTTTGGCAGTATGTTCAAGCGTGAACACGACAAGAAGAAAAAGCAATCTAGCCTCAAAGCCTAAGCGCCTCTCTGTTGTCGCCCTATGTCATGTCAGTATTTTTAACTACAGACACTGGGGCGCATCAGTAATTTTACGGGTCATGCTTTACAAAACCCCCTTTAATGTGAAGCTGAACCGTATTTTTATGTAATGTCTTCGTAAAATCAGCTTTTAGGGGTAGACAGTAACTGTGGGGACTTGCCAGAATGCAGTTATAGCAAGTTATTAACACAGGACACACCGAGAATGAATTTATCAAATCAAATTAAATTTGCTGCCATTGCTGCATCTGTTGCCAGCGTATCTGTTTTAACCAGCTCACCCGCTGAAGCTGTTACATTTAATATTGGCGATCGCTTTACCGCCAACGCCCAATTTACATTAGTCGGAGATTCTTCCACATCTCTATTTTTTGACTTCCTCGACGTAGACGGCAACACTGGTGGGCCGGGGAACTTCGGCATTGATAACTTTACTGCTGTGGGTTCTTTTGTAGACTACACCACAGGTTCCCAAGTTCGCTCAGAATATACCATTCAAAACGTTGATTTTGGTAGCGCCACCCAAGTAGCCAACTTCTTAACCTTTAATGATGGTCTTGGCGGTTTAGATGAGTGGTCTATGGATTTGACATCCATCAATGTCGTCAGCGATAGTGCTGTTAATAATATGCGGTTTGTCGATATTTATGCCACAGCCCTGTTTAGAGGCGATAATGTAGCACAAGGTGGCGGCGGCTATCAAGGCTTGATCAGAATTGACCGCGAATTCAATACCGCACAATTTGATTTTGAAGTTACTTCTGTCCCCGAACCCATGGGCATTATTGGCGCTGGAGTCGCTTTCGGAATGATGGCTGGCTTGCTGAAACGTCAACCCTCCAAAAAGGAAAGCTAAGGCTATCAACAGCCTGTTAAGGTTTCTCACCAGTTGACATATACTAAGCCTGCCCGTCAGAAACATCAACCTAGGGGCGGGTTTGTTTTTCGGTTGGGGTCATACCGTGATTTTACGGTTGCTGCTTTACAAAACCCCCTTTTATGTGAAGCTGAACCGTATTTTTATGTAATGTGTTGATAAAATGCCCTAAGTGTGCTAGACATTGGCCTGGAGAGTTGCCATACTAAAAGCATAATTCTTTTAGGAAAATAGGGTTGACAGAAGATGAAACTACAACATCAGGTCCAATGTGCCACAGTTTCTCTATCCATTGCTAGTCTATCATTCCTAGCTGCTGCACCCGCTCAAGCCTTGACTTTTTCCCCAGGCGATCGCTTTACAGCCAACTCCATTTTTACCGTAATTGGCGATAATAGCACCTCCCTAAATTTCGACTTCCTAGATGCTGCTGGTAATGCCGGGGGTCCTACTGGTAATTTTGGTATTGATAACCATACAGCTACAGGGGTTTTTGTTGACTATACCACTAATTCAGCAATTGACTCTCGTTATATCATTAGAGATACAGACTTCGGCAGCACTAATCAAGTTATTGATTTCTTGCGCTTTGATGACGTGGGCGGTTTATCTGAATGGTCTATGGATTTAAGATCAATTAGTATTGAGGATGACTTCATCTCAGGTAGTATGAGGTTTGTTAATATCGCGGCTGAAGCCCTATTTAAAAGCGATAATCAAGTTAAAGGTACAGGTGGTTTTCAAGGCTTAATTAGAATTGACCAAACCAACAACACTGCACAATTTGATTTTGAGACTACTGCGGTTCCAGAACCTTTTACCATCTTGGGAACTGGTTTAGCCTTCGGTATCGCTGGTTTACTCAAACGTGAATATGACAAAAAGAAAGGCTAAGATAATTGATAATGGTGGGTGGGGGCGGGTTTATTTATCCCCTGGTGGTCCGATTTAATTGACCGTGGAACCCGCCCCTACATATTGGTAATGATAATTGATAATGGTGATAATGGCGGGTGGGGGCGGGTTTATTTATCCCCTGGTGGTCCGATTTAATTGACCGTGGAACCCGCCCCTACATATTGGTAATGGTGGGTGGGGGCGGGTTTATTTATCCCCTGGTGGTCCGATTTAATTGACCGTGGAACCCGCCCCTACATATTGGTAATGGTGGGTGGGGGCGGGTTTATTTATCCCCTGGTGGTCCGATTTAATTGACCGTGGAACCCGCCCCTACATATTGGTAATGATAATTGATAATGGCGGGTGGGGGCGGGTTTATTTATCCCCTGGTGGTCCGATTTAATTGACCGTGGCACCCGCCCCTACATATTAATAATGATAATTGGTAATGGCGGGTGGGGGCGGGTTTATTTATCCCCTGGTGGTCCGATTTAATTGACCGTGGCACCCGCCCCTACATATTGGTAATGGTGGGTGGGGGCGGGTTTATTTATCCCCTGGTGGTCCGATTTAATTGACCGTGGAACCCGCCCCTACATATTGGTAATGATAATTGATAATGGTGATAATGGTGGGTGGGGGCGGGTTTATTTATCCCCTGGTGGTCCGATTTAATTGACCGTGGAACCCGCCCCTACATATTGGTAATGATAATTGATAATGGTGATAATGGTGGGTGGGGGCGGGTTTATTTATCCCCTGGTGGTCCGATTTAATTGACCGTGGAACCCGCCCCTACATATTGGTAATGATAATTGATAATGGTGATAATGGCGGGTGGGGGCGGGTTTATTTATCCCCTGGTGGTCCGATTTAATTGACCGTGGAACCCGCCCCTACATATTGGTAATGGTGGGTTTATTAAATGATAAATGATAAATTATCAATTAACTAACTGTTGACCTCTGTGGTAAATTTCCCTGGCGTAGTCCGTCCACATTCCCTGTCCCCAATAGCGAAAACAACTGGTTTGTAATAGTAGGTTATATAACAAGGCTTGCTGATAGTCTGGTTGGCGGGTTGTGGTGGGGTCTTGCTTAACTAGGGGGTCATATTTGCGGTGAAAATCAGCACTAAGTTGGTTCATGGGTTCCAATACGTTTTCATATCCTTTTACCCAGCTTAGATGATTAGTCCACGATGCACCATCTATATGAAATTGGGGGTCTGTTTCCTGTAAATGAGCGATCGCATTTTCCACAGCTTCCGGCGTAATAGAATCTACCTTTTCCCAAATTCGATGCTGTTGTATCGCCTGACAAGTCGGGTAGTCTTCTGGCTGCACTCCCGCCGCTTCTAACACTTCTAAATATTCCGTACCATTTAAACCTACAACCCCAGGAGTTCCCCGACCATTATTTTTAATCTGAGACCAGAGAGGGATAAAATCCCTAGGGTATTCATTCATCATCACGCCGCCATTTTCCCCGTCAGCAATTTGAGTCACACAACTGGGAACCATGTATTCCCCTAATTTTTGTAATCCCCGACCATTGGCTTCATGATAGGGTTGCATTTGTGCCACTAATTTGGTATCAGAACCCTGGGTTTTAATTAAGGCAATTATACTAACTGTTTCTCCCTGCGAATTGCGGGCGATTAAACGATTGGGAATATATTTATCATCATGATGCAGTGGGGAACCGTCTAGGCGTTCTACCGAATGTTCCTGCACCATTAACCATTTATAACCACATTCTTTGAGGGATTTAATATATTCATAGAGTGTATCAGGATGGTTGGGGAGGTGCATTTCTGGGGGTGAAAAACCTTTGACTCTGGCTAAAGCATCCTTGCCAAAAATAGCGGCAAAATGATGTTGCCAAGCCTGAATATGTAATTTGATATCACGAATTGGAGTGGAGGGAATGACTGCATGACTCCACATAGTGCCCAACCATTCCACATTCACCCAGTATTGGGGGTTACAGGTAATATTTTTGAGGGTGTCTAGGATATCATTTCGCCCGATTTGTTGCAGTCCCCATAGCAAGTTACCGGAATAGTCTAACATAATCCGAGGATGACAGCCATTGGCTACTAATTCGGGGATAAATTCCCCCATACGTTTATAACACCAAGCGAAGGGTTCGGCGTTATGATTATCGCCTTGGTGGGGGTGTTCAAACATATATTGCAGGTTGCTAATTAATGCGCCATTTTCGCCCGCTGGAATGGTGGGTTGGTGCATATGGAGGGCGCAAGCAAATCCGGCGGTAGTTTGGTCTAGGTTGAGGTAGCTAAGGGGTTGAAAAAGGCGATCGCTATGATTCACTACGGCGGTGATATCTGCTTCCCAACCGCAAATATTAGGTAATCCATATCGGATGGCTTCTAAAGTGGGGAAATGATTGGGCTGGGAGGGCGACTGGGCGGTAGTGGTCATATTTGGTCTATCCTAATTTCGCCAATTTACTGTTAAAATTATAACTCAGTTTAGGATTATTTTGCAAGTCATCATGAGCGAATCTTTGATTTATTCATTAGGGGAACTTTATGGAGGGGTGTTAATTAAGCGCTATAAACGACTTATAGCAGATATTAAGTTAAATTCTGGGGAGGTGATTGTCGCCCATTGTCCCAATACTGGCCCGATGACGGGGGTTTGTATTCCCGAAAATCCGGTGATGGTGTCGAAGAGTGATAACCCTAAGCGCAAATTAGCCTACACTTGGGAATTAATCCAAGTGGGAGATCATCAACCTACTTGGGTGGGAATTAATACGAGTCTTCCTAATCGAATTGTGGCGATCGCTTTGCAAAAACACTTATTTTCTCAGTTGGGGGGATATACAAATGTGAGGCGAGAAGTTAAATATGGCGTGGGGGGTAAAAGTCGGGTTGATTTTCTGTTAGAAGGAGACGACCAACTGATTTATCTGGAGGTCAAAAATACTACCTGGTGTCAGGGGGATTTGGCTTTATTTCCTGATACGGTAACTGAGAGAGGACAAAAACATTTAAGGGAGTTAATTGATATTGTGAAGGGTGGCGATCGGGCGGTAATGTTGTATTTTATTAATCGTGGAGATTGTCCGAAATTCGCGCCCGGAGATGCAGCAGACCCGGTTTATGGGAGTTTATTTAAGGAGGCGATCGCGGCGGGAGTCGAAATTCTGCCCTGTCGTTTTGATGTGACTCCCCAAGGGGTTAAATATTTGGGATTAGCGGAGTTATTGACGGCTAATTAAAGGGGATAATTATCAGGGGTTTTGATGTATAATCACCCCTGATAGGGCTATTTAACGGGCGGTTAAGTTGACATCCCGCAGGCGCTGGCTGAGGAATTTACAAATTTCCCAAAGAATTTGGGGGCGCTGGGTTACTAAACTTACAAAACGGGTTTTTTCTAAGGTGAGTAATACACAATGTTCAGCAGCGATCGCATTAGCTGATCGCAAAAAGTCTTCAAACAAAGAAATCTCGCCAAAATGTTGACCTGCTTCTAATAGGGCTAACTCTTTTTCCTCCCCTTCAACTTCTCGGACAATGCGGACTTTTCCCTGGACAATAATATAAAAACGTTCTCCCAAAGTTCCCTCGGAAAAGATAATTTCTCCGGGTAAATATTCGGCGGACTCCAAAGCATTATCAATTAGCAAAATTTCATCTAAGGACAAGGTTTGAAATAGGGAAACATTTTTGAGTAACAGTAAGCGGTCAATCATAAAATTCTCCGAAATTGATAACTGCTGAGGTTTTAATACTAAAGATTGGGCGATTTTACTGATAATCGGGTCAGGGTCAGATTGAGCGATCGCCCCAGGAATACCCGCAAAAGCCATCAAAGCCCCCATTTTTAACCAATGATTGTTGGTCTCTAAAACCTCCAATAAAACCGAGTATTTTTTAATATTAGAAATTCCCTGAGAAGCGGTGAGATTTTCTCCGGTTGCCATTTTTTCTAACAGTGGCATTAGAGGACGAAGAAACCGCCCTTGTTTCAAAGAAACCAAGGTTTCCACGGCATGAGAACGCGCTCTTTTATCAGAACTTGATAACAAAACTTTAGCAGCATTGACAGTTGATTCTTGTCCCAAACTAGAGAGGATATAAAATACTCGTTCAATTATAGAATTTTGGTAGTCTATGATAGCGACTTGCAACATTTCAAAAAGGGAGTTATCAGCATCAATATGTTGTTGCCATATCCGGGTGCGATTAATCAATTTTAAGTCGGACTGGATAAAATTATAAAGAATATTCTCAGCGGTTTTTGTCCGCACCAAACCAATAGCTAAAATCGCGGATTTCACGACTTCAGGACGGGATGATAAAAGGTAATATCGCGATACTGCTAATCCTTGATTACCATAACAACTCAGAGTTTTAGCCGCCTGTTGTCTGACGGCGATATCCTCATCTTCCAAATAGCGAGAAACTGTAATTAACCATTGTTGATCATCAATTTTCTGGAAAACCTGTAAAGCTGCTATCCTCACGGAAGGGCTATTGTGATTAAGTTCATATGCGGCAATTTGTCCGCATTTAAGAGGTTCATAATCGCACAATTCAACCAAAGCCAATAAACCCTTACGCTTAATATCTGGGGGGGCATTTTTCAGGACTTCTGTTAACAGAGGAATTAGTTTAGGGTTACGACTTTCTCCCGCCGCCCTTAATAATGCTCTCCGGGTAGGAATATCGGGTTGAGTGGGACAAACTTGGTGATAAAGTTCTTGAATTGAACCATCAATTTCAATCTGAGAAATAGCCACACAAGCCAAGGCGCGCACTTCGGAACTTTCATCCTGTAATAAGGTTTGTAGGCGACTCGCAGACAGGGGGGAACCTGTGGCGATATACAATTCTAAAGCCATACTGCGGACTTTCGGTTTGGGGGAAGATAGGAGGCTTTTAAATTCCAGGTTATTGCCCATATTTTTAGTGGTAAATAACCGAATGACAGCCCGACGCACTTGGTCATCAGCATTGACCCAAATATTTTCAATATCAGATGAAAAATCCCTGGGGTTTTCGAGATAAGGAAGTAACTCTAATCCTAACACTTGATTTTGCGGGTTCTTATCTTGGAGAAGCTGGCGCACTTCTGGGCGATATTTATTGGAGAGATACAACCCATCTTCCACTCTACTTAGGTTAACTGACCCTGACCGTAACATTCCCAAAAGTGATTGGACATAGCTTTTTCCGGTGAAGTAACCAATAACTACTAAGAAACCACTGAGAATTACTCCTACCCACACGACTTGATAGGGGTTAATCCATCCTAAAAATACCATTAGAATTATGCCAGCTATAGATTGTCCTAATGGGGAAAATAAACCCTCTCCCCACACGCGCAACCTACCGCCAAACCTAGTCGGAACGGCATTATAATTAAGGTTGGTGAGAGGCAGGAAAATACTATAAAATAGGGTTCTATAGGTAAGCTGCATTCCGACGGCGGCGGTGAGATTATAGCTAAATAAGAGTCCGATAAAACTGCCTAATAACATGACAGGATAGACTAAGTTAGTCCGAGGAACTCCTAATTTTTTGATTAGGGGAGTTGTCCCTACAGAAATAATCAGAAATTGAATGGCGGTTAGGGCGGCGGTAATATACCCTAAAAAGGTGGCGAGTTCCTGTTTATCGGGGAATTCTTGTCTATAAATAGTGGAATATTGAAATTCTCCAATACCTCGGACTAGGGCGGTTCCAAATACGTTAGCAATTAGAAAAATAATAATGGGATAGTGGCGGGAGAGTTTGCTTAAAGTCTGCCAGGTTTCTGACCAATTGGAAGTCTGGGTTTTGGGTTTTTGATATTCGGTAGGTAGGGGGTTTTGATGGGATTCTAAATAATAAATTTGACCGATGGATATACCATAACAAATAGGGAGCAATAATAGCTGATTTTCTAGGGTAACTATATCGGATATGAGGGCGACCAAAATACTGCCAAATAAATATCCTGCGGTGGTTCCCAGGTAGATAATAGCTGTGTATTGTTTAAGTTCTAAGTTGGTGAAATAGTCTGATAAAAGTGTCCAAAACTCGATGCGGAATTGCAGAATATAGATTAACCAAATGAAAATGTATAGGGTGAAATAAATGGGGATTAAGTCGAGGTTGATAAATAGCCGAATACCGATGATTAAGACGGCCGCGACGGCTAAGACAATGCGAAACAGTCGCGGACGGTTGAAGCGGTCTATGATGGCGGTAAAACCACCGGAAACTACCATTAAAATTAATGGCATGATGATGAAAAATAAAGGGAGACTTTCGGCGCCGGCTTTGGCTAAAAATAGCGATCGCCCTAAGGTCATACCAATGGCTTGGGCGACCATTATGGTAAATCCTAACAGGACAAAATGGATTAGCAATTCAGTCTGAGACCCGGACTTGATCAGCTTTTGTCTAATTAATCTAATTAGCCTCATATATGACCCGAAGTAGATGCCGATCGCATTTTAGCCTACCCGATTAGTTAATCTGGTTAAATTTAACACAAATTTAACTGCGCTACCCAACCCTCTCCCAGACCGAGAGGGAGTCGGAGGGAGTTTGATTATCAATTATTGGTTGGTTTACTCTTGTCTGGTTTCAGCATAAAAGTAGCTACTATGGTGCCGATAATGGCTAATATTCCCATGGGATAAAAGGCATAAGTATAGCTACCAAACCAGTCGCGAATACTACCGGCTACCAAGGTTCCTAATAAAGCGCCTATACCGTAAGCGGTGAAGACAATACCGTAATTTTGGGCGTAGTCATCAGGGTTAAATAATCGCAGGGTGGTAGTAGGCGCAAGGGCTAACCAACCTCCTAAGCAAAACCAAAATAGACAGAAAGCAATTAAATAGGTAACTATCTGTCCGGACTGGGCATTAACCATTAAAATGCAGGCGATTAAAATCAGGGTATAAGAAGCGATCGCCACATACCGAGGAGGAAAGCGATCGCTTAACCAGCCAAACAGGGGACGACTCACGCCATTAAACAAGGCAAAAAGGGAAACACTCCCCGCAGCCCATCTTGGGTCTATTTCAATAATTTCTTGCCCGACTGGGCTAGAAATACCAATGGCACTCAATCCCACAAAAGCGCCAATAATATAACATATCCATAGCCCATAAAAAGAACGACTTTTCAGCATCTTAGGCGGGTAGACAACGGGGGTGGGAATGACGGATGTTGTGGCTACTTTTTGAGTGGGTTGCCAATCTTGGGGGGGCAATTTCATTATATTAGCAATCGCCAAAATAATCACCATAAAAGCGATACCCAAAACCCGCAAGGTTGGTCGGACGGTATAACTATCAATCAAGGCTTTAGCGAGGGGGGCGGTGATTAATGGAGACAAGCCAAAACCAATAATTGTCAGCCCGACGGCTAATCCTTTTTTATCGGGAAACCAGCGGGCGGAAACGACCATGGGCACTCCGTAAGTAATGCCGACACCAGTCCCAGCAATCACGCCATAGGCGATCGTCATGGTGATGATATTGTCAGCAAAACTAGACAGAATATAACCCAACCCAACAACAAACCCACCAACTGCTGTAATGGCGCGAGTCCCAAATTTAGGTATATAAAAACCTGTAATTGGCATCATCAGGGCATAAAACACTAGCGCCACTGTATAGGGTAATAGGCTTTCGGTGGCGGTGAGGTTTAACTCATTTTCTAGGGGAGTCCTAAAAATACTCCAAGAGTAAACGGTCCCCAAACACAGTAAAACGGTGATTCCCAAAGGAATGAGTAGCCATCTTCCTTGGTCTGATGGTAGTCCTAACACCCGCAATTCTGAATCATTTTGATGGTCAGCTTTCATGAATTTAGGCCAAAATCCGTGCTAAATTTGCGCTAAACTTTTGCGATCGCAATGATAAACCCTATCTCACTCAGCATCAACTGACAAAATGATACGGGACAGAAAACTATTGCCGCTTTTCAGGGATATAGTAATAATGCGACCATCAATGAGTCGAGTTTGACTAGGGGGCTGTCCCGTCCCTGGATTGACAGGATAAGCGGGAAAACAAGCCCCACTCAAACTTAAACGAATTTGGTGGGATTGAGGAATACAAATGCAGGTAGGCTGTAAATTAATTCGGATCGGGGTGGCTGGCTGATTAACTCTGACATAACCCTGAGTAAAATTCCACACACTCCCATCGGGTCGCACTTCTGACAAAATTGCACACAAGTCAAAACTAGGGCTATCAGCTTCACAGTAAACCTCAACAAATACATTTCCGACTAAATGCAAATCCTCATGTAAAGCATCAGAAGTGTAGGTAAGTACATCAGCGCGACAGTCCAAAGCGCGACGATCAAAAGATCCAGGAGTTAATGTAGCATGACCCCCAAGGGCTGGGACTGGACGGAAAGGATCATGAACAAACACATCCACAGTATCGGGTAAAATGTGTTCGTCTTCTTCGTCTTCCTCGTCTTCTTCGGCAGCCATAGAAGCGATTATATCCTCTGGTAAAAGTAAACCAGAATCTGGTCGAATTGCGGCTAGACCTGTACTGGTGAGAAAATAAGATTGACTAGACCCTTGCGGCCATTGGTCAAACTCTCGCCAGCAATTATCCCCCATGGAAAACAGAGTGACAGGTTTTTCCTGCAAAAGTCCGGTATCAATACCTTTAAGAAAATGGTTAAACCAGCGGATCTGTAACTCATCAATGGGATTAACCGCCTCTGGACCATAATCAACACCACCCACCTGTCGGCCCCAGGGTAAATGCGGCCAAGGTCCAATAATCAAATACTGAGGAGATGAACTACGATTAGCCATATCCCGATAGAAATTAACCGTCCCCCGCAGATAGGTGTCAAACCATCCGCCAATGTGCAGCATGGGTAAATCCAGATTATCTGTGGAGGGGGAAAGATCCCGCCAATAGTCTCCCGGCTGATCCTGCTGTAGCCAATCATGATAGAAAGAATCAGCAGCCAGGTTTGTAAAGGTTTCAGGAGAGGCAGGAATTTCGCCGTATAAGGGCAGATGCCGGGAAAGATTATATAAACCCCTATAGGCTGGTTCATCCCGCCGCAAGCGCGCGGTTTCGGTGGCTAATTGAATTCCCCAAGCTAGGTTAACCTGCCAACAAAAAGCCCCCCCTTCATAAGCCCAATCCTGATACAGGTCACAGGCGACCATGGCGGGACAGAGGGTTTTAAGGGCCTGTGGGTAGCCACTGGCAGCATAAATTTGAGTCATCCCCTGATAGGAAAACCCATACATCCCCACATAGCCATTGCTATGGGGTAAATTAGCAGCCCAGTTGACGGTATCAACGCCATCTTCTAATTCATGGGCGAATAGTTGAAACACTCCCTCAGAGGTTCCCCTTCCGCGCACATCTTGAATTACTACGATATAACCCTGTTGGGCGTACCATTGGGGATGGGCGTAAACTACGGTGGATGCGATCGCCCTTCCATAGGGTTGTCGCATTAATAATACCGGAAATTCCCCTGACTGTTCTGGGCGATAAATATCAGCATCCAAACGCACCCCATCTCTGGTTAGCATGGATGCTGTTTCTTGAACTATCATAGATCACAAGAACTCCATAGCAGAACCTGTGGGGTAAGGATGCCCAACACAATATGATTCACCCTATCACTAGGTGAGCAATCCTAAACCACCACATTATCAAAATTAATGAGTCCTTGATGAATTTTCCACTACCTCGAATCAGAACCCGTCGCGATCGCATTCCGTCGAGTTCAAAGAGTGGAAAAGGTTGCCAACTGTCGGCATTATAGAGAAGCCCACAGTGGTGGACTAATACGGATTCCTAGCTAGGTTTTGATCGCCATCTATCTGGTAGGCGATCGATTATGACATTCTTGGCGAACCGCAGGCGGTGATCACTGATGCCAACCGAATTTTACTCCCGCCGCATTGTCTTGATTAAGCCATCCCAGAAACACCACTCGCGCCCATAGACAACCTGAGTCATGCTTCACTGGTGATCAGCAAGACAGATGAGCCTGATATTTATTTATTCTTCGTCATCTTCATCAACCATGCCCTTTGGTTCAACTTGAATCAGGTGAATATGTTTAGATCCCAGGCGAATTTCAAATTGATCACCGGGTTTCAAACCCATTTCCTGGGTATAGTTAGCACCAATTACCAAGGAGCCATTTTTATGAACGCAAGCGCGGTAACTAGCTTCCCGGCCACGTCCATCTTTAGAACGACCCGGATCTAAGGCAATTCCTTTAGCTGCCAGCAGTGCATCATAAAACTCGGTCATGTTCGCACGAGTTTGGTTGTCTTTTGTGCGGGTGTAATAGCCACACTGCTTGGCTGTCTCACGACGAGAGTAGCTGGGTCCGAGTGATTTGACTTTTTGCAGTAAAGTCTTTCCGGTCATCGGTTCTTCAGGAAGTTTTTCTGCTGTAGTTTTTGCCATTGATCTACTCCATTTCTAATTTAGTCAATCCTAACATATTTGTTGGATATTTTATAGATCATATAACTTAAATGTCGCTGAGGAGTAATTTTTTTTATGGGAACTCCTGACATAGACTTGCTGACTGCGATCAAATCAGAACCACTGGACTGAAAATGCCCAGGAAATGGACAAAGCAAATTCCCCAATCTTTCCTTTTCCCTGGGGAAGCCATCTATGACAGAACCTAAGTAGATTTGACTGCTAAGATCCCGACAACCAATAAATATGGTCCCCCCCATCAAGGCAAAATATATTAGTTTTAAATAATACAGTTACCGTGGGTCTGATAACAGTGGAGACAAACCATGACGAGATTTGACATAAACTAGACCAAAACCTATCTGAAAAACGCCATATCCGGTGGTTGTGAGTATCCCCGACTCGGACAATTAAGCGATCGCCAATGGGGGGATGTATAACCTAACCTAATAGCGGATAACAGCGATTTGAGGGGATAGGGTATCATAGACAGGCTGAGGAGATCAACAGCTTTGACGGTCTCCCCCTCCAGCTACCCAGAGACATCTGTTGGCAGTGAGCAAATGCTATAGCTTAAAAGGCGATCGCACCAACCCGAAATTATTCTGATCTGATCTGATTGAGTAATTGATAAAACGCCTCCCAATCATCAGCGGCCGCAATGGGTTCCCAAACCGCCTCAATAGCTGGTCTGAGCAAAATCGTAGTCGGGTTATATTGTTTGAGGGTCTGTTTCATTTGTTCCATTTCGGCCCTCGACTTTGACTGCAAATGGTGATAGTACAGATGTCGCCAGGGGACTAAGTGTTTAAGATCTCCTATATCCTTGAGAATCTCGGTTTCATCATCTCGCCAGAGGGGAGTAAAGCCTTCCCTGAGTTGGGAGAAGAAGTCATGATATCCCACTGTATTGTCTTTGAGCAAATCAATAGTCAACTTAATCAATTCTTCGGGTTCAGAGACCTGTGCTTCTGGAAAGCCCAATTTTTTTAAGATCAATTGCTGGTAAGCCTGACCATAGTAGTCAAAGAAATTGTCTAAAGCCTGTTTGAGGCTATCTGAGTCTGCCACCATTGATAGAGGTTTTTGCAACAACTCGAGATTACCCCGACAAATCAAAGGCTGATTACCATAACAGTAAAGCCTACCATAGTCAAAATAGGCAGCGGTGAAACTCCGATCATAAGTCGGCATAAATGCGTAGGGACCATAATCAAAACTCTCCCCTGTAATCGACATATTATCGGTATTTAAGACACCATGACAAAACCCAGCAGCCATCCACTGAGCGGCTAAAGTGGCTACCCGTTGCACCAATTCCCCATAAAAAGCGACGAAGCGATCGCCAGAGTCTAATAAATGGGGGTAATAAATCTCAACCACATGATCTAAGAGTTTTTTGATCAGATCTGGGCGACCAAAATAGTGCAATCGTTCAAAAGTTCCGAACCGAATATGCGATCGACTCATTCGCACCATTACCGAAGACCGGGTAGGGGAAGGTTCATCCCCCCGCCATAACTTTTCTCCGGTTTCAATTAAACTTAAACATCGAGAAGTCCTCACCCCTTGTCTATGGAGTGCTTCTGCTGCTAATACTTCCCGGACTCCCCCCTTTAAAGTCAGGCGGCCATCGGCATGGCGAGAGTAGGGAGTTGTACCCGATCCTTTAGTACCAAAATCATACAATTCTCCATCTATTCCGCGCACCTGTCCATAGAGAAACCCACGACCATCTCCCAAACCGGGATTATATTCTCCAAACTGATAGCCGTGGTAACGCATCGCCAAAAACCGCGTCACACTTTCAAATTTACCAAAAGCCTCTATAAAATCGAGATCTTGGGTTTCTTGTGGGTCAATTCCCAATTTGAGCAGCAATTCATCATTACGGAAACGCAAAATATGCAGCGGGAAGGAGGCGGCCGCTACGACATCATAATAATCATCCCCCAAGCTCTCAAAAGCGGGTTCATATTCGAGAAACAGAAAAGGATTGGACATGAAGGCTAAAATTCCAATTCTCGATTATTTTATAGGTAAAAATTGGAATTGACAACCCCTTATCCGATCGCATAATCGCCCATCGCCAATTTTCCAGCCTGATAGCTATTTGGGGATTAATCAGTAATTATCGCGGGTAAGACGGGGTAAGGAATGCCTAACTCCCCAAAAGTCTTTTTAGCGCGGCGAATTAGGTCAGTTTTAAAAATAAACTCATCCCTAACATCCATGGGATAGCATCTCAGCTTCACCAAAGTTCCCCAAGGCTTCTCATTTACCACCACCACAATGGGGAGGTTAAGTTGTGTATATTTGCTGGTCTGAGCCACTCTATATAGTATAGGGATAATGCGATCGATATCGGCATCATGGGCAAAATAAAAATCAACCGCCGTCTGTGCTTCTACTTCACCCTTATTAGCATTGATGATCGGCTCTGTCCACATTTTATTATGGGGAATGGTGACAATATCATCATCAGGGCTTTGCAGTTGGATCGCACGGAGTCCATAGCTGATGATTTCCCCATACTGACCATCAATAGTGACGCGATCGCCGACTTGATAAGGTCTTTCAAATAAAGCAATCATCCCAGAGATCACCGAACTGGCATAATCTTTAAAGGCAAAACCCACCGCCACCGCAGCCGTCCCAGTTATCGCCAACAGATTAGTCGAGGATAGGTCCAGAAACAAATTAATCAAGATCACCCCCGCCAACCCAAAAATAAAGGCTCGCCAGAAGGGTACAGACTCTTTGATCAATAAACGAAACCGCAGCGGGACCTGTTCGGAAAACCAGTAAAGAGACTTTTCGGTAACGATAACACCGCCATAGGTCAGCATAAAAATCACCACCCCCAAGACAATTTTCCCAAAGGTGATATCCGCCCAAATTTGATTAGGGTTAGTCGTCGCTTCCCCGTTGGTTTCAGCCAATAACTGATATAGCCAAATGTCGATTAACATTTCTAATCCTCACCCACCATAAATTTATTGTTATCGAGATATCGCTTGAGACGAGGGTAGTAAATACCATTGATCGTAAACCGTGGCGCTGCACCACTGTTTCCCGGACGGCGGACAATTAAGCCATCACGGATGAGTTTCTGAACCTGAGTTTGAGTTGCACTCTCTCCCTCCCCTAAAGTCATACACAAGTGAGGCAAAGAGATGGAACCATGTAATATTAAGGAAAACAGCAAAAAGCGATCGCTTTTAGTCAAACTGGGCAATTCTGGTATACTAGGGCGATCGACCAACCAAGGTTGATCAGGATTTTCTCCGGTCTGGTTTTCCCCTTCTTCCTCCTCTTCCTCTTCTGGCGGCGGGGAAATACCCAAAGAATTTAGCCAAGCGTCAGCAGCGATCGCACGATTACCCTCAGACACATCTTCTAGCTGCTCAAAATATCGTTTTTCCTCACTACAACACCAGTTGTCATCTGGTTTTTCCTCCTCACCCTCGGATTTTTCACCCCATTGTAGATCTACAGTTTCCCATACCGGAGTTAACCATTCCTTGAGTTCGATCGCACTGAGAGGCGGAATTGATGTTTTCACACCCACCAAATTTCCCAGTTGACAAACTCGATCTAAATATAGCCAACTCCAATGGTTACAACCAATCAGCCAAAACCGTGAGCGATCGCTAAAAATCGCATCTGCTAACCTTTCAATTCCCAGCAAACCATCGACACACCGCAAAAAACACCAACTCAAATCAGGAATTACCACCAGCGATCGCTCTTCCTGAGTCGGTTGTAAAATACTCTCTTCTAGTTGTGATATAATAATAGTATGGTTTCCCGGTCGCTCTGACCAAGGCAGCCATTGGCGAGTCAAACCATCCATTGGTTCTGAGGAACTCAAAGTATCCCAAAACACAGTAGATATAGCCTCTACCGGACTAGCCAAAACCACCATAGCATTATCACATTCTGCCCCCTCAGACCAGGAATTAATCGCTTGCGACAATTGTGCGCGCAATAACTCTTGGTGAGGTGATGGTGTCTTTAAATCAGCCACAGCTTGTTTGAGGCGCAGTAAATTCTGGGGTGGAATTGGGTCAAGTTCTATTCCCTTAAATTTGTCCCCCAACTCATCAGCCTGGGCTTTAATTTTTTGATGTGCGCTGGGAAACCAAGCCCCAAACTGTTGAAAAATTTGAGCGATCGCCATTGGGAGTAGTTTAGTAAATCGGGAATTGACTAACAGACAAGGAAAAGACAATTGACAATCATCAATCATCAATTGTCCCTCCCCAAATTTTCCATTAATTCCTAACGCATTTGCATAACGATCACTGATCGCGCTTCAGTTAGGATAGGTTGATTACCAGAGTAATAAGGTCCTTGTGGCAGCAATAAAGATTCTTTGGTATCAATAATAACTTGCCAATGTCGAGCCTGTAAACCTTCTGGTAAAACAAATTCGATTTCCTCATAGTGAGCATTAAATAATAGCATAAAGCTATCATCCATCACCCGTTCACCCTTAGGACCACGGGCGGGAATTTCCTCACCATTCAGAAAAACAGCGATCGCCTTAGCATATCCAGCATTCCATTGTTCCTCAGTCATTTCGCCGCCGTCTGGATTAAACCAGCCCAGATCATTAACTCCCGAACCATGAATAGCTTGTCCTTGGAACCACTTACGGCGGCGGAAAACCGGATGTTGGCGGCGGAAATAAATCAACTGACGGGTAAAATCCAACAGAGTCGCATTAGACCCAGGTAGATCCCAATCGAGCCAAGAAATTTCATTATCTTGACAGTAGGCATTATTATTGCCTTTTTGAGTCCGTCCCAACTCATCACCGCTGACCATCATCGGCACCCCTTGGGATAACATTAATGTCACCAAGAAATTACGACGCTGGCGGTTTCGCAACTCTAAAATATCAGGATCATCTGTTTCGCCTTCTTCCCCACAATTCCAAGAGCGGTTATGGCTTTCCCCGTCGTTGTTATCCTCCCCATTCTCTTCGTTGTGTTTTTCGTTGTAACTCACCAAGTCATTGAGAGTAAATCCATCATGGGCGGTGACAAAATTAATACTAGCGTGAGGTTGTCGTCCATTATCCTCATACAGGTCAGAACTCCCGGTAAACCGATAAGCAAATTCCGCCAAAGAACTATCCTCACCGCGCCAGAAGTCCCGCACCGTATCCCTATATTTGCCATTCCATTCCGACCATAACAGGGGGAATTTACCCACCTGATAGCCACCTTCTCCCACGTCCCAAGGTTCAGCGATCAACTTGACATTAGAAAGCACCGGATCTTGGTGGATAATATCAAAAAATGCCGCTAGACTATTGACCTCATAGAGTTCTCGCGCCAAAGCCGAGGCTAGGTCAAAGCGGAAGCCATCAACGTGCATTTCCAAAACCCAATAGCGCAGGCTATCCATAATCAGTTTCAGAACTTGGGGCTGGCTAACATTGAGGGAATTACCACAGCCAGTAAAGTCCATATAATAGCGGCGATCGTCTTCCATTAACCGATAATAACTAGCATTATCAATCCCCCGCAGGGACAGAGTCGGACCGCAATGGTTGCCTTCTCCGGTGTGGTTATAGACAACATCTAAAATTACTTCGATACCTCCAGCATGGAGGGCTTTTACCATTTCCTTAAATTCCCGGACTTGGTTGCCAGCGGTGGGGTCAGCACTATAGTTATACTGTGGCGCAAAATAGCCAATTGAGTCATAACCCCAATAATTTATTAACCCCTTGTCTACCAAGTGTCCCGGTTGAGATAGAAAATGATGAACAGGCATCAATTCCACTGCTGTAATTCCTAGGGACTGTAAATAGGCGATCGCCGCCGGATGTCCCAAACCCCCATAAGTGCCCCGTAATTCTTCCGGGATATCCGGGTGTAGTTTAGTAAATCCCCGCACGTGCATTTCATAAATAATTGTCTCATGTTGGGGAATATCCAGGAGCTGATCATCTTCCCAGTCGAAGGACTCATCTACAACCACCGCTTTCGGCACTAAATGAGCATCATCCAATTCCGAATAGCCTAAATCTAATTCGGGATCTTCCCATCGATAGCCAAAAATTTCTTCACCATAGCCAATTTCACCATCCAAGGCTTTGGCATAGGGATCAATCAGCAGTTTATGAGGATTAAAACGATGACCTTCATGGGGTGCAAAAGGACCATGAACCCGGAAACCATAGCGTTGACCGGGGGCTATTCCTGGTACATAACCATGCCAGACAAAGTTTTTCACTTCCGTTAGGGGAATGCGAGTCTCTTGGTCTTTACTATCAAATAAGCACAGTTCAACTGCTGTGGCATTTTCACTGAATAATGCAAAGTTAGTCCCTTTACCGTCCCAGGTAGCACCTAAAGTTTTAGCATTACCCGGCCAAATAGGTATATACATCGTGAAAAATTCCTGTTGTGAATGATTAATTAGCTTCATCACCCACTTGGGGCGGAAATTTTAACCAGATCCATTCTCCCTCAACTTGGGCGATCGCACCACCGGGAAAAGGATCACTTTGCGATCGGTTTGGGGCATAAATTAAGCGGGTCAGTTTTTCGACTTGTTCAAAGTTAGTCCCTTTCCTCAGTACCTCCTCTAAAAACCTTCTCATCACCCGACGTTGCAGGGCTAAAGGGGCTGATTTCAATTTGTGGCGATTTACTCCATAGCTATTATTACACGGCGCAGGAGCCATAGCCAAACTATATAATTCATCAGCTTCTTGTTCCAAATATTCTACATCAGCCCGCAATAATTCAGCCGTTTGGGCTAAGGCTTGTTCAACCTTGGGGTTAAACTTATTTGCCAACTCCGGTATCAGTTGATGTCGAATACGGTTTCTAGCATAACTCACATCTGTATTAGTGCTATCTTCCCAAATTTGCAAATCTCGCTGTTGACAAAATTCTCCCGTTTCCTGACGAGTTATCTCTAGTAAAGGACGCACTAATATTGGCTTTGTTTCTGTCTCCCTCCCGAATATAGGACGACTCCACACTAAAGAAGTTAATCCATCGGCACCACTACCACGAATTAGATTATATAATAACGTCTCCGCCCGATCGCTTTTCGTATGACCTGTTACTACATAACCATAATTATCTGTTTGGGCAATTTCCCCCAACACTTGATAACGCCACTCCCGCGCCGCCGCTTCTGTTTTCGGTATTTGTGGGGCTGTTAATCGGTAACATGGGACCTGCCAAATTTTACCCAACTCCTCAATATAATCAGCATTAGCTACCGAGTCGCGCCGCCACTGATGATCACAATGGGCGATCGCCATTCGCCAATTCCATTTCCCTTGCAAGTCTAATAATAGTCTGATTAAACACATCGAATCTTGACCCCCAGACACAGCCACCAACAGGGCCTCTCCACAGGGTAAAAGATTTCGGCTTCTCAGAGATCTATGTACCTTAGCATGAACATCAGTCCAGGGTGTTTGACTAGCCATCAACCGAACCACGAACCCGCACCAATTGGCTTACTCCCCTGTCAACTATACCCCGAATGTTGTAGGATTTCTAGGAATTGCTAAACGCTCACATATACCACATGGATATTTTACCAGGAAAATCTGGCTGCGTCAGGGTTGATGATAGGTCGGACAAGCACACCAGCTTCACCGTTTCTGTGGTCGTACCTGTTTATAACGAATTAGAAAGTTTACCCACTCTCATCACTTCCATTCACCAGAGTTTCACCGATGCGGCGATCGCCTATGAATTAATTTGCGTCGATGATGGTTCTGTAGACGGTTCCGCCGAATTACTCAAACAACAGGTCTTAACCAATCCTCACCTACGGGTAATTATCCTCCGTCGCAACTACGGTCAAACCCCCGCTATGTCTGCCGGTTTTAACCACGCCAAAGGTCAAGTCATTGTCACCCTCGACGGAGACCTACAAAATGATCCCGCTGATATACCCCATTTATTAGCAGAATTATCTAAGGGTTACGACGTAGTAAGTGGCTGGCGCAAACATCGTCAAGATGACTTCTTAACTCGCCTACTTCCCTCCAAAATTGCTAACTGGTTAATCGGTAAAATTACCGGAGTCCAACTTCATGATTATGGCTGTTCTCTCAAAGCCTATCGTGCAGAAGTAGTCCATGACATGAAACTCTATGGAGAATTACACCGCTTTTTACCCGTTTTGGCTTTTATCGAAGGCGCACGAGTCACTGAATTACCTGTGCGACATCATCCCCGCCGCTATGGTCGCAGTAAGTACGGTTTAGGTCGCACCTTTCGCGTATTAATGGATTTATTTACCATTGCTTTTATCAAAACCTTTCTCACCCGACCTATGCACGTTTTTGGGCTGCTGGGTTTTGTCCTTTTACTATTTGGTATCACCGCCGGAGGGTATCTCAGTTTCCTCCGCTTAGTATTGGGCGCTAGTATCGGACACAGACCTCTCTTAATGTTGGCTGTTTTGCTCACATTAACTGGTATTCAATTATTGTGTTTTGGACTCTTGGCTGAGTTGCTTATGCGGACCTATCATGAGTCTCAGGATCGCCCTATTTATCGGGTACGAGAGTTAATTGAGTCCCCTGATGGTCCTACTTTTGCTACCTTGGACCTATAGCACCATCATAGCCCCTATCCTTAGCAAAAACCTCTATACACAAAAAGTGTATTTTGTCAATACCAGGCTGCGGGGCTAGGATCAATTTACCCCAAAACCCGTGCATCGAATAACTCCAATTTACCCCAACAACTTACCCTAAATCACCAGAGAATCATGGTTCTAGCCGATATTTTGCGAATTTTGCATAAGAACCCCTGGATTATTATTTCTCTAAAACTACCAGAACCCCCATTCTCTCGTCAAGTATTGAGAATAATTTGTAATAAATTTCGCAACAATTATTAACAATTTTTTGAATATTAAAATTATTCCGGCAAAAATATTTGTATCACTTATCTAAAGCCGGGAATTTTCGAGAATTTTTCAGCAGCCAGTTGACAGGTTTAACCAAAACCTGATAAGCTAATGCTATGATGGTTCCTTGTCTTAATGCCAAAATACATGATTTGGCTACAGCCGGAGGGCGGGTTTTTTAATCCTCTCACCCCCAGATGTAGTTAACGGTGGAACCCTCGGTTAAGGGCGGGTTTTTTAATCCTCTCACCCCCAGATGTAGTTAACGGTGGAACCCTCGGTTAAGGGCGGGTTTTTTAATCCTCTCACCCCCACATCTAATTAACGGTGGAACTCTCGGTTAAGGGCGGGTTTTTTAATCCTCTCACCCCCAAATCTAATTAACGGTGGAACTCTCGGTTAAGGGCGGGTTTTTTAATCCTCTCACCCCCATATGTAGTTAACGGTGGAACCCGCCCCTACATAGCGTCCCTATTATTCATTGATCAAGACGGGGAAAATTTTACACATCATGTATTGTGGGTGAGTGTGGGGAGAGCGATCGCTATTAACTTCTGTGGTAGGTTGATCGCTAATGTCTTGTGGGGGATGAATGCAAATAGCAACTTGTCCGACACCTCCCATGAGGTCAGCCACACGGTCGATAATAGTATCAATTTGATGGAGAAGTCGATCGCCAATTAACACAGAGGGAGCAATAATAAAAAAAGTTTTGACTCCCGTTGGACTCGGAGCCATACCTAGGCGACATTCAGTTAAAAGGTCTTGAATTGACTGGTGTAGAGAGTTAGGGAAGCGTTTAATCAGAGTTTGATAAAAGGACTGACTGAGAGAGCGATCGTCAAATATGGGTTGAGATAACATATTAGATTCTTCGATATCAACTTCAATAACGGAACATTGCTCTAGCTTAACATTTACTTACAGACTGGGAAATTTATTTCAGTCGGGATTGAATTAAATCTGTCCACAGATAGGGGGGCTGGGGACAAATCCCCAACCCTCTCCCATGAAAATTAACCCTTTAAACACTAATAACAGATTGGCGATCGCCCACCTGATTAGATTTTGGTTCTAGGGAAGATTGTAGGCGATTGAGAGCATTAATGTAAGCCTGAGCAGAAGCTACGATAATGTCAGTATTAGCAGCATGACCAGAAAAGACTCGTCCTTGATAGCGTAAGCGAATAGTAACCTCTCCGATCGCATCAATTCCCGCAGTTACTGACTGTACCGCAAACTCAATCAACTCATTAGGAACATTAACCACCCGGTTAATAGCTTTATAAACCGCATCCACCGGACCAGTTCCCGTAGCCGCGTCAGTCAACTCTTGACCTTCAGGAGTTCTGAGGGTAACAGTCGCCGTAGGACGAGCATTATTTCCACATGACACCTGTACTAACTCCAGGCGGAACAATTCTGGGGTTTGTTGAATTTCATCATTAACAATGGCTTCAATATCCCAGTTAGTGACTTCTTTTTTCTTGTCAGCCACATCTTTAAATCGGACAAAAGCCTTATTAATCTCATCATCAGACAGGTCAAAACCCAACTCCTGTAGACGATTTTGGAAGGCATGGCGGCCGGAATGTTTACCTAAGACAATCAGGTTATCATTCAATCCAATGGATTGAGCATCCATGATTTCATAGGTTAACTTATTTTTGAGAACTCCATCTTGGTGAATTCCCGACTCGTGAGCGAAGGCATTAGCACCGACAATGGCCTTATTCGGCTGTACTAACATCCCCGTTAGGTTAGATACCAGACGGGAAGTTTTGTAAATCTCACGGGTATTAATATTGGTGATGGGAACTTCTGAGTCAGCCGGACGACCGAAGAAGGGGTTAAAGAATTGTCGGCGCACATGGAGAGCCATAACTAACTCTTCTAGGGCTGCATTTCCGGCACGCTCTCCGATACCATTAATAGTACATTCGAGTTGTCGTGCGCCATTTTTAACGGCTTCTAGGAAGTTAGCCACCGCTAACCCTAGGTCGTTGTGACCGTGGACGGAGATAATGGCTTGATCGATATTGGGGACGTTTTCTTTAATTCCGCGAATTAAACCGCCAAATTCTGAGGGGGTGGTGTAGCCGACAGTATCGGGAATATTAACTGTTGTCGCACCAGCGGCGATCGCTCTTTCTAAAACTTGATAGAGAAATTCGGGGTCAGAGCGTCCAGCGTCCTCTGGAGAAAATTCGATATCCTCACATAACGATTTAGCATAGGCTACCATCTCGCTGGTGATGTCTAGGACTTCCTGGCGAGTCTTTTTGAGTTTGTATTTCAGGTGAATATCAGAGGTAGCAATAAAAGTATGAATGCGGGGATGAGCCGCCGGTTTCAGAGCCTTAGCCGCCGCTTCAATATCAGCCTTGACAGACCGAGCTAGACTACATATAATCGGACCGTTTTCGGTTCCTACGGTTTCCGCAATGCGTTGTACGGCTTCAAAGTCTCCGCTACTGGCGATCGCAAACCCGGCTTCAATTACATCTACTCCTAAACGCGCTAGTTGTCGAGCAATCACTAGCTTTTCATCAACGTTTAAGGTAGCTCCTGGGCATTGTTCTCCGTCCCGTAGGGTAGTATCAAAAATAATTACCCGATCTGGGTGGGGTTGAATAGTCATTGGTGTAAATCCTCCCATAGTCAACAGTTTAACTTAATAGTCGATTTTCTCAATCTGGTCTCGGATGTCGTTAAGATCTATATAGCGATCGGTAGCGTTGCGTAGTTCCCTCGCAATCATTCCTTCTGTGGAAACCACGGTGATATGAGTATTTTTAGAACGTAGCAACTCAATAGCTCGCTCAAAATCACCATCTCCGCTAAACAACACTACGCGATCGTATTGATCTACCGTATTAAACATATCGACCACAATTTCAATGTCCAGATTTGCCTTTTGAGAATACCTACCTGAACTATCATCATAGTATTCTTTTAAAATTTTGGTGCGGACTGTATATCCTAGGCTAATCAAGGCATCCCGAAACCCCCTTTGGTCTTGAGGGTCTTTGAGTCCCGTGTACCAGAAAGCATTAATAAAAATCAGATCGGCTTGTTCATGTTTAAAATAGTCCAAAACCCTTCGGGGATCAAAAAACCAGCCGTTTTTTTGTTGAGCGTAGAACATATTGTTACCGTCTACAAAAATAGATAGACGGTTTCTCAAGTTAGGCATACAAACTAAAGACCTAATATTTGTAGTAAAGAATTTAAACTAGATACTTTATCTTAGCACGTGAATACTCACTAAGTTTAACCCGAATCTCTGACAAGATTGATATGTCATATCAGAGCCTATAATCGAACCTATGCCTAGGTTTTACTATCCTCCAATAGGCTAACAAAACCCTAATTTTCGAGTTGTCAGAACCATATAAAAATATCATATTGGCTGTTCAATATCCTAATTTTACGAGAGTTTTACCTGAGTTTCACCTTTGATTATATTAGCTGCAATTGAAATCACTACTAGCCGATCTTACCCTCCTTTCAATGGCGGTTATGATCTTCAGGAGTTTAGTTAAAGCCAGACCAACAGCGAGCCACAGTAGTATCTTACTGCTAAAGTTAGTCAGCGAGCCATCAAGGTCTAAGATATAGCCAGTGCGACCGAGTGATTTCTGTGGTAGGTAATAATGCCATACTGGACTGATGACTGGACACCACAAACGCCACTAACTGACGAAATACCTAACTGGTACATTCGTAGCATGGGCGGCGCTTTGGCTGAAACTGACTAATAGTAGTGTTTTCTGGTCTCAATTTAAAATATAGAAGTCCGATTATGACCCTCATAATAGTATACAGTGTTGTGCGATCAACTTGCGCCAGCGATCGCCCCACTCAGCAGAAAACCCCTACATTTCTTGACTCTCCAAAGCCCAGCGAGCTAGTTGGGTGCGGTTATGAAGTCCAGTTTTACCTAACATATTACTGATATGGCTTTCAATAGTCCGCTGGCTGACTTCCATAATTTTGGAGATTTCTCGGTTTCCCTTTCCCTTGGCTACCAACTCAACCACCTTTAACTCTGTTGGGGTCAACTCCACCCCAGAGCGAACTTTAATTTTTGGGGAGGTTCCGATGACGGATTTACGATATCGGGTTAGACGTTCAGTTTGTCGCAGAGATGACTCTACCTGAGCCATTAGTTCTTCTGGATCAAAAGGCTTGACCATATACACATCAGCCCCGGTATTGAGGCCTTTAACCCGGTCTTCGCTTTGTCCTTTGGCGGATAGGAAAATTACCGGAATCCAACCAAATTGGGAATTTTCCCGGATTAGCTTGACTAGGGTATAGCCATCCATCTCCGGCATCATAATGTCACAAATTATTAATTCTGGCACTTCTTCTTCCAGTTTTTCGAGGGCTTTTTGACCATTTTCGGCAATGGTGACTTGATACCCTCGCAACTCCAGATAATCGCTGACCAAAATCACGAGGTTAGGATCATCGTCTACTAGCATAAGTCGCCTTGGTTCCGGTGCGACAGTATTTTGGTTCATTGTTCCGTTGGAGATATGATCTAGTTGGGGGACTATTAACAGTTTGGGTGAACTTCCTAGGGGCAGCAGTATACAGGGGGTTTTACCCTATGATATCTTAAAATTCAACCATGCCAGCTAGAATCGGACTCCTTACCCTGTCAGTGACTGATAATCAACTGTTGTTTTCTAGCTCAGATAAACTTAATGGGTGGCTGAGAAAGGCGTACTCCTCTACAACACTAGACCCGATTAGGTGTTCTTGAATAATCCGTTCAATCACTTCGGGAGTGGCGGATCTATACCAAACACCATCGGGATATACTACTAAAATTGGCCCTTGACAACACACCCGCAAACAATTGGCTTTGGTTCTAAATATACAACCGGGATGGTCGGCTGTGGGACGGTCTAGGTTTAGTTCTTTGAGCCGATTTTTTAGATAATTCCAAGATTCGATACTAGCTGACTTGGAGCAGCATTTGGGGTGGGTTTGGTCAGCGCATAGGAATATGTGACGCTGAATTTGCGATAAGCCTAGGTTCTTAACTGTCGCGGATAGGGACCCTCCTTCGCAATACTGGGGGTTTTCAGTTTCCGGTTCTGGGTTTTGAGGATGTTCAATCATGGAATTACGGATAATGATACCTGAGACTCGATTATCCATTATACGGGAGACATGGGAAACAGTGGCAAGTTCGCACTCAGCACTAAATTTTCGGCTATTTTCACTTTTCACTACCGGATCTGTTCGGGAACCCGTACAGTTGATGCTGTTGCGATCGCCTCACTCGATTAGGTAAATTAGCACTCAGAGGTTGAGAGTGCTAAAAACATCAGATGGACATTCGACCGAGATGGGCAAACTTGAGACAGTTTCCCGTTCGTGGGGTCTAAATGCTGTTAACTCTCACCCCCAGTGTTTGAAAATAGGAGGTAATTGAATGGCTGCTGTCTCTCTTAGTGTTTCTACGGTTAAACCCCTTGGCGAGCGCGTTTTCGTTAAGGTCAGTGCTTCAGAAGAAAAAACTGCAGGCGGAATTCTCCTGCCGGACACTGCTAAAGAAAAACCCCAGGTTGGCGAAATCGTAGCCGCTGGACCGGGACGACGCAATGATGATGGCTCCCGCTGCGAAATGGAAGTCAAAGTCGGCGACAAAGTTCTGTATTCCAAATACGCCGGAACTGACATTAAACTCGGTGGCGATGAATACGTCCTGTTAGCCGAAAAAGACATTCTGGCGATCGTCAACTAAACCGTCAACTAATAACTATCCCACATTTTGACTCTTCTGTGGGTGTCTCAGCGTGAAAGCTGATTCACAATCCTTTGTAGTATCCGAATAGCAACTGAAATAGGAACCTATGGCAAAACGTATTATATACAACGAAAATGCTCGTCGCGCCCTCGAACGTGGTATGGACATCTTGGCTGAGTCCGTAGCCGTTACTCTCGGACCAAAAGGCCGTAACGTAGTCCTGGAAAAGAAATTTGGCGCACCCCAAATCGTTAACGACGGGGTGACGATCGCCAAAGAAATCGAACTCGAAGATAACATTGAGAATACTGGTGTAGCCCTGATTCGTCAAGCGGCTTCTAAAACCAACGATGCGGCTGGAGATGGAACCACCACTGCAACGGTTCTCGCCCATGCCATGGTTAAAGAAGGACTGCGGAACGTAGCAGCCGGAGCTAACCCCATTGAACTGAAACGGGGAATTGATAAAGCGACAGCTTTCTTGGTAGACAGAATTGCTGAACACGCTCGCCCTGTGGAAGATTCTAAAGCGATCGCTCAAGTTGGTACCATCTCTGCTGGTAACGACGAAGAAGTTGGTCAGATGATCGCTGAAGCCATGGACAAAGTGGGTAAAGAGGGCGTGATTTCCCTCGAAGAAGGTAAGTCCATGACTACCGAACTGGAAATCACCGAAGGTATGCGCTTTGATAAGGGCTATATCTCCCCTTACTTCGCTACCGATACCGAGCGCATGGAAGCTATCCTCGATGAACCTTATATCCTGCTCACCGATAAAAAAATTACCTTGGTTCAGGATTTAGTTCCGGTTCTCGAACAAGTAGCTCGCTCTAGTCGTCCTCTGTTAATCATTGCTGAGGATATCGAAAAAGAAGCCCTGGCTACCCTCGTGGTTAACCGCCTGCGCGGTGTGCTGAATGTGGCTGCTGTTAAAGCTCCTGGTTTTGGCGATCGCCGCAAAGCCATGTTAGAAGATATTGCAGTTCTCACCGGTGGTCAAGTCATCACTGAGGATGCTGGTCTGAAACTGGAAAGCACCAAGATTGATATGCTTGGTAAAGCTCGCCGCATCACCATCACCAAAGACAACACCACCATTGTTGCTGAAGGTAACGAAGCTGGCGTTAAAGCTCGTTGTGAGCAGCTACGCCGTCAAATGGAAGAAACCGAGTCTTCCTATGACAAAGAGAAACTACAAGAGCGTCTGGCTAAATTGGCTGGTGGTGTAGCAGTTATCAAAGTTGGTGCTGCGACAGAAACCGAAATGAAAGACCGCAAACTGCGCCTCGAAGATGCCATCAACGCCACCAAAGCTGCTGTTGAGGAAGGAATTGTGCCCGGTGGTGGTACAACTCTGGCTCACTTGGCTCCCCAGTTGGAAGAGTGGGCGACCAGCAACCAATTGACTGGTGAGGCTCTCACCGGTGCTATGATTGTCGCTCGCGCTCTGTTGTCTCCCCTGAAACGGATCGCTGAAAATGCTGGCGAAAATGGCGCTGTCGTCGCTGAACGGGTGAAAGAAAAATCCTTTGATGTCGGCTACAATGCAGCCAATGGCGAATATGTCAATATGTTCGAGGCTGGTATTGTTGACCCCGCCAAAGTCACTCGCTCTGCTCTCCAAAATGCCGCTTCTATCGCTGGCATGGTCTTAACTACCGAGTGTATCGTCGCTGACAAACCAGAACCCAAAGACAACGCCGCTCCCGCTGGCGCTGGCATGGGTGGCGACTTCGACTACTAAAATTTCAGTTAAGATATCAGTTAAGGTTTGGGGCCGCCTTTGGCTTCGCCCCCCCTTAATCAAAAACCAGGGACTCCGATACCATCGGGGTCTTTTTTTGTGCATGGCCATCTTAATTGATAATTAATACTTGTAGTTTGCGACTGAATTATTGATTATTGATAATAAATTTAGCCAATATCTAGGGGTAATTTGGCTTAAATCATTGATATATATGGCTTTTGGCTATTCGTAACAAAACTTAACTTGCGTTTTATTGAAAGTTATTTACAATAAGTCTTAATAGCTTATTGAGATACTTATGCAATAAGCTGGGAAGATGTATAACGTTGTAGCACTATGCAGACTTACGAAAATCCAAGCGTCAAATATGACTGGTGGGCGGGTAATGCCCGCTTTGCTAACCTGTCTGGGCTATTTATTGCCGCCCACGTTGCTCAATCAGCCTTAATTGCATTTTGGGCCGGAGCCTTTACCCTGTTTGAGGTTTCCTGGTTCGACCCCAGCCTACCAATGGGCGAACAAGGGTTAATTCTGCTACCTCACCTAGCCACCCTGGGATTAGGTGTCGGGGATGGTGGACAAGTGGTAGATACTTACCCTTTCTTTGTGGTGGGAGCCGTTCATTTAATCTCCTCAGCCGTATTAGGTGCCGGAGCGCTATTTCACACCTTTAAAGCACCCGAAGATTTAAAAACCGCCCAGGGTCAAGCCAAGAAATTTCATTTTGATTGGGAAGACCCAAAACAGTTGGGCTTAATTTTAGGGCATCACTTACTGTTTTTAGGTATGGGAGCCTTATTGCTAGTCGCCAAAGCTATGTATTTTGGCGGACTGTATGATGCAGCAACTCAAACCGTCCGTCTGGTAACAGAGCCTACCCTTAACCCCGCAACTATCTATGGCTATCAAACCCATTTTGCCACTATCGATAACCTTGAAGATTTAGTTGGCGGTCATATTTATGTAGGGGTGATGCTCATTGCTGGCGGTGTTTGGCATATCTTGGTTCCCCCCCTCAAATGGGCGAAAAAAGTCCTGATTTTTTCAGGAGAAGCTATCCTCTCTTACTCCTTGGGTGGCATTGCTTTAGCCGGTTTTGTGGCAGCTTATTTCTGCGCTGTGAATACTTTGGCTTATCCTGTGGAGTTCTACGGTCCGCCCCTAGATATTAAACTCGGAATTGCGCCTTACTTTGCAGATACAACCGTCCTACCCATGGGCGCTCATACCCCCCGCTGTTGGTTAGCTAATGCTCATTTCTTCTTAGCATTCTTCTTCCTACAAGGACATCTTTGGCACGCTCTGAGAGCCTTGGGATTTGATTTTCGTCGGGTTGAACGAGCTTTAAACTCTATTGAGGTTTAAGTCTGAGTAAGTCCCCCCTAGACGGGTGGGTGGATGGGTCAGTGTCATCTCTTGATATCTATTGACTCATCCACTACTCGATTAGAGATGACTTACCCCCGCGTCTCATATCCTTTAGCAAATGGGAATAGGTTAAATGAATTGTCCTTGTTGCTCTGGAGAATTACTGCTACATTTTAGCCATCATGGCTTATATTGGCAATGCCAAAATTGTCGCCTGACTTTGCCAGCTTCAGAAAGTGTTGACCGACTCTTATTTGAGGCTAGTTATTCAGAAAAACACTCCCCTACTTGCCCTCATTAATCGATACAATTGCCGGAAATATCATTAGGAGAAATTCATGGCTGTCTTACATGATGCAGTTTGGTTAAATGTCAGCCCAGCTTTACAAGAGTTTAACCAACCCTGCTTAAATTTTTTGTCTCACTCGGCTTATATTAGCCAATATAGGTATTATCTGAGTCTGGATGAACCGCTGTCATTTAATCCGCCGTTAATTTGGCTCCATAACTATCTGAAAAATTGTGATTATCCTGTGCATTTAATTGGGCATGGTATTAGTGGATTGTTGGGGTTATTATATGCTCGTCAACATCCGGAAATGGTGCGATCGCTTACTTTGATTTCTGTGGGTTTTTATCCGTCTGTTGATTGGCAGGCTCATTATTATGTACAACGACAGCTTCTCAATTGTGGTCAAGAAAAACTGTTAAATCAAACGGTTTATAACCTGTTTGGGTTTCAATGTCCTCCCATTACTAAAAAATTGATGGGGATTTTAAAAGAGGATCTGATTAGTTCCCTGTCTCCCCATAGTTTATATAAACGGGTGAGTTTTTCTCCTGGTGGTGTCCCGGTTCCTTTACTGGTATGTAGAGGGGAACATGACCTGGTTATTGACCAGAATTTATGGCAGGGGTGGGAAAGGTTTTTTAAACCATGCGATCGCCTTTGGCAATGTCCAGATAGTCGCTATTTTTGCCATTATTTTTATCCGCAAAAAGTCGGTGAGACTATTGTTAATTTTTGGGATGATCTCCTTGGTTTTTCAGATTATCTCTGCTCCGAAGATGCTCTGATTTATGACTGAATAATATATCCAATAATTCCAACTCATTCCAGTTATAGGAGACCCTTCCTTTGCTAAAAAAATCAATTTTCCCAGGAGATAGTCATGTCTGAAACCGCATTAACGCCAATTAATCTCATCTTTCCATTGTTTATATCCATAACCTTGATGGGATTTATTTACTCATCTATTATCGCCATTAAAGATGGTGTTAAAAACGTTAAAAAACTCCATGATATCCCCTGTAGTCGCTGCGCTTTTTTTACGGGAGACTATCGCTTAAAATGTACCGTTCATCCCTGTAAAGCCTTATCAGAAGAAGCCATTAATTGTAGAGATTTTGAATTAAACACCGGTCCTGCGCCGAACCGACCACCTTTGGTAAAATAACATAGTAGCATAGTCGGGTGTTGAAGATTTTTGGCGATCGCCCCTGACTTAACTCTAGGGGAATGAGACTACTTCTTAGTCTTCATTCCCTTTTTTGCTGTCAGAACGCCAGGTTGGGGATTTTTTGAGCCAACCTTAAACCTGTGGTATCCACACAATCATTAAGAATTGTAAATTGTGATTGCTTAAAATGCCAGTAAATGCCTATAATTTACTTTTGGCTAAAAATAGGAGACTAGGAGAAATGGGTTGGCAAAAAATATAATTATCTATACTTCACATGACCAGGGATAACTACCACCTAAATACAAGTTCGTTTATTGTATTAGATACAGAAGGGAGAGACAGCTTAACGGAAGTGGCGCTGGTGGATAATCAGGGAGCAATTTTGTATCACGCATTTGTCGCCAAAAACCACCCAGAACCGACATTGAGACTGCATCAGGAAACACTGCTAGATATAGTTAAACAAGTCGATAATCTGTGCCATAATCAAGTCATAATCTGCCATCATGCAGAACATGACCAACGGATATTAAAACGCAGCTTTAAACAAGTCGAAATTTCCTATCCAAATTATCAATTTATCTGTACCTGTAAGTTAGCCAAAAAGCAGTTACCAAACCTTCCCGACTATGGATTAAGTTACTTATGCAAAACGTTAGATTTGCGATTAAACCGCCAGAGATTTGACGATCGCCATGCTCACAGTGCTAGTTATGATGCACAATTTACCTACCAACTTTATAGTTATTTAAACTCCTTAAAATCACCAGTCATGTCTGAAAATATTGCCGAACTATACCAGAATACCCCTAATCCTTTCAGCAGTATTCGAGTCAATACACCCTTTGAATATCACCCGGACTATGGGGATATTTACAGCCATCAATTTGACACCCTAAAAGCCGTCATTCATGAAATCAAACAATCCCCCAACCATCAAAGCCAGGGAGCCATAGTTCTGGGAGAACCAGGTTCTGGTAAAACCCATTTAATGATGCGACTGGCTCAAGAAGTCCTGAAGACAAACCGCCTATTTTTTATCCGCCACCCGACTAATGCTAAGGCGGTGAACTACCATACATATACCAGAATCCTAGAATCTTTTTCCGAAAAAATTCCCCAGAAGAAGCTGACGCAACTCGAACAGTTTTTTGCCAAAAGTTTTGTTAATATTCTGAGCCAAACTGACTGGGTAAATAGCGACAAAGGTAAACTAATGATCGCTAAATTACAGAATGATAACCTCTCGCTATATGAACGGGTAGGAAAGCCAGGAACAGACCGCTATCGGCAAAATTGGGACGCGATAGAAAAGAAAATTTTGGCGTGGTGGCGGGCTAAATATGGACTCTCCACGGACTATAGTTCCCAAGTATTAAAAGGGATTATGCGGTTCTGTCGGTATACGGAAATTAGCCGAAAAAACCTGGTGCGCCATTGGTTATCTGGGAATGGAGATGCTGACTTATCCGAAGAATTAAACCAGGTGGGATTAACACCCTGGGGGGAAGATTTTAACCGGGAAGAATTTGCCCTAGAGGCTATCAAAACCCTAGGTCAACTGTCGCTACTAGATGAACCACTGATCCTAATTTTTGACCAACTGGAGTCCCTATTTGATACACGCCACGAATCAACTTTAGCAAGTTTCGGTTCGACAGTGAAGGAAATTTTAACCCACGTTCCCAATAGCTTAATTATTCTGAATTTATTTCCTGACCGTTGGGAGCGTTTTCAAGAACAATTTGATGGTTCGGTGATAGACCGAGTTTCTCAGTCTGTGGTGACATTGGAAAGACCATCTAAAGCACAACTGCATCAATTACTCAAAACTCTCTGTCAGCTAAAAACTGAAACTAATTCCCCTCACGCTACGGTTGATATTGGACTGCTCTTCACGAAACAGGAACTCGCAGAAATTGTCAATCAACCCTCAATTCGCGCAGTTATTAAACGTGCTTCTGATTACTTCCGCCATAAGGTGCAGGGTGTTCCCCTACCGCGAATTATTCCACCTCGGAACCCTATAGCAGTGGAGGCGGTGCAGTTTAAACAGGAATTACAAGCTATTTATAAAGCGGTAGGAGAGGCGATTAAAAAATTTGATAATCTGACTCTCTCTCCCATTGAAAAGCCATTAGCAGAAACAGATGAACCTGAATTAGATTTTGTGGATTTGCCTAACGAACAAACAGGGGAAGATGCGACGGAAGCACGACCAACAGAGCCGGAACCTGCAATAAAAGCTGATTATGAATCGGAAAAAGTTGTCGATGTTCAATTAGATGAATATTGGAAAAACCTGTTAAACCAATGGGAAAAGGACTATGATAAACCTCGCGTTATCAGTGATATGGATGATGTGGGAAAACTGATGTCGATTGTTTCTGCATTTACTAACCGATATCCGATGAAGGTTGAACAACTGTCATTTGGCAAGCTGACCATCCCAGAGCATTTGTGTATTAAAACAGGTCAACAAACTTATGTGCTGGCATTTTTACACGGTTCAGGGAGTGCGTTTACTGCGAGAATGAAAAATTTTAATCGCTTGGTTCTTGCTCATAAAAAAATGCGGTTTCGGTTAATGCGGGATGCTGTGGAACCGCCGATAAGGGGAGATGTTGGTCTGCGAGAAATTCAGAAACTTGATGCGGTTAACAATGGGGAATATGTGATTATGGAAAGGAGCGATCGCATTATGTTTGAGTGTATATATCAAGCGATTATTGATTGGGAAAATCGCGAGTTTCCTGTGGGGATAACCCTGGAAGATATAGTTGATTTTTTGTCAATGAAACTGCCAGATTATTGGTTAATTAAGTGCCTGAGTTAATGGTAGAATGGGGGAAGCGATCGCCCAGTATCCCCTCAAGAAGTGGTCTGACCAGTTGCGCCTGGTCCGAACCCGTCTTTAATTAGGACTAACGCGATCGCCCCAATATGAGACAATAGAAAACGGTATACCGGAAACTAGAGAAACAATTGTGAGTCCAACAGCCGTCACAACTGATACAGCCAAAACATCCCAGACCAGCCGTCGCGCCGTTTTTCCCTTTACGGCGATCGTTGGTCAAGAAGAAATGAAATTAGCCCTGCTGCTGAACGTGATTGACCCCAAGATCGGCGGCGTAATGATTATGGGCGATCGGGGTACGGGTAAATCCACCACCATTCGCGCCCTAGCTGACCTGCTACCGGAAATAGAGGTCATAGCCGACGACCCCTTTAACAGTCACCCCAGCGATCCTGAAATGATGAGTGATGTCGTCCGAGAACGTATAAGTTTATCGGAGTCCCTCCCCGTCGCCCGTCGCAAGGTGCAAATGATCGACCTACCCCTAGGGGCGACAGAAGACCGCGTTTGTGGAACCATTGACATTGAAAAAGCCTTGGCTGAAGGGGTAAAAGCCTTTGAACCGGGACTATTAGCCAAAGCCAATAGGGGTATCCTCTACGTTGACGAGGTAAACCTTCTCGACGATCACCTGGTCGATGTCCTACTCGACTCCGCCGCCAGTGGTTGGAATACCGTGGAAAGAGAAGGCATTTCTATCCGCCACCCAGCCCGTTTTGTCCTCGTGGGTTCAGGAAACCCAGAAGAAGGGGAATTGCGACCCCAATTATTAGACCGCTTTGGAATGCACGCGGAAATTCGCACGGTGAAAGAACCTAGTCTGCGCGTGAAAATTGTGGAACAGCGGACAGCCTTTGACCAAAACCCGCCGGAGTTCTTAGGAGAGTATCAACTATCCCAGGAAGAACTACAACGGCGCATAGTAGAAGCCCAAGAGAGACTATCCGGGGTTAATATTGATTATGATCTGCGGGTGAAAATCTCCCAGGTCTGCTCAGAATTAGATGTAGATGGACTGCGGGGAGATATTGTCACTAACAGGGCGGCGAAGGCTTTAGCTGCCTTTGAAGGGGCTACAGAGGTCACTGTTGACCATATTGGTCGGGTGATTACTTTGTGTCTGCGCCACCGACTGCGGAAAGATCCCTTAGAGTCTATTGATTCTGGTAACAAAGTCCAGAAGGTGTTTCGCCAAGTGTTTGGATTACCCGAACCTGATCAAAATTAGTTAACAACATCACAGGCAACTTTGCCTGTGTTACTGTATCGGGTTATGGTAGTTCGGATTATGGGGTTGGACCCAGGATTGGCAACTTTGGGGTTTGGGATTATTGAATGTCAAACTGGCGAGGCTGGGGGAAGGTCTTTGTTCTCGGTGATTGACTTTGGGGCGATTCAAACTGAGGCTCATCAACCCCTGGGCGATCGCCTACAAACTATTTATGCTGACCTCCATACCCTACTCGAACAATGGCAACCGGATCTTGTCGGTGTCGAAAAATTGTTTTTTTACCGCATGGGAAATACGATCGCAGTGGCTCAAGCTAGGGGGGTTTTGGTGTTGGTTTTGGCTCAACGACACCTTCCTATATTTGAGTTGACCCCGGCTCAGATTAAACAAGCATTGACCGGATATGGTAATGCTAAAAAATATCAGGTGCAAGAAGCCGTAGCTAGGGAGTTAAACTTACAGGCGATACCTAAGCCCGATGATGCGGCGGATGCTTTGGCGATCGCTTTGGCGACTTGGTTTGATCATGATCGGGTTTCCGATTTAATTTAAAGCTGATTGATAATCTATGTCTAATCTCATTCTGACTTCTCAAGAAATTGCTCAATTTCGTTCCCAATTGGCTGAATATTCCTCAGCATTACAAGCCTTAGATATGATTGAAGACTGCGAGGGTGATATCGAAGATGCCGCGATTTCTATGGCGATTAATGTCGGTCAATCCCCCACTACATCAGAAAATTGGCTTGATGGTTTAGCCAAGCGCCACCGAGTTACTATCTGTGAACCTACCTATCAAGAGGATTTATTGCAGTCTAATATAGCCCCGATAGTCGCCCATTTAATTTACCAAAATCAATGCCCGCCCCTACTGGTAACTCCCGTGGTTATTTATGTGTTAAAAACTGGGATTGAACAATTTTGTGAACCTTTAAAATACAAAAAAATTTAACTTGTAAATTCCGACCGTAGAGCCTTAACCCTACGGTCTTTGGGCGTGTTGGTCTACTGATTGGCGCGGGCATCTTGAACCGCTGCCCAAAATAGTATCACAGATAGGGGTATACTCAAGGCTAGAATAATCCCTGTGATTAATCCCCCTAATTCTGGTTCCCCAGAGGAAAGTTCAAAAATTGAACCAACGGCGGCGATCGCTGTAATACACGATCCGGCTAATAATAAACCACTTTTTGGCGTTCCAACCATGATCAGTTTTGACCCCACATTATTTAACTTGTTCAGTAACCGGTGCTATTTAACAGGCTTGACCGCTTTCGGAGAAAACTTATATTTAGCCAATTCCTCATTCAGGGCTAATTGATTGTCAACGCGATCGACAAATAATACCCCCTGTAGGTGGTCAATTTCATGTTGAATGGCGCGACAAAGTAACTCAGTCGCCAATATAGTCCTAGGACGGCCGTTTTCATCCTTAAAGGTAACTTCTACTTCTTCTGGACGCACGACATCCATATAAACCCCTGGAATACTTAAACATCCTTCCTGGAAAGGTGATAACTCCCGGCTTGACTTTTTGATGGTCGGGTTAATCAACACTAGGGGGGGAGTCGCTGCATTATCGGGTTCACAGTCAATCACGATTACCTGTTTGTGTACCCCTACTTGAGGCGCGGCTAGACCAATACCATCGGCACTATACATGGTTTGTAACATCTCGCGCACCAGTTGCCGAATTTCATCGTCAATGCGCGAAACCCGTTTGGCTGGCTGTCGTAAAACGCGATCGCCTAAATAGTGAATATCCAGGGGGGTTTTTTCTAACTTTTGTTTTTCCACCAGAACTTGAGAGGTCATGACATCCTTACTCGCTTTCGTTAACACTTATTCATATTTGATTTTAGATCGCAATCGGGGTTTGGGAGAGCGATCGCTACATATTGGCTCTCAGTATCGTGGCCAATATTCTCAATCACCCCCAAATAAACCCATACAAGCGCCGCCGAAAAATCGACCGGGAGCCCCAAAACTAACCAATAATTAAATTTTTGCTAAGTTTTCCCGTTTTTAGGCCAAATCAGTTTACGTTTTAGTCTTTTATGGCCATAATTGACTCTGGATCAAAAAATCCACCAGCTTGCGGCTGATGGATAACTCACCTATTCGTAGCATCTCAGTTGTTAATGTATCAGTTCCCAGCTATTTTGACATCACCTGACTGGGTGATATTGCGTAACTGAATATGCTTCAAACAGGGGGGATATTCTTGATCTACCCTAAACTAGGGAGTCCCACGGTTTACCTCCTCCTGTTTTTGCCCTCCTAGGTGAACTTTCACCGCTTGACCTAGAAAGTAGACAATTCAGATTCTGGCTGGAGTCCCCATTGACTCCATATCTGTAGTTCTCCATCCTAGGTAATAAGCTCAAAATCTTCCTCAATTCATTCTCAGGAGATTAAGACATGGCATCTCTCACCTATTTGGCTCACCTAAGACAAAAAAGTGATCTCATCAACAGCCCCACCTGTGCATATCCCAACAACCCATCACCAGTTGAACATAAGCAGCACAACTCCCTTAGCTACACCCCTAGTAACCAAGAACTTAAACGCTTTATTGGTTGTAAAGCTGGGGAGGTGATCAAACAGATGAGGGCTTGGGGTTATCACCAAGTTACCCTCAACATTCCCCAAAACTTGATATCAGTCAAGACAGACCAAGGCTCGATCAATTTCCAGCTTTTGTCCTATGACACCATTATTGCCAATGTCAATTGGGACTTATCTTAATTATTTCGAGGACATCTGACGTGCCATATCCCTAAACATATTCATGTTGGGACCGGGACGACGACGATTAGCCGTAGACTTGGGAAGTAAGTAGTCTGTAGCAAATGTCATCCCCTCCGGCGTTTTGCTCATACCACCATTTAGGGGCGCAGAGGATGAGGCTACCTTAGCCACAGCAGCAGGGGCTGGAGTAGCAGCTACATTAGCCTTTGCTGCTTCTGGGGATTTCTTGGCTACAGATTTCTTGGTTTTTTCTGGCTTTTCAGCTTTGGGGGCTTCAGCTTTCGGGGCTTCAGCTTTGGGGGCTTCAGCTTTGGGGGCTTCAGCTTTGGGGGCTTCAGCTTTGGGGGCTACAGTTGGACTCGGTTCTGCTGTGGTTCCCTTAGCCTCATCAAACTCTAAAAAATAATCAGATTTTTTACTACGTCCAAACAGTTTACCAATGGCTAACATTAAACCTACTCCGTTCAGTTTTTAGAAAATTGACACTCATTAGCTAATCACAAGTTAGATTTCAGATTAAAATTATCGGCAAGATTTGTCCACAATTGTTTACAAAACTTTACACAAACCCCATTTATGAGGGTGATTTGTGACAAAAAGAGACAAAATCGACAGAATTATTTACACTGATTCACAAATTCTCATAATTGCCAGATGAACAACAATCAAGCCTGTAATCCGGTTTTACTGATTCATGGTATTTTCGACACGATCGCCATTTTCCGAGTTATGTCTAAGCACCTGAGACAAAAGGGCTGGGAGGTGCATAGCTTCAACCTGTGTCCCAATTACGGATTAAGTAGCATAGAATGCCTAGCAGAGCAAATTGTCGAATATGCTGATCAAAACTTTGCCCCCAATCAACCCTTTGACCTGGTAGGTTTTAGTATGGGGGGAATTGTCAGTCGCTACTATGTACAGAAGCTAGGGGGAATTGAACGAGTCCAAAGGTTAATCACCATTTCTTCCCCCCATAACGGAACTATGACAGCTAACTTCTATCCAACCAAGGCGGCGGCGCAAATGCGCCCCAACAGCCCCCTACTGTTAGATTTGAATAATAATATAGGAATGCTCGATCGCCTCAATTTTACCTCAATCTGGACTAAATTTGATCTGATGATTGTTCCGGCGAACAGTTCACACCTGAATTGGGGGGAGGAAATTATCCTTGATGTCCGACTACACGCTTGGATGGTTAAAGATCCCAACTGTATCACAGCAGTGGAGAAGGCTTTGAGAACTCCCCTAAAATTCCCACAAAGCAAAGTGATTTAAAATCTTATGTATCCACAGCTATCATTATTATCGAATCCACCGGTAGCAGCGATCGCTATTAATACCCTACTATTGGGAATTGTCGCCCTACTACCCAAAAAACTCTTAACCCCCTCTGGTATTGTACACGCTTGGATTTTAGGGGTGTTGGTCTGGGTAAGTCTCCAAGGACCCGGATATATGGTGGTGGGGTTTTATTTCGTTATCGGATCATCCGTGACCCGCATTGGGATGGCTGAAAAAGAGGCGGCGGGTATAGCCGAAAAGCGATCGGGTGCTAGGGGGCCAGAAAATGTCTGGGGATCTGCCTTAACTGCGGCACTTTGTGCTGTGGGAGTTTTGGGGTTAAAGTGGCTGATGGCTGATAGTCCCATAACTGCGATCGCCACACCTTTACTGATGTTAGGATATGTTGCCAGTTTCAGCACTAAACTCTCTGATACCTGTGCCTCAGAGGTCGGTAAAGCCTATGGAAAACGAACTTTCTTAATTACTACCATGCAGCCAGTCCCGCGCGGTACAGAAGGCGCTATCAGCCTAGAAGGAACTGTGGCTGGTGTGGTAGCATCCCTAGCCATGGCTATGGTGGGCTGGTCAGTGGGTTTAATTGATGCCATAGGGCTGTTATGGTGTATAATAGCAGCGTTTATCGCTACTAACCTGGAAAGCCTGATCGGTGCTACTTGGCAGGGTCAGGTTGAATGGCTTACCAATGAAGTTGTCAATTTTATCAATACCCTAATTGGGGCGATCGTTGCTATCCTGTTAGCAGTTGTCTATTTTCAACTCCCGATTCAGTTTTAAACCGCCAGATTAGCCCAGTATATAGCACACCAAAATCTGAGATAATTGCTATATTAGGGGGGGATGAAGTCTGGGGTGTATACTCCAGTTAGATTAACAACCAAGTTCAAATTATTTTTACCTATGTCTCAACCATTTTTGACCATTAATGATAACGACTCTATTACCCTGAGTCAATCATTACAATATCTACAAAATTCGGGAAAATTGCAGGAATTTCTGGCTAATATTCTCAGGCAATATGTAATTGATAAAGAACTGCAATCTCGCGATGACACAAACTCCAATGCAGCCGCCATTGAGCAAGCCGTGATTAATTTCCGCCTGGAACGTAATCTCAGCGACCCCCAAGCCTTCCAAACTTGGCTCGATGAAAACCGCTTGACCTACAAAAGTTTTCATGATCAGGTTTCCAATGGGTTTAAACGGGAAACTCTCAAACTCGCAGTAGTTAAAGAGAATTTGGAGGAATATTTCCAAGAACGCAAACCGTTTTTAGATTCCGTAGTCATGTCACGAATTGTGGTTGATGACTATGAAATGGCTCAAAGTTTAAAAAGCAAAATTGACTCAGGAGAGGGCAGTTTTGAGGCTTTAGCACGGGAATATTCCGTCACCACAGAACGCCGGGTTAATGGCATGATGGGAGCGGTAAGTAAAGCCACATTACCAGATACGTTAAAACCTACGATTGAAGGGGCTAAGGTGGGTCAAATTATCGGACCTTTTGAAGTCGAAGGGCGCTGGTGTTTGTTTAGAATTGAAGAATTTATCGAGGTGACTTTGGAAACCAAAGGCATTAAAAAACAGTTGCAGGATGAATTGTTCGATCGCTGGATGAATGAACAACTCAAAACCCTGACGGTGAAAATGCAAATTGGTGATTAATTTAGGGCTGCTGGAAAGCTCTTTCCAGTTGTTCAGGAGTCAACTCCTCCAAAATGGTCATCTGAAACACGCTGGAACCTATAGTATTTAGATAAGCCTCATTTAAGTAATTGCGGTTATCTAACTCTCGGCGTATATGTAGGTTAAAAAAAGTCAGGCTGAGGGCTTTTAAATAGGGATAGGCGAGGTTAGGGTCAGGACCAATAATTTCTGGGGGGATGGGTACTTGTCCCCCCTCTTCTTGCAAAAAGGAGAAATGAGTCCCTCTCTCAAATAACACTAGGATGTTGTCGGAGTTGGTTAACCAGGTGAAAGGCTTAATTTGTTCTGCAATAGCTGGGGTAATATAATCATTGGTTCCTGATACGATCGCCAGGGGAATATTAATAGCAGCCATTCCACCTTCACCAAAGACTAAGCTGGTAAAGGGGTTAATAGCGATCGCCGCCTTAATTCTAGGGTCCCGAAAGTTCTGACGTTCTAAAGCCACTTCCAAAGCTCGACATTGGAGGATAATTGATAAATTGAGGGTAATGCGCTGATTGGAAAGATCACGACAATACTGGCTGAGTATTTGGGGATTTAATTTCGCTCCCGCTAAGGCTAACACCGTATACCCCCCAAAAGATTGACCAACTACGCCAACATTTTCCAAATCTAAATTTTCTCGCCAAAATGGGTCAGAAGCTGATTTTTCTTCCAGTAAGTCTAGTAAATAGCTAATATCTGTGGGGCGATCGGCAAATTCTGAAGAGTTGGGAGGTTCCTCGAAACCTTGTAAAAATCCTTCAAAACGATTAGCACTGGTGGCGATATGTTCGGGAATGGCTACCGCAAAACCGTGAGAAGCGAGATGTTCGGCTAAATAGTTAAAGGTTTTTGGGTCTGACCCTAACCCGTGGGAAATAATAATTAGGGGTGCGGGTCTGTTTATGTTTTCTGGTAAGTATAAAAACAGTGGCGAAGGGCGATCGCGATTAGGATTGAAAAATACTACCTCTGCTTCTCTCCAGCTATAGGGTCCCATATCGCGAGGGTTAGGAATCGTAAATCTTTGTTGCTCTGTCAGGTTAGCAGTCTTTTCGCCCCTCTCCTGCTGTGATATTTGCTCGATAATTGTCTGATTTCTAAATAACACCTGACTTGTTTCCTGGATCACATGGATACTAAAATCTAAATCAATGCGAATTTGAGCATCAGGAAACTCCTGTAGAATACCCATAATGGTTAGACCTTCTGGACGTTTAGAGGCTTGGGCGATCGCTGTTTTTAGAGCCATATAACCATTTTCTCCGCTGACCGTGTTCACCACTCTACCCATGCGCCGCAAAATGGTTTCTCCCGTTGGTGAATTTAAAAACCGATCTATACTCCAAGGGCTGGCTTCAAAAGGGGATTTTAAAGCTCTTCTTAATCCTTCGGTATCCTGGATATTCAGTAAATAACCATACACAAATAAAAGCGGTGTACTCTCCCCAGACTCGACAAATTTTTCCAGGTCAGCTATGGCAATTGAGGTGTTCGCTATACCATAGGATATGACCATCTCCTCGGCGCTGTGAGCAGGGCTTAATGATGCGATCGCGCTCAAAACTACAGAAGATAAACCCACCCCAAATATTTGCGATACAGACGAAAACCATTTACCAGTCACAGCCATAAATTTCAATGAATTAATTTTATAATAACTTTCGCTAATATATCAACCCGAATCGATTTAATTTTTAAAAGATTGTTAAGAATTGATACATTTTTATTGAAAATTGCTTGCAAAAAGTTGACGAGATTATAGGGGTTGTGGTATCCTCGAAGAAATCGTTACCAAGGGCTTATTGTGTCTTCATCCCCAAATAAAGCCTACAACCCTTATTCTATCGTAATCCAGAATATTATCTCGGCAAAATTTAAAATTCCCGATGCACGAGTTTTACGAGAAAATCGGAGCGTCATTTTCCACCCTATTGACAAAAACCCAATTTTGTGATATGCAAGCCCCGTCCTCTGAAAAGGGCGGGGTTGTTAACAAATCAATTGGCATTATACTCAAAGCCATGGTCATCAGCGTAGCGATGCAAAAATCTCATCACCCGCCCAAAAATATCCTCAGAATGAACCTCAAAAGTACATTCGGCTTTCGAGAGTTCGTCATCTCCTACATAGAAGAACTTAACACCTGTGGGACTGACGCGGATTTCTCCTTCCTCATCCCGGAGCCATAAATGGCTAATTTGTTTGCGATAAGCCCTGAGTTTTTCGATCGCCTTGAGTTGATTAAAGACTAAAACGACAATCTTGGTGTTGCTGTCTCGGCGTTTGCGGAGGCTAACCCCACCGAGTTCCTCGTCAAGTCCATCGATAAACTGGATAGATGTAGACACAGCCTATTCCTCCATAGACTTTAGTCCGAGTTTAACTCTGAATTAAGTACAAACACTCAAAACCTCATAAAACTTAACTCTTAGGGGTTAGAGAAACTGTTGATTCTACCACCACCAATCACGCGACCGGGAGTGCTGCGAGGAGCAGTAAAGGGGGCCTGTTGCTGAATCACTTGATTTTGATTATTTGGGTTTAAATTGGTGGGACCTACCACATAGTTATTGGGATTAGGGGTGGCAGGCTGAAAGTTGGAAAAACCAGAATTGTCCGTCTGAGGCTGATTACGCCCAAAAGGATTAGTTCCGGTGTAGTTATATTGTCCGTGGGGGTTAGCGCGGTTGGGGGGTAGCACAGGGGCTGGTGGTACACCACCTGGCTGGGTTCCAGATAATGGCTGAGGTAGGGAACGGTTAGTTTGATATGGGTTGGGGGCTACATCAACAGTGGCTGCATTAGTTCCATCAATAGGAGCTACAGTTCTGGGAACCACCCAACTCGCTTCGGGAATTTGAACTGGGGGTGCGTATGCGGGTAGAGGAATACCAGAGGCGGTGTTGGTGTTATTATCCCCATTTGTCGATGATGGGGTAGCCACCTGACTATTGCTGCTTCCAGTGACTATCAGAGGGTTGAACATCCCTTGAGTTGGGGTTTGGGTTTCGCCTTCGGATTCACTTGTCGATGATGAGAAAGACTGACCCATCGCCGCCTGTAGTGGGGTGGGTGCTAAGGGGGAGTTAGTTAGGGTTTCTTGATTGTCCTGGTCAGTTGAGTTTCCCCACCCTAATAAACCAAAGGATCCGGGTCTATTATTTTGGGTATTTTGGGTATTTTGCAGAGCCTGGCTGGTAGCATTAAAGGGACTGGTGGCTGTGGGTTCGGGGAATGGTTCAGGTAGGGTGCTGGTTATTTCAGTGGGTCGTGAGTTTCTGGAACTCTCAGTTTGGGTATTTTGATCAGACCTAGAGTTACGGCGGCGAACTTCCTCGAATACGTCTTCTCCGCCTTGGATAGGATTGTTAAATAGGCTAACATCCTCAGGGGAGTTTCGGCGTAATTCTTCGATTAGTAAGCCTGAACTGTCAATTTCGGCAGCGATCGCCAATTCTTCGGGAGATAGTCCGCTTTCGGAGGTTTCCGATTCCCAGTCAATCCGATAGAGTTCGGGATTTTCTGAGACTTCCCATACAAATATACTCACTAGGGAAATTACACCAATGGGTCCCCACACCCTCGGCTGGGCGATCGCCTTGAGTTTGGCAATGATCGGGTTAACTGGTTTTTCAACTTGATCGTGGTTGTGGTCGTGATGTTGATAGGGTTGTTGATGATGGTGTTGTTGATGTGACATGATGGATCACCTATTGAGTACAAGGACAGGACTACCCCAGGAATTTGATAAAGCCTTCAGGAACAAGTTGAGCTTCTCCTGACTTAAATCTCTCCACCCGAACCCATAGGGCTAATTTTTGGCGATCGCCTTCCTTAAAGGGGATTTGCTCCTGTTGATAAAATTGGCGATCAACAAATTTACATCTATACAGTTGAATAATTTCATGCCCCTGACTACCATTATAAACGAAAATGCTTTCCAGGCAATCTAGGTATTCTATATCAGTAATTTCCGCGTTGAGTTCTTCGAGAAATTCCCTTTGGAGTGCATCTCGACTATGTTCGCCAAAATCTACACCTCCTCCTAAAGCACGATAAAAGGTTATTTGTTTTTCCTGGTCGTATCCCTGAGACACCAAAATGCGATCGTTATCCTCAATTAATCCTAGTGCAATTACCCTAATTTTCTGTTTAGCCATGATTCGATTGTACTCTAATGAGATTTGAGGGGAACAATTCAAGAGATGCGATCGTTAGCAAAATCAGGATCATGACGATCATTGGAAACGGGCCAATCTTGATTTTGTCCGCCAATAATGAACTCTTCTATGGTGACATAATCATCACTCAGTTGTTCCAAAGAATTAATCAAAACATCCAAAGCGAAAGCATCACTGGTTCCCAAATCAAACCAACAACGCGCCCACAGTCCCTCATATTCTACTTCCCCCATATTGTGCATTAGTGCCATCATAGCATCACGATTTCTTTCATTTTCATAGGTCATATAATTGAGGTCAACACCCACTTCTTGCACCTGCATTTTTTCGGCATTAAAGCCCCCCAATTTACCCAACAAAAACCAGGAATTCAGAACCTCCTCAATATACTGTCTTTCTACCATGGAAGGAATCGTGCTAAACCTTAACCAAATCCAGATATCAAATTGATTAAACTCTCGAAACTTTACATCCATGAGACCAGATTAAACCTCTCTATTTTTGGTGATGATTAAGGTAGATAACCCCCCAGTCTGCCATTATATTACCGGAAATAACCGGAAATTATCGGGGATGACAGATAAATTGAGGGGGTGTTGATCAGCCTGTTATAAAGGCGGTAACTGAGTGGGTCCCCATAAGCCATTAGTATCTCTGATGGTATTGCGTAGGGGATGACAAGGGCGGTCTAGGCTATCAATATTATTAAGAGTTTTGCACTGCTCATAAAAAATCTGAGCCACGGTCAGCTTAGGAAGTTGATCAGGTTGTGATAATGCTACATTAAAGCTCTGGTAAGCAGCATCCAATAGCTGAGGGTTATTTTTCTGCCTACCCATAGAGGCGAGAATCTGAGCTTTGAGATAGAACAATTCTGGATGAAAAGGCACTTCTTCTAAGGCTTGGTTAACCATAGTTAAAGCCCGGTCTAATTGGTCAAGATCTCGATAGGCGATCGCAATTCCCCAAAGGGCGAGATAACGAGGACCAGCGTAACGTTGCAGGCGCTCTACAGCAGCCATGGGGTCAGAAAAGGGCAAATTTAAACCCAGAAATAAATCCATATATCCCTTGAGCAAATTTAGCTCTGGGTCTTGAGGATCAATTTGTTCGGCGGCGTTCATCAATCGTAGCACAGTTTGCAGCTTATTTAAAGCCTGGGGAGCCCCCTTAATAGTTCCTTGAGTTTGGACAATATAAGCACCCTCTAAAAAATGACCCACCGCCATATAAAGATTTCCCCGTAGAGGGTCAGAAACCATAAGAGATTGAGCAGTTTGCAGAGTTAGGTCGGCGTAGCGTTTCATAGCATCCCAGTCTTGAGCCTGATAAGCTAGAGAGGCTTGGAGAGCAAAAACCATTGGTTCATTAGTACCAAGCTGTTCAGCCTGTTTGAGGTACTTTTGCGCCTCAACATAGTGTCCTCGCTCAAACATAGCCCGAAAGGCGGCTTCGGTTTGCTCACCCATAACCCTAGGATTATTAGTGCGGAAGGGGTCAGCCGCAGTAGCAGTTAAAGATAACAGAGCGATCGCAATAGGGGTAATACCAAACAGGGTGATAGTTTTGGGGTGAATGGATTTTATAAGATTTGATAAGCTAATCATAGGGATCTTTCCTTGAAAATGCTAATGGGCTGGAGTTTTACCAAAATTTAGCCCCTAGGGGAATCGAGGGATACTATCATCTGCACCTAGTTTGTGCCAGGATTGATAGGTTTGAGTAACATTTAGAATTCCTCCAAATGCTATATATCAGAAATTTGCTTTATCATCCGGCCGCCTGCAATGCTCCCATTCTGAATAATATTAATTTAGAACTGCCTCCGCAACAGTTAGGCTTGATTGTGGGCCGTAGCGGTTCTGGTAAAAGTACATTACTAGAAATTTTAGCGGGTCTGGCTCAAAAAACCAAAGGGGATATTCGCTGGCGTGAACAGGAGTTAACCTCTGAACAACTACCGCAACTGGCGGGTTTAGTGTTTCAGTTTCCAGAGCGACATTTCTGCGGCGGCTCGATTTTGGAAGAGTTGCGACTGGGACACCCAGAAATCAGACTCGATATGATGCAAAATGCTTTGGGGGAAGTGGGGCTAGAGAGTCTATCCTTAGAAAAGGCTCCCCATTCCCTCAGTGGCGGACAGCAGCGACGGTTAGCCTTAGCGGTACAATTAATCAGACAACCTCATTTATTGATGTTAGATGAGCCGACAGCGGGCTTAGATTGGTCAATGCGGCGGCAGTTGGTGGCTTTGCTGGACAAGTTAAAATCTCACTGGACTTTATTGGTTGTTACCCATGATGCGGGGGATCTGTTGGAAATTGCCGATTGTTGTTGGCGACTTGATCATGGCAATTTGCAACCTGCTGACCCGCAGACTTTGCTGAAAAATGTCGATCCGGCTGTGGTGTGACGATAGTTTTGGAGGAATTGGGTTTGGGGGAAATTCAGTCGGAAGGTTGGGAAACTCTGGGTTGGATACCTAGCGATCGCCAACTGCAAATATTTAATGTACTCTATGAGCAGATTTTGGCGGGTAATCAACGGCTTAATTTAACCCGCATTACTGATCCGGTGGGGTTTTGGGAAAAGCATTTATGGGATTCTTTGCGGGGGGTCGCACCCTGGTTGTCCGGGGATAAATTGCCTTTGCGGGTGATTGATATTGGTACTGGGGCGGGTTTTCCTGGTATTCCGATCGCGATCGCTATTCCCCAAGCAGAAGTCACATTGCTTGATAGTACCGGTAAGAAAATTGCTTTTTTACAAACTCTAGTCCCTCGTTTGGGTCTGGAAAATGCTATCCCCTATTTGGGACGGGTAGAAGCGATCGCCCAACAGTCTGACCATCGCCAAACTTATGATTTGGTCGTATTACGGGCTGTAGCGGCGGCTACGGTGGCGGCTGAATATAGTTTACCCCTATTGAAAATTGGCGGGGTGGCGGTACTATATCGCGGTCAATGGACCCCACAGGAACAGCAGGATTTAGAAAATGCGATCGCTCCCTTGGGCGGTAAACTAGACTCCGTGGAAGCCTTTGTCACTCCTGTAACCGAAAGTGTCCGCCACTGCGTCTATTTACGGAAAATTAAACCCACACCCGATCGCTTTCCCCGTCCTGTTGGTATTCCCACCCAAAAACCCCTAGGGTCTCCCGAATCCAACTCGTAGGGTGCGTCAGACCCCCGAAATCGTCATGAAAAGCCGGTGATAAACAACTGACGCACCATTTCCCCCGGTCTGTATGGTAGGGTGCGTCAGACCCCCGAAATCGCCATGAAAAGCCGGTGATAAACAACTGACGCACCATTTCCCCCGGTCTGTATGGTAGGGTGCGTCAGACCCCCGAAATCGTCATGAAAAGCCGGTGATGAACAACTGACGCACCATTTTCCCCGGTCTGTATGGTAGGGTGCGTCAGACCCCCGAAATCGCCATGAAAAGCCGGTGATAAACAACTGACGCACCATTTCCCCCGGTCTGTATGGTAGGGTGCGTCAGACCCCCGAAATCGTCATGAAAAGCCGGTGATGAACAACTGACGCACCATTTTCCCCGGTCTGTATGGTAGGGTGCGTCAGACCCCCGAAATCGCCATGAAAAGCCGGTGATGAACAACTGACGCACCATTTCCCCCGGTCTGGGGGATGATTTGATCAATGATTTAAGGATGTTAAACTCCAGTCAGGGCGGAGGTTTTTTGCACCTCGTAAATAGGGATGATGTACTTGAGTTTTGTGACTGGGAAAATTGACATGAACGAGAAAGCGAATACAGCGTTCTAGGCTACCCTTGACATACATTTGCTGGACATCTAACAGGGGAACATTTTGCCAGTGGGGACGTTCTCTGGCGATCGCCGCCGGAAAAACCGCATCCAAATCGCGAGTCACAGAAAAAGTCGTACTGATAATCTGTTCTGGATCTAACTGGTTGCGAGTTTCCAATTCATCCAGTAGCTCTGTCACCGCTTCGCGAATTGCGTCAATGGAATTTTCCCTAACCGTAGTTGCGCCACGAATCGCTCGAACTTGCCACTCCACGCCAAATCCTCCTATGATGCTTAGTAGTATAGGTTAACAGGTGGTCAAACACCACCTCGCCTGTGATTGTTTAACCGCCTGCGTGGGAATGTTTAAGGTCGATACAGCCACAGGGGTAAACCACTGGTTCCCAACTCAAATTCTACCCAATTTCGGGCATCTGAGATACTGTTAGTCGCCGCCAGATTATTACTGAGAACCCGATTTAATAAAGATTTCGGCTTCTCTAGGGTACAGCATTCAGTTTTATCGGGGTCAAGATTCACCATTTCCGCTGTCCACCGACGGGCATCTTCTTCACTTCCCAAGCGATCGATCACCCCCAACTGTAGGGCTTGTTCTCCCGTAAAAATGCGCCCATCAGCAAAAGAGCGCACCGCCTCAATTTCCAAATTTCGAGACTCAGCCACAGTGCTGACAAACTGTTGATAACTCGTATCAATCAATTCTTGAAGAATTTGCTGTTCCGGTTCCGTTAATTCCCGGTCAAAAGCTAAAATATCCTTATAAGGTCCTGATTTTATTACCTTAAAAGAAACGCCAACTTTTTCCAGTAGTCTTTCTAAGTTATTTCCGCGCAGAATTACACCAATACTGCCTGTAATAGTGCCAGGATTAGCCATAATATGTTCAGCCCCCATGCCAATATAGACACCACCAGAGGCAGAAATATTGCCAAAACTGGCAACAATTTTGACTTTTTTTCTTAAAGATTTAAGGGCGCTATAAATTTCCTGGGAGTCGCCAACGGTGCCGCCAGGACTATCAATCCTCAGCAGGAGGGCGGGAAATTTCCGTTCTTCAACGGTTTTCAGTGCCTCTAAAACCCGCTTGCGGGTATCACCAGCAATAGCACCACTAATTTCGATGCGAGCAATTTGTTTACGAAAACGAGACTTAAATGGCCAAATCATGAACTTTTGGGGCTTAATCAAATGGGACGGGTATGGCCGAGACCACCAAACAGCCAAAATTGGCTAAGGCTAAACACCTAGTATATATCGAGGAGTACAGCTACCTGATTTAAGTATAATCCTACGGGGGGCTATATTAGCCGATGTGATCCGCCCTGCCTAGACTTTTTGGCAGTTAACCCCTATGATGGGAACGGTAACTTAACGAAACTACATATAGCAGGGGACAGGGAATCAGGAACACCGGACATAAAAAGGCCAAAATCTAGGTTTCACGTTGCGTCTACTGCTATAAATAGCACAACTCACCCTCAACACGATGGAGTGAGTCTATATTAAAAGATTCCTGGGAGAAAACTTGCCAATGCTAACAAAGCAGACCAACACGGATTTACCCTTCAAACCATTATTGCTGATCGCGCCATTTTTCCTATGGGGTACGGCAATGGTAGCCATGAAAGGGGTAATTCCCCACACTACACCGTTATTTATGGCGGGGATGAGATTGGTTCCGGCGGGGGTGTTGGTTCTATTATTTTGCTTCATCCAAGGAAGACCTCAACCTAAAACCTGGAAAGCCTGGCTATGGATTGGCCTATTTGCTGTGGTGGATGGGGCTTTGTTTCAGGGTTTCCTGGCTGAAGGACTGGTGAGAACTAATGCGGGTTTGGGGTCGGTGATGATTGACACCCAACCTCTGGCGGTAGCAATTCTCTGTCTGTGGCTGTTTAATGAAAGCATCCGGTTTTGGGGATGGTTGGGGTTGGTAATTGGGGTGATTGGTATTAGTGCTATTGGTTTACCGGATCAGTTGATTTTGGGGTGGTTGAACTTGCTACCTGCAGAAGAAATTGTGACTGTACAACTATTTGAGAGTGGCGAATGGTTGATGCTATTGGCGGCTTTGTCTATGGCGGTGGGGACGGTTTTGGTGCGCGGAGTATGTCGCCACTGTGACCCGGTGGTGGGGACGGGTTGGCACATGATTATTGGCGGTTTGCCTCTATTTCTGTTGTCCGGCGGCTGGGAGGCTGACCAATGGGTTAATATTGATGGCGGCGGTTGGATGGCGATCGCTTATTCGACTATTTTTGGCAGTGCGATCGCTTATGGGTTATTCTTTTATTTCGCTTCGAGTGGTTCCCTAACTAGCCTCAGTTCTCTCACTTTCCTAACCCCTATTTTTGCCCTACTGTTTGGTAATCTGTTTTTAGGAGAGGTACTGACTCCTTTACAATCAATGGGCGTGGGATTAACCTTGGTGAGCATCTATCTGGTCAATCAGAGAGATACCTTGGCTGATAAGTTCAAATTTGGTCACTCTGCTGCTCAGTCTATCCCCCCACAACTACCCTCAGAAAATACTAAACCTATCGAGGTATCGGTACAGGTAAAAATCCCCGAGTAGGAAACCTAAACTGTTAACCTAAACTGCGAGGTCAGACTATGAAAATTGGTGCCAACTATCTGGGAGGCGATCGCTGTGAATTTGTCGTCTGGTCTCCCATTCGAGAAACTGTCAATCTGCAAATCGAGACCCCATCACCCCGGCTAGTTCCCATGACTAAGGACTCTGAGGGATACTGGCGCGTGACCGTTTCTGATGTATCACCAGGGACTCGCTATCGTTACCAACTTGATCCCGATACCATTAGACCTGACCCCGCCTCTCAGTATCAACCAGAAGATGTACACGGACCCTCTCAGGTCGTTAATCATGATGCCTTTAATTGGCAAGATGGCAACTGGTCAGGAGTCCCACTGGCAGATTTAATTATCTATGAATTGCACGTTGGCACTTTTACCCCAGAGGGTACTTTTGAGGCTATTATTCCCCGTCTGGGAGAATTATTAGACTTAGGCATTACCGCCATTGAATTAATGCCTGTTTCCCAGTTTCCTGGTAGTCGCAACTGGGGTTATGATGGCGTTTATCCCTACGCTGTTCAGGCTTCCTATGGGGGACCAGAAGGATTAAAAGCCCTCGTTAATGCCTGTCATCAACAGGGAATGGCAGTAGTGTTGGATGTGGTATATAACCACTTCGGACCGGAGGGGAATTATACCCGTGATTTCGGACCTTATTTTACTTCTAAATATCAAACACCCTGGGGAAGTGCCATTAACTATGATGATGCTGGTAGTCCGGGGGTGCGGAATTTCGTGGTAGAGAATGTTCTCTATTGGTTCCGTGATTATCATATTGATGCACTGCGATTAGATGCAATTCATGCTATTTATGACTTGGGCGCTAAACATATTTTAGAGGAAATGGCAGACGAGGTAGCTGCACTATCTGAGGCACAGGGTCGCCAGTTTTACCTAATCGCTGAAAGTGATTTAAATGACGTGAGAATTATTAACCCCAAAAACCTGGGAGGTTATGGGATTGATGCCCAATGGAGTGATGATTTTCACCATGCTTTGAGAACTTTAATTACTGGAGATTTGACCGGGTATTATAAGGATTTTGGCAAAGGTGCAGATTTGGCTAAAGCCCTATCTGAGAGTTTTGTCTACTCCTGGGATTATTCCCCTAATCGCGATCGCTATCATGGTAGTTATGCAGGCGATCGCCCTCCCTCTCAATTTGTGGTATGCTGTCAAAATCATGACCAAATTGGCAACCGTATGTTAGGAGAAAGGTTATCTCAACTCGCCTCCTTGTCAGCCCTAAAATTAGCCGCCGCCACCGTCTTATTATCTCCCTATATTCCCATGCTATTTATGGGGGAAGAGTACGGAGAAACTGCCCCATTTCTGTACTTTATCAGCCACAGCGACCCCGATTTAATCGAGGCGGTTCGCCAGGGGAGAAAATCCGAATTTGAGGAGTTTCACGCCGTCGGAGAACCCCCAGATGCCCAAAGTATTGAGACCTTTAAGCAATCTATTCTTGATTGGGAAAAACGCAGCCAGGGACACCATCAAACCCTCTTAGGTTTCTATAAACAACTGATTAGCCTACGCCATGAGATTCCGGCTATTAAAAAAGGCGATCGCCAAAACCAAAAAATCACCAGCGACGAATCCCAAAAACTTGTATCCTATCATCGGTGGACTGATAACTCCCAAATTCTGTGTATATTGAACTTTAATAAACAACCAGTCACCTACCATTTCCAGAATTCCGGTCAAACTTGGCGCAAAAAGTTAGATTCCTCTGATTCTATATGGATGGGTCCAGGTTCTCATCTTCCTGATACCATTAACAATTCCCAGGAAATCACCCTAAACCCCGAAAGTTGTATCCTCTACAACTGTTAAACATCTGTTAAACATCCATTCACCCAACTACTACTTCCCTCGACATCAATTATGCGTATTCCTGTTGCTACCTACAGAATCCAATTTAACCCTGATTTTGATTTTGAAGATGCCCAAAAAATTCTCCCTTACCTGCAAGAATTAGGCATTTCCGATATCTATGCTTCCCCAATTTTTAAAGCCAGAAGTGGTAGTACCCATGGTTATGATGTCGTTGACCCCAACCAAATTAACCCCGAATTAGGTTCCCCAGAAACCTTTGATGAACTCATCGAAGAAATCCAAGAACGCGACATGGGGTGGGTGCAAGATATCGTCCCTAACCACATGGCCTATGATAGCGAAAATAAGCTATTGATGGATGTGTTAGAACATGGTCCAGATTCCGAATATTTTGATTATTTTGAAATTGATTGGGATCAGGCTTATGAAAACATTAAAGGACGAGTCCTAGCGCCATTATTAGGAGACTTTTATGGCAACTGTTTAGAAAACGGACAGTTAAAACTTTCCTATAATGAATCTGGGTTAAGTGTCAATTACTACAATCTCAAATTCCCCCTCAGAATTGAATCCTATGCTACCCTCATCAGCTATAAAATTAACACCCTTTCCCAAACCCTAGGAAACCGTCACCCTGACGTAATTAAGTTATTAGGGGTTCTGTATATCCTCAAAAATATTCCCTCCGAAACCTCTAGCCAGCAGCGACGAGACCAGGCGGAATTTGTCAAAAAACTGCTGTGGGAAATTTATCAAGAAAATCCAGAGATTCAGAAATTCATTGATGAAAATATCGATTTCTTTAATGGGGATACCGGGAAAAGCGAGAGTTTTAATCTCTTGGATAACCTGTTATCTGATCAATTTTTCCGCCTGTCCTTCTGGAAGGTCGGCGCAGAAGAATTAAACTATCGGCGCTTTTTTACCGTTAATGAATTGATTTGTGTTCGCGTGGAAGATTATAAGGTTTTTCAACGCACCCATGATTTAATTGGTGAGTTGGTCAAGTCGGGTAAATTTACCGGATTAAGAATTGACCATATTGATGGACTTTATAACCCAGTTCAATATCTGCGCTGGCTGCGGGAAAAAACCGGAGAGATTTATATTGTGGTTGAAAAAATCCTCGAATTAGAGGAAAAATTGCCCGCTAACTGGCCGATTCAGGGAACCAGCGGTTATGAGTTTTTGAATTATGTCAATGGTTTATTTTGCCAGAGTAAAAATGAGGAAAGGTTTAATCAAATCTATGCGGAAATGACCGGACTTACCCGAACTTATAATGATTTATTGGTAGCGAAAAAACGGCTAATTGCTGATAAGAATTTGGCGGGAGATGCTGATAATTTAGCCCAGTTACTCAAGCGGGTTTGTGGTGATTATCGCTACGGACGAGATTTCACTTTAGCAGGTCTCAAAACTGCGATTATGGAGTTTTTGGTGAGGTTTCCGGTCTATCGGACTTATATTAATCAGGAAGGTGTGGGAGAGGATGACCGCGCCTATGTGCAACAGGCGATTCGGGAAGCTAAGGTTAAATTGCCGGAACTGTTGAATGAACTTAATTTGATGGAAAAGTTCCTGTTTCTTGATTATGATGAGTTTTTGAGTGAGGAAAATCAACAGTTGTGGCTGCGTTTTGTGATGAAATTGCAGCAGTTTTCTGGTCCGTTAACGGCTAAGGGAATTGAAGATACTCTGTTTTATGTTTATTACCGATTTTTGGCATTAAATGAGGTGGGAGGTTCCCCTAGTCATTTTGGTATTTCTGTGGAGAAATTCCATGAGTTTAACCAAGAACGTCTGAACAGTTGGCCCCATGCGATGAATGCCACGGCTACCCATGACACGAAGCGAGGGGAAGATGTCCGATCGCGTTTAAATGTGATTTCGGAATTACCTGATCAGTGGGAAGAAAGGGTAAAGGTTTGGTCACAGTTGAACCGTGTTCATAAAACCCAAATTGATAGCAAGATAATTCCCGATCGCAATGATGAATATTTCCTTTATCAGACTTTGGTGGGTTCTTTCCCCTTCCTAGAAGAAGAATATCCTGAGTATGTGCAACGCATTAAAGATTATGTCGTGAAAGCAGTCCGGGAAGCCAAAGTACATACGGCTTGGTTACGACCAGATACTGATTATGAAAATGGCTTTGTGAATTTTGTCGAGAAAATCCTGGATTTCTCGGAGGATAATAAATTTTGGCAGGAGTTCCGACCCTTTCAAGAAAAAGTGGCTTTTTATGGGATGTTTAATTCCCTGTCTCAGACTTTACTCAAGTTGATCAGTCCTGGACTACCGGATATTTATCAGGGGACGGAATTATGGGATTTTAGCTTAGTTGACCCAGATAATCGCCGTCCGGTAGATTTTGATGGTCGCCTGTCCTATGTACAGGAAATTAAGCGACGATCGCGCACGGGAATGCAGAATTTAATTGATGATTTAATGGCGACTTGGGAAGATGGCCGTCTGAAGTTGTTTTTAATTGCGCGGGTTTTACAAGCGAGACAGGAATATCTCGATATATTCCAACAGGGAGACTATCAACCTGTAGCCGTAACTGGTAAGTATTGCGATCGCATTATGGCTGTGGCGCGCAGTTATGGTAAACATACAGCGATCGCCATTATCCCCAGGTTTTTGACTGATATTATAGAACCCCCTCAATTTCCCCTAGGTGATATTTGGGGAGATACCGCTATAATTGTTCCTGAAGGTAATGGGTCTAATTGGTATGAGGCGATCGTCAATCATGACATAGCCGCGAGTCCCAACATTCTAGTAAGTCAAATTCTCCAGTATTTCCCCGTCGGTTTACTGATCAATGAATCAGTCCCCATTTCCGACAAATAATTCCCTATTCTCCTTGGGGGTATTCTTCCCATAATTTTGTCATTTGGCGAATACTCCCATAATCTCCGTTACCTAATATCAGGTGGTCAAGGATAGGTAAAGACAAGAATTGACCCCCTTCGAGAAGTTGGCGGGTCAGCTCGATATCTTGATGACTAGGTTCAACATTTCCTGATGGGTGATTATGAGCAATAATCAGACGGGTGGCATTGTGTTTGAGTACCTCCCGGAAAATTTCACGGGGATGAGCCAGCGTTTCCGTAGCCGTTCCTATGGTCAACAGCTTAGTTCCCAATAGGCGGTTTTTCACATCCATTAACAAGATAGCAAATCTTTCTTGTGTCTGCCACATCAAATTATGGCTGAGAGCATTAGCAGCCGCTTGGGGGCTGTCAATGACCGTCAATTCCGGGGGTTTAGATAGAAAGACTCGCTTTCCCAATTCGATCGCAGCTATGATAGTAGTAGCCTTAGCCGGACCAACTCCGTGAATTTTAGTAAGTTCCCCAACCCCCACATTTCGCATCACCGAAAGGGGATCTTCCTCACACTGGCTGAGTTCCTTTAATATGTATTGTCCCAGACCAACCGACGAGAGTTTCCCGGCTCCCTGACCTGTTCCCAACAAAATCGCTATTAATTCTGCTGTAGAGAGGCTTTGGGGTCCGAAAGCCATTAATCTTTCACGGGGTCTCTCACTGGTAGGGATATCCGCAATTCTGAGGCTATAGGTCATGCCATAATTTACACTCGTAAGTTAGATTAAGCATTCCCGGATTGTAGCTCACCAATGACCAAGTAATTCTTAAATCAAAATAAAATTCCCCCTATTCGGGGGAAAATTGACAAGATTGAGGTCTGGCATTTTTCAGGGATAGAAGCGATCGCTTTTGGTAGCTTACGCCAACCCCAATCGCCTATCGCTCCTTAACCCCTATGTCACTAAATAATCAGAATGTCACTGGCGCTGATACGTGGGAAGTTTCCATCCGGCAGTTGACCGAACTGAGCAACAGGAAATACTCCTTCTGGTTGACTGCCGTTTTCATCGTACCTCAGTACACCAGATGCTTGTTCATAAATTAGCACTGGAGTATTAATGTTGGCATCCGCATCGCGATACAGGCCAGTTGGCAAGTAAATAAACTGGTTCGGTCCAAGTTCACTGTTGCTGATTCCCGGAACCAGAGCAAAGCCAAAGCCACCAACACTAGCGTCTCTGACAAACACCAGTCGGTCATTACCACCCTGATTAAAGTCAGTAATAAAGTCCGCACTAGTAGTGGTTTTCACCGCTTCACTGAAGCGATAGAAGAACTGGTTGTCACCCTCACCACCAACTAAGGTGTTAACACCGAAGCCACCTTCGAGGGTATCATCTCCAGGTCCACCATCAAGTAAATCATTACCGCTACCACCGAAGAGGAAGTCATTACCAGCGCCACCGAGGAGAGTATCATCGCCATTACCACCTAAGAGGAGGTCATTACCTGATCCGGTTACGAGCAGGTCATTGCGCTCACTACCCTCAACGGTATTGTTACCCTGAAGGTTGGTAATGCTGACGCCAACATTACCTTCATTGAAGAATTCAACATTAGCTGCAGTGATACTGTCATTACCCAGCGTATTGGCAGTGTCAGATAACAAGATGTCATTGGTGGTTCCGAACACAATAGTATCGTCACCAGCCCCACCAGCGATAACGTTAGTTATACTACCTTGTGCGCCGATAATTAAGTCATTACCAGCACCACCAAACAGGCTAACCTCTAGGGGAGTAGTACCGGTACGCAACCACTCGCCACCGTTCAGGGTGTTGTTGCCATCGCCACCGTCCATGATACTGAAGCGTCGCCCCAGCAGGCTATCATTGCCATCACCACCAAATAGTGAGTCACTCGCAAATACAGATACCAAGGTATCGTTACCAGGACCACCATCAAGGACGCTACCTCCCGCAAAACCTGATAGGGAACTATTAATACCCTGGGTGGTTAGTTGCGCTGAAGTGTTAGTGGATAGGAAGTCATCTCCCTCGCCGCCCAATAGGGTATCCTCAGCGGCAAAACTCATAATCGTATCGTTACCAGCACCACCATCTAGGAAGTTCTGGCCTTCTCCGAATCTGCCGATGGGACCTATAATTGAGTCATCACCAGCACCACCCATCATGGTTACTTGGGTAACACCAACCAAGGCGGTCTGAGGATCAAAGGGGCTAATAGAGCCAGTGGGGTTTTGGATTCTTAGGGTGTCGTTACCTTCATCCCCAGAAAGGTAGGATAGGCTGCCAACTCCCACAATGGAGTCATTATCTTGACCACCATAGAGACTATCTCCGGTGTTGATCCCAACAATCGTGTCATTGCCAATGTTGCCGTTAACCCAGTTGTTACCTTGGTTAGCACCACCAACGGCAGGGGGAACCACTAGACCAACATTGCTCTGACCAGAGGCGCTGTAGAAACCGATTAGGTCATCTCCTTTACCCCCGTAGATGGTGTCATTACCCTGTAAACCACCTAATATCGTGTCCTCATCCTGATTCCCAAACATGAGGTTGCCGCCAGAGACTGCAACTAGCAAGTCTCTTCCGGCTCCCCCATACAGGGTGGCTGGTTGTTCAGCGACGATGGTATCGCGACCGTCTCCACCCACTAAAGCTACCCCAGGGGCACGACCTAACAGAGAGTCATTACCAGGGCCACCAAATAGGGTATCACCTTGACCACGAGCTACCAGAACATCATTTCCACTAAGGTCGCTGCCAACTAGGCTATCTCCATAAACCAGACTACCCCCCAGGGTTGAGGTGGTAATCGTGTCGTTTCCTCCAAGACCCAGGATTGTGTCTGGTCTAGGGGCAAAAGGTGCGTCCTGATTATATTGATCAGGTCCGCTAGTTAAAAAGGTTGGACCTCTTCCAGATGTCATTTTGTTTCACTCCTCCGCAATGATGTTTTTTGATCCGTTGGGACTACAGACACTGCCTGAAACACCAGAGATTGTTCCGCAGTAGTTTAACCTTTTTACCCTCAGCAAGTCTAGTCCCTTCCCCACTGTTCTGTCTACAATGTCTGTAGTGTGGTTAGGATTGCTTGGGTGTATTATGATTGGTTCTTGGATCAATTTCTCCAGAATTGTCTTGTAATCATTACTCTTAAAGATTATCTTGGGTACTCTTGTGCTTTGGGACGAAATATATCCCTACTATGTTCCTGCCCACCCCTTATTTCAGCCAGTTTCAGCCAAAAAAGGCGTTATAAGCATCGGATAAGATTTGGCTCAGATTTGATTTTGTTGCCGGGAACTCCTCCTTTTTTCGTCTAGCTCAAAGGTCTATTTGATGGGAATTATATGTTATTTATGACCACCAACTTGGCTGCGCCAAATTAGATAATTTGGGGTCAAAGTTTCGGGTTAGGGAAACCTCGATCGCCTATGCAATGACGGGCTGGGAGGAAATCTGTTCCCCAGAGGTAGGCCGGGACTTTTGAGCGACTTGTTCAATCAGTTGCAGTTGTTTTGACAACAATTTAGACAGATCATAACGCTCTATAACTGTTTCCCTGGCTCGGACTCGCAAATCTGCCATGCGGTTGGGGTGGTCTAATACCTCATCAACCCGGTCGGCGATTTGTTTGGGAGAAAAGAAATCGACCAGTAAGCCGTTATAGCCATCTTGAATGACCTCCCGAATAGGGGGGGTGTCCGAACCAATGACTAGACAACCGGTGGAAAGGCTTTCTATCATAGACCAGGACAATACAAAGGGTCGAGTTAAGTATACATGGACTGCAGAGGCTTGAATCACTTTCAGGTATTGTCCATAGGGCAACGGACCGACAAAGTGAATCCTGGATAGATCCAGGGGGATCTGAGCCAGCATTTTGTCTTTGTAACTCATGCCATTGGGTAAGGATTTACCGTAGCAAACTCGCTCTGATCCGACAACTACCACATGGCAGTTTGGTCTTCTTTCCTGTATGTACGCCACGGCTTCGATAAATTCTGGAAAACCTCTATAAGGTTCCATACCACGGGCTACATAGGTGACTATCTCATCAACTTGACTCAAGTCTAAATTAGGTAGTACCAATTTAGCGTCTGGGTCGGGTTTGAAATAGGTGGTATCTACGCCGTCATGAATGACGGAAATCTTCGATTGCAGTTCCGGGGGAAATTGCGATCGCTGCCAATAGGTGGGGGAAATCCCCCAATCACAGGAGTATAGGTCAATTAGAATCGGGCAATTTTTTACCCTAATTCTAGCCATATCATCAACGGTGAGGGGGTCGGCGGGGTCAAAGTCCGCATCAGAACCTTTAGCGTTATAAAACCACTCGAAATAACACAGTAAGGGGGTATCGGGAAAAACCTCTTTGACGAAGAGGGTGGGACCCCAACCGGAGTGACCGCAGACGATATCGGGAACAAAACCCATGGATTTGAGTTTCTCAGCCATCCGATACACGGCTTGACCATATATTACAGCACTTTCTATTCCCCGCAAATATTGGTGAGTTTCCGGGGCGCTTTCGCGGTTGGGGGTGAATAGGGCCTTAGTAACTCCGGGAATTTTCCATTCTGGGCGTTCGTATTTGGTCCCGAAGATGATTTGATTGTTGGGGTCCGCACCGAGGGCGGTGATAATATGTCGATATTGGGCGGGAAAGTTGGGATGTAGGAATAATGCTCGCATAATGAAGGAATAGTTGGGCTATGAAGTGATGCTGACTGTGGGGGAAACGGGGGCGCGACAGACCCAAACGCAGTCACGGGGTACGGTGGTGCTGTCTTGGTGTAAGATTTCGTAGCCGATATGGTTGAGAAATTTAGCCATCAGTTGGTCGGTCATTATGGAAAAGGCGGTTCCTTGTCTACGTCCCAGCAGGTTCTGATCCCAATCTACTAGGAATTTCTGCCAACCGAGGTCACTGAGGGTGTTGGTGTGGTGGAATATACACAGGCGATCGCCTTTTAGTAGGGGGGGAATGCGGGTTAGATAATTAAAAATATCACGGGGTTCGATGTGAACCATGGTGTCATAACAGAAACAAACATCCAGGGAGGCTGGCCGAATGCCGTCTAGGGTAATGCCATCTAGTTTGACATAGTTTACTCTGTCTTCTCCCAGGCGATCGCGGGTAGCCTGTAACATTTGCTCGGAGATATCAGCACAGGTGAGGCGATCGCAATATTTCAGCAGTAGGGCTGCTGTTTTTCCGCCGCCAATGCCAATTTCTAGGACTCTATGGTGTTTCTGGATATAGGGGGCGATAAAGGTATTTTCTATAATTTGCTCATACTCCGCCCGTGATTGGGCCGCTCCTGCGGCTTTACCAATCCACTCATCACCGATATGATTAAAGTCGGGGTTGGTGCTTACCCACGTTTGGGCGTAGTCATCCCAAGCGCCTTCATAGTCTATTTTCATGGTATCGCTCACGGTTTTGGGTTTAACCTCCTGGGGGGGTACAGTTGATGGGTTTAACTTATCGTGACTATCCCAACCTAAATCTTGGCCTAGAAATTCTCGTAGTTTGAGATTGTAGGGCTGGAAGTAAGCCTGCAATTGTTGGCGCAACTGCGGGGAAACTGGGGAATAGTTCCCAGCATTGTAGCGATTGTAGTGGCCTTGGTGATAAGGGGGAAGGTCTAGGAAGTTAAATACTTGGTTAACTACGGTTTCGGGGTTGCTGTATAGATCTTCGCTGCGGATCATCAGAAATTGGGATCTGGGAAATATTGCCATCCATCTTTGTAATTGTTGGACATAGATGCCTCGGTCAAGGTAACTATAGTGTTGATGGTTGAAACTGTAATAGGTTCCGTTGGCGCTGAGTTTTTGTTGTTCCCCTTCCAGGCGTTGGGCTTCGGCTGCGATCGCTTTTTCTAAGCATAGGGGTTCACAGCCTAGCTTGACTTCCCAGTAATAGTGAGAAATGGCGCGGTCTACGGGGTTCCGCAGTAGCACAATTAATTTCACCTGGGGATAATATTGGTGCAGTCTCTGGGGAACTGCGGGATGATATAGATAATAGGGCGACCCTTCCCCGGTTAGTTGCTGGGGGTGGCTGAGACGGGGAAATTGGGATTGATACCACTGCGCCGGTTGATGGTAGTTGAGGGTGAAATAGTGAATTTCTTTGCTGGCGGCGGGGAGAATTTGCGGATGTTGACAGAGATACTGATACAGAGAATTTGTCCCGCCTTTCTGGGTTCCGATAATTATAAAGTGCGGCGGTGGTGCGATCGCTTTAGTTTTATCTGGGGTCAAAGACCAAGGACTCTCTCCGGGTTCGATTACCACTATTTACTATTTCCTCAATGGCCAATTTCTCTAGCCATCTTACCCTAAATTCAGCTACAATCACCACATCCAGGACAGTGTTTTGGCGATCGCCTGAAAAATACTGAATCATCTAGCTGTGTTGTTATTGAAAGTATGTCAACGGAAACTATAGAGGCGGAACCCTTACTTTATCAGTATCGTAGATTTTTTGCTAATCAGTATCTCCATGGAGATGGCATTGAAGTGGGAGCCCTTAATCACCCTCTGGCTGTACCAGAAACTGCCAGAATTAAATATGTCGATCGCCTCTCGGTAGCAGACCTCAGACGGCATTATCCTGAGTTGGCTGATGAACCCTTAGTTGAGGTTGATATTATTGACAATGGAGAACATCTCCAAACTGTTGAGGAAGCCAGCCAGGATTTTGTCATTGCTAATCATTTTATTGAACATTGTCAAGACCCGATTAGCACCATTGAAAATCTACTCCGGGTTATCAAAAAAGGCGGCATTCTCTATCTGGCGGTTCCCGACAAACGCTACTCTTTTGATAGCGATCGACCCATTACTTCCTTTGCACATCTATTGAAAGATTATCAGGAAGGCCCCCACCAATCAAAGGAAAGTCACTATCAAGAATGGGCGGAATTAGTGCTTAAAGAAACTGATAAATATCAGGTTCAGGATATTGTCAAAAAGTTAATTAAACGGGATTATAGCATTCATTTCCATGTGTGGGAGTCTCGGGACTTTTTGGATTTATTAGTAACTCTGAAAAATCACCTTAATTTTCCCTTGGAAGTTCAGCGCTTATTTCAAAACTCATCTGAGTTTATTACCATTTTGACTAAATCCAGATAGGCATCCCTTCGGGGTAGCGTCAGACCCGAACAGGCGGAAATTATTTCTGACGCAACCCACCCCACATTTAAAGGGGATATTTACAGCAATTTTTTCAGTAGGGAGGTCAGGCTTTCTCCTAATCCTAACACATCCTGCTGTTGTTGTTCATCTTTCAGATTGCCATCAGTGTCAAAAATCTGATAACCATTGGGTAAAGTCTTCTGTTCGGGAATTACTAAGACACCAATACTTTCTAAAATAGACCGCACATGAAACAAGCCTCTTAAACCTCCTAAACCACCCGGAGAAGTTGCCATTAAAGCAGCTACTTTTCCCCGAAAACAGGTTAAGGCTAAAGGAGGTTCTCCCGGTTCCGAACGGGAAGCCCAATCAATCGCATTTTTCAGTAAAGGAGTAATTGAACTATTGTATTCAGGAGAGGCAATTAAAAAGCCGTCATGAGTTTTCAATAATTGCTTAAATTGCAGCACCGTTTCCGGTAATCCTTCCCGGTCCTGTAAGTCTTGGTCAAACAGCGGCATGGGCAAATCTTGGAAGTCGATAAAAGTAACTTCTGCCCCGGCTTGTCTTGCACCTGCAGCGGCAATTTTGACCAGTTTTTTATGCAAGGAAGCCTCTCGTTTACTGCCAGCAAATGCTAAAATTTTGGGTGTTTTTTCCATGATATTCTAGTTAGTAGAAACTGAGGGTAAGGCTAAATCAAATAGCAGGATTTCCGCCGGGTCTGATGTGCCCGTTAATTGGATTATATAGGGTTCATCGGCGGGGGGAGTTATGGCGACTCCATCTCCCTGGTCGAGAGGGCGATCGCCTAAAATTACCGAACCCCTAGCTATTTGAATCCAGGCAACTCTTCCCGGTTTTATGGTATAATCGATATGGTGTTCTTCGGTGGTTAATTTAGCCCCATATAGTTCCACATCCTGATGAATAGTGACCGAACCTTTCCGACCGTCAGGAGACCCCAATAATTGCAGTTTTCCCCACTGTTCAGCCTCAGAAAAGGCTTTTTGTTCATAACTAGGGGGGAGTCCCTTTTCATTAGGAATAATCCAAATTTGCAACAGGTGAACTGGTTGATTTTCCGACCCATTAAATTCGCTATGATAAATGCCAGTTCCTGCCGTCATTCGTTGAACTTCTCCCGGCTGAATTACCGAACCATTACCGAGGCTATCTTTATGTTCTAGGGTCCCTGATAACACATAGGTAATGATTTCCATATCTTGATGGGAGTGGGTTTTAAATCCGCCTCTGGGTTGGATATGGTCCTCATTAATGACTCGCAGGGTAGCGAAATTAATATGATTGGGATCATAGTATTGACCAAAGGAAAAGGTATGGCGACTATCTAGCCAGTCTAACTGTACTTGGCCGCGATCGCCACTATGACGAATTTGGATCATAAAATTATCCCGGCTTTAGATAAAGCGTGATTTGTGGGCAACTATTGAGATTTTAATACACAACCGGATTATCTGGTTAATCAACCATTCGGGAATAATGGATAATTGGCAATTAATAATCAATAATTAGTTCCCCGTTACAAAAAGAGGGCACGGGTTAGGTGGGCCGGTTAGGTGGGCCGGTTAGGTGGGCCGGTTAGGTGGGCCGGTTAGGTGGGCCGGTTAGGTAGGCCGGTTAGGTGGGCCGGTTAGGTGGGGCGGGTTTACCAATATCCTGGTATCCAATGTAATTGACCCCAGAACCCGCCCCTACAGTCTTGGGGGGTTTCGGGTTTGGGGGCGGGTTTACCAATATCCTGGTATCCAATGTAATTGACCCCAGAACCCGCCCCTACAGTCTTGGGGGGTTTCGGGTTTGGGGGCGGGTTTACCAATATCCTGGTATCCAATGTAATTGACCCCAGAACCCGCCCCTACAGTCTTGGGGGTTTCGGTCGGGTTTGGGGGCGGGTTTACCAATATCCTGGTATCCAATGTAATTGACCCCAGAACCCGCCCCTACAGTCTTGGGGGTTTTGGGTTTGGGGGCGGGTTTACCAATATCCTGGTATCCAATGTAATTGACCCCAGAACCCGCCCCTACAGTCTTGGGGGTTTTGGGTTTGGGGGCGGGTTTACCAATATCCTGGTATCCAATGTAATTGACCCCAGAACCCGCCCCTACAGTCTTGGGTTTCGGTCGGGTTTGGGGGCGGGTTTACCAATATCCTGGTATCCAATGTAATTGACCCCAGAACCCGCCCCTACAGTCTTGGGTTTCGGTCGGGTTTGGGGGCGGGTTTACCAATATCCTGGTATCCAATGTAATTGACCCCAGAACCCGCCCCTACAGTCTTGGGTTTCGGTCGGGTTTGGGGGCGGGTTTACCAATATCCTGGTATCCAATGTAATTGACCCCAGAACCCGCCCCTACAGTCTTGGGTTTCGGTCGGGTTTGGGGGCGGGTTTACCAATATCCTGGTATCCAATGTAATTGACCCCAGAACCCGCCCCTACAGTCTTGGGTTTCGGTCGGGTTTGGGGGCGGGTTTACCAATATCCTGGTATCCAATGTAATTGACCCCAGAACCCGCCCCTACAGTCTTGGGTTTCGGTCGGGTTTGGGGGCGGGTTTACCAATATCCTGGTATCCAATGTAATTGACCCCAGAACCCGCCCCTACAGTCTTGGGTTTCGGTCGGGTTTGGGGGCGGGTTTACCAATATCCTGGTATCCAATGTAATTGACCCCAGAACCCGCCCCTACAGTCTTGGGTTTCGGTCGGGTTTGGGGGCGGGTTTACCAATATCCTGGTATCCAATGTAATTGACCCCAGAACCCGCCCCTACAGTCTTGGGTTTCGGTCGGGTTTGGGGGCGGGTTTACCAATATCCTGGTATCCAATGTAATTGACCCCAGAACCCGCCCCTACAGTCTTGGGTTTCGGTCGGGTTTGGGGGCGGGTTTACCAATATCCTGGTATCCAATGTAATTGACCCCAGAACCCGCCCCTACAGTCTTGGGGGTGTTGGGTTTGGGGGCGGGTTTACCAATATCCTGGTATCCAATGTAATTGACCCCAGAACCCGCCCCTACAGTCTTGGGGGTTTCGGTCGGGTTTGGGGGCGGGTTTACCAATATCCTGGTATCCAATGTAATTGACCCCAGAACCCGCCCCTACAGTCTTGGGTTCCGGTAGGGAGCTAAAGAGACCCAACAGGTGGTAAAATCGGAGAGCTAACAGACCCAAGACTGTCCCCCTAGGGGCAAAATGTTAAAGTGTGTGAATTTAATTGCTGTGGGAACCTATGGATTTTTCTAATCTAGCGGCCCAGTTGAATGCTGGGGCGATTTTACCAGAAAGTATTGTATTGATCACTTTGATGGTGGTCTTAATCGGTGATCTAATTGTAGGGCGGACAGCATCTGCTAAATGGACACCCTATGCCGCTATTGGCGGGTTGCTGCTGTCTATCGTGGCTTTATACTCCCAGTGGGATAGTACCAACACCCTGGCGTTTTTGGGGAGTTTTAATGCTGATCCCCTCAGTATTGTATTCCGGGGAATTATTGCCCTGTCGGCGGCAGTGACAATTTTGATGTCCGTTAGCTATATTGAACAAACGGGAACCGCTTTAGCAGAATTTATTTGTATTTTGCTGACAGCGACTCTGGGGGGGATGTTCCTGTCTGGGGCTAATGAGTTGGTGATGATCTTTGTGTCCCTGGAAACTCTCAGTATTTCCTCTTATATGCTGACAGGATACGCTAAACGAGACCCTCGGTCGAATGAGGCGGCGCTGAAATATCTGCTAATTGGGGCAGCTAGTGCGTCGGTGTTCCTGTATGGTTTATCGTTGCTGTATGGTCTATCTGGCGGCGAAACTAACCTAAATGCGATCGCCCAAGCCATTGCTAATAACGGAGTAAGTGACTCTCTGGGGCTGGTAATTGCTTTAGTATTTGTAATTGCGGGAATTTCGTTTAAGATATCGGCGGTTCCTTTCCACCAGTGGACTCCTGATGTCTATGAAGGTTCACCAACTCCGGTGGTCGCATTTCTCTCCGTGGGGTCCAAGGCGGCCGGGTTTGCTTTGGCAATTCGTCTGTTATTAAATGCTTTCCCTGTATTGTCGGAACAGTGGCACTTTGTGTTTACTGCCCTAGCCATCCTCAGTATGATCTTAGGAAATGTCGTGGCCCTCGCCCAAACCAGCATGAAACGGATGTTGGCTTATTCTTCTATCGCCCAGGCGGGGTTTGTCATGATTGGGTTAATTGCCGGAACTGAGGCGGGTTATTCCAGCATGGTATTTTACCTGTTGATTTACCTGTTTATGAACTTGGGCGGTTTTACCTGCGTGATTCTGTTCTCCCTGCGGACCGGTACAGACCAAATTAGTGAGTATAGCGGTTTGTATCAAAAAGACCCCCTACTAACTTTGGGGTTGAGTATTTGTCTGTTGTCTTTGGGTGGTATTCCTCCCTTGGCTGGATTTTTTGGGAAAATTTATCTATTCTGGGCCGGTTGGCAAGCGGGGTTATATGCCCTGGTTTTACTGGGTTTAGTTACCAGTGTGGTTTCCATTTACTACTACATTCGGGTAGTGAAAATGATGGTGGTTAAGGAACCTCACGAAATGTCTGATGTGGTGAAAAATTATCCGCCAATTCGCTGGAATTTGCCGGGGATGCGTCCCTTACAGGTGGGCTTGGTTTTGTCGGTAATTGTCACCTCTCTGGCGGGGATTTTATCTAATCCTTTGTTTACCCTGGCTAATGATTCTGTTAGCCGTAGCCCCATATTCCAACAGGCGGCAATTTCGCAGGCGGAAACTGTGGCAACTGTTGATGTTATTTCTAGTCCGGCAATAATCGCTCAGGATTAGTAATCACCTGGTTTAGGGGCGGGTGATATCGACAGCTTTTTAGTTGCTCGCAAATCTGGCTAAACTCGCCCCTAATCATAGCGGTTGGCAGTAATTACCCCCGTTGGGCGATCGCATAATATCTCCACGGGGCGGGGTATCCTTCCATGGTTTCTTGGGGATTTTCGGGGTTGAGAAACTCCTGTAAACTGTCGATATTAGCCCAGGTAGTCCGCCGTTGTTCTTCTACTGATAAAGGTGAAGCGAAAATACAGCGAACTTTAGTAAATCCTGCCCTAATCATCCAGGTTTCTAAACAGGACTGGGTGGGGAGAAACCAAATTCCTTTGGCGTTGGCGTAGCGTTGGCGAGGGGTGAGGGCGATCGCTTTTTCTCCGGGGATACCCTGACAGTCGATGATGATTTCTCCTTTTGGCGCTAAGGCTTGCCGCATTTTTCTCAATAAACCAATGGGGTCGGTGTGGTGATAGAGAATACCTAAGCAGAAAATGGTATCGAAAAATTGGGGATAATAATCTATATGTTCGACTCCTAATAATTCAAAATGTAGGTTTGACTGACGGACTAGGTTTTGCATTAGTTGGAAGTTCCAAAAGTGTTTGGCGTAGGGTTCAAAGCCAATTACACAATCGGGTTGCTGGTCTGCCATGCGAAACATATAATAACCATTATGGCAGCCAATATCCGCTACTTTTCGCTGTTTTAGGGGCTGAATATGGGGGGTAATTCTCTCCCATTTTAAATGCGATCGCCATTCCGCATCTATCAGGGTTCCAAATAATTCAAAAGGCCCTTTTTTCCAGGGGCAAAAAGTTTTTAATGTCGCCTCAAACCGCCGTTGCTGGTCTGCGGAAAGTTCCCCCAAGCGTCCGATTTTCACCACCGAACCCGACAAGTCAAACCATTGAGTTTGGATATCCTCAACTGCTTCTACTGCTTCTCTATACCGGTTTATTTTATCATCAAATAACCGAGGATAAGCATATTGGCGCTGTTGCTGAATCCCATCACGGTTAATGTCGATATCATAGGCAGCCAAATAATCATCAGCATGGTACATATAACAATCCTTATTCGCTGTCAATTTTCCATCAATAATTAGCCAAGGGTCATTGGGGGTTATTTGATAGCAATAAATGAGGTGAAATTGTGAAACTTTAATAAGGAATCCACCGCCGCAAATCCACTGTCATGCAGCATGGCTACCTGTTGCATTTGAGTGAGGGGAATTAAGACATTTTCTAGGGCTTCCTTTTTGCGTTCAATCTCATTTGTCGCATAGCCGTTTCTGGTTTTAAAGGCTTCATAATGGCGGGTCATGGTTTCCTGGAATTGGGGATAAGGCGATCGTAATTTTTCACTCAGGAATAATAAACCACCCGGCACTAACCCTTCATAAACCGCATTTAAAACCTGTTGTCTCTGGTGAACCGGCAGAAATTGTAGGGTATAATTCATCACCACAATACTGCTATTTTCAAAACTACTATTTCCCGCACTTTCACAGATTAACTCTATGTGGTGGGTGTCTTCTAAACCTGATAACTTTTCCTTAGCTTTCGCTAACATAGGTTCCGAGTTGTCAATACCAACTAGGGTAGCAGGTGTTTTTAAAAATCGCCCCAGTAACTCTAAAAACGTCCCCGTTGAACAACCCACATCAATAATTTTAGTACCAGGTTGATAATAGGCTTTAGTCCATTGTACCGCACAGGCAACCACTTCTTTATATAGGGGAACCGAACGGGAAACCATATCATCAAAAACCCGCACCACATCTTCATTAAAAGTAAAAGGTTTTGGCCAGGTTTCCTGTTCAAATAGTTGGTCTTTGTCGGAACTTAGATAAAGTTCTGTATCCCAGAAGTTAGTCATAATTTAATTTTCCATATCGGGTCATACAATCATATTTTACAACCAACCTGCCTCCCCAACATCAATAATGACGGTAACAGACATTACTGATAATTTCAGAAATTGATAAATTTGATAATATCATGTAATAGTTCAACCATCAAATACCCAGATGAATCTTATGTTTTTGGCTAAAGGTTTAGTTATTGGCTTCTCCATTGCTGCCCCCATTGGACCCATTGGAATTTTGTGTATTAGGAGGTCTCTGACTCAAGGTAAAATAGTTGGCTTAGTGTCCGGTTTGGGGGCGGCTACTGCTGATGCAATTTATGGCTTTATGGCTGGTTTTGGACTCACAGCAATTTCTAGTTTACTCCTGGGTCAACAAACATTATTAAGAATATTGGGCGGTTTATTTTTATGCTATTTGGGCTGCAAAATTTTTGGGGATAAGCCAGCTAATGAGTCTGCTAAAATTAACCATAAACTCGGTGCTTATGCTTCCACCTTTTTATTAACTCTCACTAATCCCATGACTATTTTAGGGTTTATTGCTATTTTTTCTGGCTTGGGTTTAGGGGAAACCAATAACTATTTTGATGCCACGTTGTTAGTGTTAGGAGTATTTTGGGGTTCCGCCCTCTGGTGGTTACTGTTGGTGGGGTTCATTGAATTATTTCGCGATCGCTTAAATTCTACTATTTTTCAATGGGTTAATCGAGTATCTGGGCTAATAATTATCAGTTTTGGTATCTTAGCCATTGCTACAGTTATATGGCAATAAAACCGCCCTAGCTGGCGCACCCTCTGACCCGATAATTTTTAAAGGTAGACAAATTAACTGATATTCTCCAGGTGCAATTTCCGCTAAATTAATGCCTTCTAAAATAACCACTCCTGCAGTCAGTAATATTTCATGAGTTAAGGGACTATCATTAAACCTTTGAACTGACAGATAATCAACACCGACTAATTGAATACCAGCATCAACCACCCATTGGGCTGCATCAGCAGTTAAGGCAACATAATCTTGTTTAAATTCCGATATTCCTCGCTCCCAAAGCTGAGAATTAGCAGTTTTAAATAAGATTCTTTCCGTGTCTTTGGGGATGTTTAATTGATTTAATAAATTAGCAGTAATTGCGGTAACATCAGCCACTGAAATTACTAAAGCCCGCCCGATTAACGTCTCTAATGATAGTTGTTCAACAGTAGGACCACCATCAATAAAATGAGAGGGAGCATCTACATGGGTTCCCACATGAACGCTGCTTGCCATTTTAGAAACATTTACCCCATGTTGGTCAATGGTTTTGGTAGACTCTAGTTGAAAGTTTAAACCTCCTGGCCAAGTGGGGAGTTGGGAGTGTAGACCAACGGAAATATCGAGTATTTTTACCATGTTGATAACCCCAGGAATTGACAACCTTGCTCTAATTATACCATGAGTTATCTTACTATTCATATAATGATAATTAGAGACTTCAATATTTCAAATAAAAATCACGGATTAATGCGATAAATTCATCACTGTAAATGTGTCGGTATTTTTCAATTATTAAGGTGTGTGTCTGGCAGGGTTTTTGATGTTTGCTTAATTCCATAATGATGCGTTTAACGGAATGTGTGGCTGTGGGTTTGATTAACAATTGACGATCGCAATATAATCCGAAGGTTGGGGCTATGTCTTGAAAGTTGATGGCGGCTGCTGTGGGATAAATTATTGCTAGTTTCCCGGTGGGTTTTAATAATTTGGTCGTTACTTGTAAAATATCTAGCTGGGAGAGGCTGTCGCTATGTTTGGCGAGGGCTATTTGATGATTATTGGGTTTATAAGCATTGGCAAAAAAGGGGGGATTAGAAATGATTAAATCGTATTGTATATCACAGAAATCCGCATATTGTTGGATAGAATTATGATGAATTTTTAGGCGCGATCGCCAAGGGGAATTAGCTATATTTTCACTGGCTTGTATATAAGCATCTCTATCAATTTCTACAGCATCAATTTTCGCTGGTGAACGTTGGGCTAAGATTAAAGCAATTAATCCGCTTCCCGTCCCAATATCTAAGATATTATCGACAGATTTTACATCTGTCCAGGTTCCTAATATTACCCCGTCTGTGCCGACTTTCATCCCACAGCGATCCTGAAAAATGGTAAACTGTTTAAACTGAAATTTATGGCTGACCATACCTAGGATTAATTGCGTAAAATTAAACTACCTGGGGTAACTTTTTTAATCCAGTCGGTGATGATAATTTGGTCACGATCGCCTTTTTTGATTGGGTCTCCTTGGAGATTTTTAAATGTCACAGTTTCAGGAATATCAACTTTTTCTCCGGTGGGAATTACCACTTGATTAATTTCGGAGATATCAAAAGGACGTAGGACTTGGAAAACGATATATTTACCACTTTCTCCCCCCAAAACTTCGGCGACACATGAATCATTGCGATAATGGGAAATTTTGGATTTTGACTTCATTCGGGAGAAAATAGAGGTGGTGCGATTAGCTTTAAAAAATGGCGATCGCGCTTCGGTCTGCCAATTTTTTTTAAGGGTTACTGGGTCGGTGAAAATCTGCTCACATATCTGGTCAATATCTGGGGCTAAATTACCATTTTTTCCGAAGTGTCTGAGGTCTAGGCGCAGGCTATGTAAACCCGCCTTTTCTAGTCCCTCTAGTTGATCTAAAATAAACCAATCTTTATCTAAAAATAGAAAAGTTCCCTGGTGAGTTTCTACCGCAGGAAGGGGGCGATCGCCATTTTCTTCAGCCATAGCTTTCACTTCAATAAAACCTTGATTATTCTCCTCTGATATATGTTCAGCTAATAGCGATCGGGGTGAGTAAAAAAGCAAAATTCTCCCCACCCCCAATACTTCACAGGGTACAGGTAATTTCTGGCAATATTCAATTAACTTATTTTCGGGAATTTCAGTTGATAAAATCAGACGTTCTAAACATCCAGCGAACAGTTGACACCATCCTATTAACGCCTCAAAATTATGATTTCCTGTCTCTACAATTAACTGAATAGGTAATTGGGGATAATGAACCATTAACCATTCCGCCGCGCCAGGATCACATACTCGAATAGCGGCAAAATTTAGGAGATCCCAATAACAGAGGCGATCGACAATTTGCATCATCACCCCTTCGGTCATTAAAATATCCCAGACCAAAACCGGACGCAACCCCCGCTTTTTCGCCTCTTCCGCCAGAAAAAACGCCTCTGGCTCGGTTAACTTTCCCTGTCTAGCCAATAAAAAAGGTTCTAATAAAACCTCCCCTAAATTAGCTACCCTAGCGCATCTATCTAAGTCCTCTAAACTACCCACAAAAGTATTAAATAGCATCAATTATTCCCTAATTAACTACCAGTAACCATAGAGTATGGGGCTGTTATTTCCACTTTAGATGGAGATAATCTCAGCAAATGCAGTTGGTTAACTTGCGCCAATTTGGGGACTTTGGGGATACAAACAATCCCATCTTTTCGCATACAATTAATCTCCTCACCCACGACGGAAAATAAGCGATTAACTTGATAATTAATGGGCTGACTATGAGGAAGGATAAACTCGACTTTATCTCCCACAGATAAAGGTTCTACCAATTTGATAGCGATCGCCTCTTCAGTCGTATCTAAAACCATCCCTAAATAATCATGAGTTCCGGTATTATTTCCGGCGGCTTGCTCAAAAACCGAACCATCACCCGCCGCCGTTTCTAGGGAACCAGAAAAATAATCCCTATGGGGAATTGACTGTAAATCTGCCGCTATTTCCTGCAATAATTCCGGGGTTAACTCACCTTGAGAATAAGCATCAATCGCCCGACGATAGGCTTTACAAGTCATCGCTACATAAAAGGATGATTTCATCCGTCCTTCAATTTTTAGGGAACAAATGTGATGTTTGAAAAAATCACCCACCTGATAGATACCCCACAAATCTTTGGAGGACATAAAGGTAATTGGGGAAGCCTCAGAAGATAGTTGATAAGGAAGGCGACAGGATTGAATACATCCACCTCGGTTAGAATCCCGTCCGGCGGTATAATTAGAAATGGTACAATGTCCAGAATATGCCATACACATCGCCCCATGAATAAACATCTCTATTTCTAAGGGCGCTTTCTGGGGATTTTCGGCTGAGAATTTAGCCCGAATTTGACCAGCTTCGGGGATGCTAACTTCCCTACCTAAAATTAGGCGATCGACCCCAAATCTCGTCCAGAGTCTCGCTGCATATCCATTTAAACAGGAAGCCTGAGTTGATAGGTGAATTTTCAGATTAGAACAGTTTTTAATAACTCGCATAACTCCCAAATCGGAGACAATGACTGCATCCACATTGAGCTGTTCTAATAGTTGACAATAATCCCCAAATTCGCTAAAATCTTCATCATGAAGGAAAGCGTTTAAAGTTACATAAACTTTAGCACCCTGTTGATGAGCAAATGTAACACCTCTCTGTAATTCTTCGGGGCTAAAATTATCAGCCCTAGCCCGCAATCCATAATTTTGACCGCCCAGATAGACAGCATCTGCGCCATAGGTAATAGCAACTTGTAATCTTTCTAAATTCTTGGCTGGGGCTAATAGTTCTGGTTTCCACATAACAAAAAAACTGCTTAACTAACGGGTGTCTGATTAACTTCTAAAATCTCTCTAACGGTTCGTCCATCTCCTTGAAATCCAAAATACCATAAAGCTGTCGCTGCTTCCGCCCTAGTGACAGTTTTTTGCGGTTGAAATAGGGTAGTAAATCCAAACACGCGCCGAATATTAGCATTATCTCCGTTATCAAAATCTGCTAAAATTGCCCTGATTGCATTACTATTAATTTTCGAGGCATCCTGAAATCCCCAACGTTGTTCAACGGCATCTACAGTCCCTTGGGGTAAGCCTTGGCGAGTATCTAAGGGCACTTTCCAAAGGATTAAATACTCGCGGGTTAAGGGTGCATCTGGGCGGAATTGCACGGCGGTAGAATCCCCTGATAAAGAACTAGGAATTAATCCAGCTTCAGCTAGTCCTTGAATTTCGGAAAAATAGGGATGATTCGCGGGAACATCGGTAAATACAGGTTGACTACTAGAAATGGCTAAACGAATTTGTCTACCGGGAATATCAGCATAAATTTTATTGTTAGCTTGGACTAAAGCGCGGGCAAATTCTCCCCTGGTAATAGCTTGATTAGGATTAGGAAAATTTTGCTCAAAAATACCTATTTGGGCGACATCCATGGCAAACTGTTTTAATTCCTGGGGAATGTCGCTAGTTGTAGAAGTGGTGGGGGTAGGGGTGGGAGTAGTTTCAGATTCTGGGGTAGGACTTGAAGTGGTAGCTGTAGGGTCAGGAGACTCTGGGGACTCGGAGGGGGTAGTTTCGGGTTGAGAAGCGATCGCTTGTGGGTCGCGAGAATAGTCTATAGAAAACTTAGTTTTTCCCTCTAATACTTGCTCCAATTGCAGGTTAATTGTTACCTGTAAATCCTGTTTAGTCGCCACCAACAAACCATCACTTTCTTGGTCGCTATTGCTAACTATTTCCCAGCCATCTGATGTCAATCTATTTTGATAGTAGGTTTTGACTAAATCAATGGAGTCGGTGGTTCCCCAAACTGTTGAAGTTTTTTGTGTATCGCTGGCTGCGAGGGTAACATCTTGTAAGCTGGAACCGGGATAAATGGCGATTTCTTGGGGGAAATTAGCGGGTAATTTGAGAAAATCATCCGGGGGGGAAATTTGCTGATTTTCGGTATCAGTAGATTCCTGAAAAGGTTGATTTTCTTGCAGTTGTGGATCTGCTTCTAAAGATTGTTGTAAGGAGTCTCCTAGGGTACTGTTGGCACAACTACTTAATAGGGCAGTTATGCCAATTATGGGGATAAGTTTGATTAAATAGGGGCGGGAATATTTCACGATTTTAGGTTCTCAATGGGTTGATAATTACTCAAGGAAATGGCTGATAATTTAATTGGGGACAGTTACGGGAACCCCATTTTTTTTGGGGCTCAGTCCTAGAATAAAAGGAACTGCTTTTTTCACCCATTCCTGTGGGGAAGTAAAAGCGGCTGCATCTTCTCCATAACAAATTTCTAACATATCTGTGTGAATAATTCCCGGACTCATGGGAATGGCTGCTAACCCTGGGGGAAGTTCCTGGGCGAGGGCTTGGGTTAACCCTTCGATCGCCCATTTTGAGGTACAATAGGTGGCTACCTGGGGAGAAGTAGATCGCCCCCAACCGGAACTCAGGTTAATGATGATACCGCTACCCCGTTTAATCATGGCGGGGACTAGATAACGGATAACATTTGCTACTCCTTTAATATTGACATCAATTACCTGATTAAATTCATGGGGTGGCACTTCCCACAGGGGCGCAAGTGGATTAATAATGGCGGCGTTATTAATAACTATATCGGGGGCAGGATAATTTTTTAATAGGTGGTTAACCCAATTTTCGACTGATTGATGGTCTTCGACATTAACTACTTGAAAATCATGGGGTTTTCCATATTGTTGGTTCAGTAGGTCTATGGGTTCCGGGGAACGGGCGCAACCAATAACGGTATGCCCTAAATTAATAAAACTCTCGGTCAAAACTCTACCTAAACCTCGACTGACTCCAGTAATTAAAATAATCTTACTCATCATTAACTCCTATTTAGCCATTAATTAGTTTAACAGATAATCGTTTAAATTGCCATCATAAACTCTATCAATCTGTCAATATGTTCTGGTTCATGGGTTGCCATTAAGGAAATCCGCAGGCGGCTGGTGGTGACGGTGGGGGGGCGAATAGCGGGGGCAAAAATTCCCTGCTGTTGTAATTTTTGGGCTACCTGTAAAGCGATCGCTGCATTTTTTAGGTGGTAGCATAAAATCGGGGAAGTAAAACTGGTAAAGCCGGAAAAATTGGGATTTTCAGAATTATCAATATTCCCTAATTTTTGCTGAATAGTTGCCACATTTTCCCATAATTGGGCGCGTCGGTGGGGTTCTTGTTGCACAATTTTAACTGCTGTTAAAGCGGCTGCTGTATCCGCTGGAGTTAAACCCGTTGTATAAATCCAACTAGGGGCGCGGTTTCGCAAAAAATCAATGGCTGTGGCTGAACCTGCTACATAACCTCCCAGACTTCCTAAAGCCTTACTTAGGGTTCCCATTTGTAACAGGGGAGTCCCGGTTAAATCGAAGTATTCGACACAACCCGCGCCAGTGTTTCCAAAAACTCCGGTAGCGTGGGCTTCATCGACTAATAACATACTATCAAAATCTTGGGCGAGTTCTACTAATTGTGGTAGGGGGCATAAATCGCCATCCATGCTAAACAGAGTGTCGGTTATAATTAGACTTCTGCGGTATTGGTGGCGATGATTTTTTAACAGGTTGGTTAGGTGATTAATGTCGTTGTGGGGATAGTTAAAAACGGTCGCACCGCTGAGTTTTGCCCCCATCTTTAAACTGGAGTGGTTATACTCATCAGAGAGAATGATATCTCGCTGATTAACTATGGCGCTAATAGTGCCAATATTAGCTAAATAACCGGAACTAAAAACTATGGCATCTTCGGTATTTTTCAGGTGAGCGATCGCCAATTCTAGCTGTCTGTGTAATTCCCGATGTCCGGTTAAAAGTCGCGAGCCGGTGGTTCCTGTTCCCCACTCACTGGTCGCGTTCATGGCGGCTTCTATTAGACGTTTATCTCCTGCTAAACCTAAATAATCATTACTCGCAAAATTGAGCATTTCTCGCCCATTTACAGTAATTATCGGACCGGGAAGACTCGTAATGGGTGTAACGGAACGATACCAATTAGCCTGGTGAATAGTATTAAGCGATCGCTGCATCCACCCATAAGCATCTTTAACCATAACTCGTATTTTTTAATCGGGGAATAAATGTTCAGAGGGGTTAATAGTATCGATATCCGCACTATTGCCACGCACAGGAGGCAGCCTTTCGACTAATCCCATATCAAAGGCAATATCTGGCAACTCACCCACCATATATTGTCCGGCTTCCCAAATGCGATTAGGGGTAAAACAGATCTGGCGCAGTTCCACCACTTCGGTGGGGTCAAACATTTGCCTAGACATTCTTCTTTCTAGTCCCATTCTTCTATAATCTCCTCTTTTTTGATTCGATGACGGGCATTTTTGAGGTCATTACTATTAATCATTTTACCACAGTGGGGGCATATAAATCTGGTGACTTCATATTTTTGGGCTTTTCTTTCCTCAATTACCTCCGCAAAGCCAGAGGCGATAATACCTGCGGGAAGTGCAATAATACCAATACCAGTGATGGCTAGAACCGCCCCCAATAATCTCCCCCAGGGGGTAATGGGATAAACATCACCATATCCCACGGTGGTTAATGTCACTACCGCCCACCACATGGCTAAGGGAATATTAGCAAACTGTTCCGGTTGGGCTTCATTTTCCAAAAAATAGATGAGACTCCCGGAGAAAAACAACAAAATTATCACCATTCCTAGGGTCATGATTAACTCTTCTTTTTTATTGTTTAAAACACTTTTAATCATGTTTAATGATTTCATATATCTAGTTAATTTAAAAAACCGCAAAAATCGAATTAATCTAAATAAACGCGCCGCCCTCATATCGGGAATCATCATCGGCAAGAAAAAGGGTAAAACTGCTATTAAATCAATTAAAGCCAAAGGGGTTAACATATATTTAATTCGTCCCCAAAATGGATGCTTATAATGTTCATCGATTGTACAAGACCACAGCCTCAAAATATATTCGATGGTAAAGGAAGCAATGGAAAAATATTCAAAGTTTTGGAATAAAACATAATATCTTTGTCTAAAATCAGCCACAGTAGCTAAAGAAACTGCGATGACATTGAGGACGATTAAAATAATAATAAAAAAATCGAAAATCTTACTAAATGAATCATGGATAGTCCAGACTTCTAAAATGAGGAAAAGTCGTCTTTTGAATTTTGGTAGCATTATTCATAAACCCAGCTAATGTGATGATTTTATTATAAAACACGAAAAGTAGCGATCGCGTAATCATTACCCGATCGCCACTTTCAGAATTATCAACTTAGGGAATAGCCCCAGTGTTACCGACTCACATTAGCATCCTGTAGTTCCCCAGGACGCACCGCGATTTGTTCCGTAGCATTTCCCCGCCTAACTTCCAGTCTTAAAGGCTTCCCAATTTGGGCTTTTTCGACAACCTTCTGTAGTTGGTCTGTTTGAGTAATGGATTTACCATCAATTTTAGTCACCACATCACCGCGACGTAAACCGGCGTTGGCGGCTGGACTGTCAGGAATAACCTGCACTACCAAAACTCCCTCAATTTCAGGAATCATCACCATCGAGTTAGGATCACTATTAAATTCCTTAGCTAATTCTGGCGTTAAAGTAATCATCCGAATACCAATAAACGGATGAGGGATTCTTTCACCCCTGGCTAAATTGTCTTTAATAGCCTTAGCCGTATCAATAGGAATGGCAAAACCAATCCCTTGACCATCGGCGCGAATCGCTGTATTTATGCCAATTACTTCCCCTTGTTCATTTAACAAGGGTCCCCCCGAATTACCAGGGTTAATAGCTGCATCAGTTTGGATAAATTCTAGGCGTTTATCAGGGATTCCTACCTGAGAACTAGGACGGTTTAAAGTGCTAACAATTCCTAAAGTCACCGTGTTATCTAATCCCAGGGGATTACCAACAGCGATCGCCCAATCTCCCACCTGTACTTCCGCCGAATTACCCAACTTAGCCACAGGTAAATTATTGCCATTAATCTTAACCACAGCTAAGTCAGAAGGCTCATCAGCCCCCTTAACTTCTCCTTGAAATTCGCGGCCATCTCGCAGCGTGACAGTAACTTTATCCGCACCTCTGACCACATGGGCGTTAGTTAAAATCATGCCATTACTGTCCACAATAAAACCCGAACCTTGTCCCCGTTGTTGATATTCCCGGGGAAATTGTGGCATATCTTCCCCGAAGAAACGCCGGAAAAATGGATCATCAAAAAAAGGTTGAGGAATATTAGTAGAAACAGTCCTTTCTGTATCCAATCGCACCACCGCCGGACCCACACGATTGACAGCATCGGAAACAAAATTTCCGACCCTTTGGGGGACAAGCGCCACCGTTTCCGGTGGGGTAGTTGACCCCCTTACCACCTCCTGCTTAATGGTCGCCTGGGCTACAGGGGTTAACCAATCAGGAAACAATCGCAGGAATCCTAAAGTTAACCCTACACTCAACACAATGGCGATCGCATAACCGCCAAACCGACCCAAAAAGTTAGATCCTTTTTTGTCTTGCATTAACCAGCCTCTCAACAAGCATTTGATTATATTTTAGATTGCCGGCCACAAAATATCACTAGCTGTTTTAAACCAGCCATTCACCTTGCGCCATAACCTTTCTGGTTTATTATCTACCACCTCAGAGGCGATAGTTTCCACATCGACAACTGTGGCATTTTCCCAATCATCCCGTTCAAAATTCCGAATCGGACGGGTATAAGATGCCATATTTTCCGATTCAATTAATTTCCTTTTCACCCAGTCACGCACCTCTCCGGTTTGATTAATTACCAAATTTTCCCAGGTAGTTTGAGAGTTCATAGCTTCTCCTTTGTGTGAGTTGTTTTACTTCAGCCAATTTTCTAGGTTTTGACGAGGGTTAAAACTGCTGATTTGTTGTAGTTCTTGGTATAATTGCCGTTGGCGATCGCTTAAACTTTTCGGGGCTACCACCTTTAACCGCACAATCTGATCACCTCGCCCCCCTTTAGGAATCGGCCAACCCTTACCTCGCAGCCGCAGAGACTGTCCCGATGCCACCCCTGGGGGAACCTTCATTGTCACCTTACCGGACGGCGTAGGAACCTGAATTTCCGCCCCTAAAACCGCCTCCTCTGGACTAATTCCCACCTCACAAATTATATCGTTTCCATCAAACTGAAAAAACGGATGTGCTTCGAGTTCAACAGTCAAATATAAATCCCCTCTTTTACCAGAAGTAGGACTAACTCCCCCCTTGCCTTTTAAGCGGATCTTACTATCAGGCTTCGCCCCTGGGGGAATTTTTACCTTAATCGTTTCTCCATCCAAGTTAAATTTCTTTTCCACCCCATTAAAAGCCTCCGCAAAAGTCAGAGGTAATGTCGCCGTAAAATCGCGGGGAGGCACTTGTTCATAATCCCTATAACCGCCACCAAAAAAGTCCCCAAACTCATCAAAAGCACTATAACCGCCACCACTAGGATAGCCATAGGACTGGCGAGGATTACCCCCAAACCTGCCTAGTAACTCATTAATAAAGTCATCAAAATTACCATATTGGTTAAAGTCAAAATCACCCACCCCTCCCGGTGGTGGTCCCGCACTAGAAGGGTCCCAATATTTCCCAAATTGATCATACTTCTGTCGTTTATCGCGATCGCCAAGAACCTCGTATGCTTCATTAATATCTTTAAATCTTTGTTCCGCAGTGCGATCGTTAGGATTAACATCAGGGTGATATTTCCGCGCTAAGTTCCGGTAGGCTTTTTTGATCTCCTGTTGACTGGCATTCTTATCTACCCCCAAAATCCCATAATAATCTTTATAGTTCGTTTTAGATGACATCAGCAAGCACCTCCTTCTTAGCTTATCTACAAGATAACAAAATTGGGAATTGGGTTCAAAGCCAGATCACCTTTACTTACCCATTCCCAACTTATTAACTCTTATATTAGCAGTCTAGTCGCTGTTTTTCTGGGTTCAGAGTACATATCAGCCAGCCTGATCAGCATCCAGTCTACCTAGATTATAACTGATTTAACCCAGATTGACTTTAACCACCCGATTTTTTTCTTCCTCAGCTTTAGGGAGAGTCAGGCTGAGAATGCCATCTTTATATTCTCCATGAACATTAGTATTTTGGACCCGAATTGGTAGAGGAATCACCCGGCGGAATTTACCATAGCGAAACTCACTGCGGGTTACTCCTTTTTCTTCCGTGTGTCTTTCTAATTTCCGTTCCCCACTGATAGCAATAGAATCCGCCGTTACCTGTACATCAATATCTTCGCGATTCATTCCCGGAACTTCTAATTTCAGATGTAAGGCTTCTGGGGTTTCCTGAAGTTCGGCTGGTGGTACAAATGCCGAACCCACATCTTCCGAAGTAGTAGTTAAGCTATCAAACAAGTGATTCATTTGACGTTGCAGAGTGTCAACTTCCCGGAAAGGTTCCCAACCAAAACGAACGAGTGCCATAATCTTTTCTCCTGTTTTCTATCCTGGTTTACTTGAGGTTATCTCTTACCTCTTGTCTTACAGAATAGTCGATTTATCTCAGTCGTGGATTCGGTTTTAAACACTGAGAATATGGCAATAACCGAACTGCTTTAGTTTCCCTTTATGGTACGTTAAACCGTACCTTAATGGTCGTGAAAAGTGAACCCGCCCCAATCATTTATCAATAGACATAGTACCCCTATCTCAGCCTGATTTCCGACTTGTCTTGCCTTTTCCCCTCCAGCAGCGTTATATTTAGACAATCCACAAACTGAGGCGACTATGAAAATTTGGGTCAACGAACAGCTAGATCCCAATGGTATTATCTATTCTTGTATTGCTTGTTGTGACGAAACTCAAGCTATGGAATGTCATGAGTCTTTCCAAAACAATCTCACCGAAACTCAAAAAGAAATGGGTTGGGTAGCCAGACTCCGCACTGTCGAGTCTTGGGATGATGTCCCTGTTAGCGCCTTGAAACTCAATTAGAACCCCCATCAAATTAAAATCCAGCCCCAAAGTACCGGGCTGGATAATCTTAAACATTCTCCCTGAGACTTACTACAAACCCATTAACCTAGTCAGCCTTTTGAAAGTCTAGGGAAGCCGAATTCATGCAGTAACGCTTTCCTGTCGGTCTTGGTCCATCCTCAAAAACATGACCTAGGTGAGCATCACACTTAGCACAGAGTACCTCTACCCGGCGCATAAACAAACTATTATCTTGTTCATATCGGACACTATTTTCGGAAACAGGTTCCCAAAAACTTGGCCATCCCGTACCGGAATCATATTTGGTTTCTGAGGTGAATAACTCATTACCACAGCAAACACAACGATAAACACCCTTTTCTTTGTTATCGTAATATATGCCAGTAAAAGCCCGTTCAGTTCCCTTTTTCCGGGTGACTTTGAACTGTTCTGGCGTTAGCTGTTGCTTCCACTCTGCCTCAGTTTTTTCTACTTTATCAACCATAAATGAGTCACTCCGATTTGTGTTCTTCCAAAGCCTAACTTAAAGCCTAACTTAAAGCCTAATTCAACGCCAGCCATTTTTGAGCATTCAGGCGCTGAACCACCCCAAACACCAGCAAATCTAAAGTAATCCGGCGCTCATCTCCCAAAAATCCCTCGATCGCCGATGGTTGAGTACCATTAGCCGCCCAGGAAAAAAACTTTTGACCCTTAATATCCTCTTGGGGAAAGTAGATATTGAACTTCCTTGCCCCACCTTGCCAGCTTCCCGTCACCTGCCAACAATCTTCTGCAATTTGCAGGCTAGGCGGAAACTTCGCCTTGACGAATGCCACATCGAGATCTGTAATTCCCTGTTCCTCCAGGGCTTTCTTAACCGCCGGAATATAATGATTTTCGATAAACTCTGGAAACGGCTTATCCTCCACTGCCGGGGGTTTCTCCTTTTTCGCCTTGGCGGCCGGTTTTTTCTTTTCTTCTTCTGACATCGATAGTTCCTGAGTTAAAATTCACCCAAACGTATTCTATCGCTATTCGATCGCGATCGCCTTCCCCCAACAAACCTCCCCACCTTCCACAACAGTCACCCTCAGATAATCACATCAGTTTTCCTAATCTATAGCTCCCCATAGATTTAATATTCCAAAGATTGTTAAGAATTAATACATTTTTGTTGCTAATCTCTCGCAAAAAGTTGACGAGATTATGGGGGTTATGGTATCCTCAGATAAATCGCATCCAAGGGGTTACTCTGTCTTGATGCCAAAATAGAGGCTACAACCCTGATTATATCGTCGCCTAAATTATTCTCTCACCACAAGTTAAAATTCACGATGCACGAGTTTTGAAGCCAAAAGCGATCGCCATTTTTAGACCTATTGACAAAACCGACATTATGTGCATAGGATGCAATTTTCCGAACAGAGGGAATTTAAACCATGTTAGCCAGTGCCATATTAATCCTAGTGATGGGTTTTTTTGCTGGGGAACTTGCCCGCCGCTTAGGTGCGCCGCCTTTGATTGGCATGATTTTGATTGGCATTATCATGGGCAACGAATTTGGCAACTTAATTAGTCCAGAAGTCCTAGAAGCTGCCGATGATCTGCGACTGGTAGCCGTAATGATTATTTTAATGAAAGCAGGTCTAGGACTCGATCGCTCCAAACTAGCGCAACAAGGAACAGTCGCCCTCCGGCTAGGATTTTTACCCGCCGCCATAGAAGCCTTAGTAGTAGCGATCGCCTCAATATTCCTATTCAATTTTGACTTCATGACAGGTCTACTATTAGGCTGCGTAGTCGGCGCAGAATCACCCGCCGTTATTGTCCCCGGAATGTTGCGCCTCAAAAGCCTAGGCTGGGGTGTAGCCAAAGGCATTCCCGATGCCATTTTAACAGGTAGCGCCTTATCAGATGTCCTGCTATTATTAGTATTTAGCCTACTGCTAAATTTCCTAAGTTCAGGAAGCACAGAAGCCCTTAACCTAGGTTTCATTAGCCTATCATCCTTACAAATACTACCATTCCAAGTAATCCTCGAAATCGTCCTAGGATTAGCTGCAGGTTTCCTAGCCGCGCGATTATTAGTATTTGTATTAGTCAAGCAGACCTGGACGCGCAACGTAGTTCAAGACATCATCATCGCCGCCAGTTTAGGACTGTTTCTGGTAATTTTCAGCAACACCTTTCCCTACTACTCCGGCTATCTAGCCGTAATGGCGATGGGATTCTTTTTAATTGAATTTGATGCTCCCCTAGCGCGATTAATCCGCAATGGCTTTGATGTTTTGTGGATTGTAGCAGAAATTGTTTTATTTGTACTAATGGGCGCTACCATTCAGTTACAGGTTTTAGGAGATGTCTTGTTACCGGGTTTATTGTTACTAGCAATTGGTCTGGTAATAGGGAGAGGAATAGGCTGGTATTTATCCACATTAGGGAGTAATTGGAATCTCCAAGAAAAGCTCTTTTTATTACCTGGAAATATGGCAAAAGCCACCGTACAAGCGGCCATTGGTGCTTTACCCTTGGCGGCGGGAATTGAGGGAGGGGAAATAATTTTAGCGATCGCCGCCTTATCAATTCTAGTAACCGCCCCCTTGGGTGCTTGGTCTACCCAAGTATTTGCGCCCAAACTCTTAGAAAAGGGAGAAGTAGACCCCACCAAAGTAGCCGTTAAAGGTCATCCAGTTTTCTTAGCTGCTGTAGACCCATCACCCCTATCCACTTCTGTATTACTAAAAGCCGCCGACCTAGCGCGGCGCAGCCATGGTAAAATCATCGTTTTATATGTAGATAATGTGGTAGACGAACCCGGAAGATTACACCTACAAAAACAAGCCCACCAACTTCTAGCAGATATCCGCTTTGAATTTCTAGTATTATCAGGATTAGTCCCAGAAACCATTATGAAAACCGCCACCAGTCGCGGGGTCACTGATGTAGTGATTGGTAAAAAATCCACTAACGGTAAAAAGGTCATGGTACATTCAGTCTCTCAAGCCGTTTTAGAGATGAGTACAATTCCAGTAATTACCGTATGAGGAAACCAGAGAAAGTAGAGACAAGGCGGGTGTCTTGTCTCTCCAATTTGGTAGTGTTAAATCTCAGCGTAAGCACGCTCAACTAAACGTCGCGCCAGAGTCTGAATACCCGTATGAGTGTAGTAGTTAGTGGTCATGTCTAGGAAAGCCGCCACATAATCCAACTTATCATCAGCGATATCAACAAAACTCTGGAGGTTGCTAACCACCTTAGAAGGTGTCAATTCATGATCGCTAACAAAACCACTCATCCAACCCGTGACCGAGTTAAAACTTTCCTGAACAAAATGCAACTTTCCGTCTGGGTCTCCCCCAGGAATCATGGGATTAATCCGTTTAAAACCCTCACTTTTCTCCAATTCAGAGGGAGTCAAATTCGCAATAATACTCAACCCCTTTTGAATAAAATCAGGACCCAAAGGAATTAACCCATCCAAACAGACCAAAGCCGCCATACGCATGATAGACTCGCCGCCATAGTTAGCCAGAGAAGCGACAAAATCGCCGATACTATCCCCAGGAATGCCATTAATTTGGCAAAATGCCACCAATTCAGTGACCACCTTTAAAGATAAATCGATCGCCTGTGCTTTATCAGCTTTGGGGGTCAAGTTCCCCAGAAAACCGAGAAAACTGACATTCTGACTAATTTTATTAGCCAGCGCCGCCGTCCCCAAAGCCGTCCCCGCACTGTCAATGGTTTGATATAGCCAAAGTGCGCGCTGATAGCCCTGAGATTTATCATTATAAAGCCAGAGGGCGCGCTCACTGATATCCTGAATCAGACCCGGATCATCCTCCCCAGTGATAGTTTTAACGGTATTTTCAAAACCTACCAAATTATCCCACTGACCAGGAACCGCAAAATCTAGCCCCCGCAATACCATCACAGTTATCCCACCGGTAGGGAGTTCATCAACCAATTCAATAATAGACTTACTCACAATGCAGGCTCCTTGCTCCCAAAAACTTGACAGATTAACGTAATTGTGCTATACCAGAGAGATTAAAATTTTGTAACCAGACTTCACGATCGCTGGGAGTAAAAGACTCAGAACTAGATTGAACCTTAACCTGAAAGCGATCGCCTACCAATAGCGCCGTAGTGTTTCTACCCTGAGTCACCGCCGGATATCCACCAATTCTCTGGGTAGACTCCTGAAACTTGCGGGCGGCGCTAGGGTTATTAGCCAAATCATTAATCGATAGCAGCGCCAGAGCATCACCACCACGAGAAAGTTGCGCTTGAGCAAATCCCTCTTTTTCTTGGCGGAAGGTAACACTATAGCCATCGGCACCCCTGGGAAAATATCGGTTAAACTGACCGCCAGGGAGAGGTTGAGCATCTGCGACCTGTTGAACAGCCCCGGTAGTACCAGTATCAGGCGTGCTGGTGGTTAGATCTCCGCAGCCGGAAACCAGCACCGATAGACTCAGGACAACCGCCCAGACTAACTTGGGAAAATAGTTGATTTTGATCATGGTTCCCCATTTGTGGAAGGACAGCGAATGGGACATTAGCCAAAAAGCTAATCTGATTTTATGCTATCGGTGAACTACACAAGCATTATCTGGATTTCCTGACTCAATGATGATTAATTAAACTTGTATCAAAGGAGATATCGAGATTTTCTCATAGCAAGCTAAAATCTACGGTTTAACTTCTATGGTTATTGCAGCATGGTCAATCTCACACCAAATCCGAGTTTTAGTGTCACCCTGCGCTTACAATTGCCCAATAAAGCGGGTAAGCTGGCCAGTGTTGTTCAGGCGATCGCCAATACTGGGGGAAATATGGGTCCGATTGATCTGATCGAACAAACTCTCCATACCACCGTCAGGGAGTTCACCGTTGATGCTTCGAGTACAGAACACGCCGAGCAAATTATCGAATCGGTCAAAAATCTACCCGAATCAAAGCTGCTGAAAGTTTACGATCGCACTTTTAACCTACATCGCAGCGGCAAAATTAGCATTCATAGCAAAATCCCCCTTAAATCCCAAAGCGACCTAGCCATGGCTTATACTCCCGGTGTGGGTCGCATTTGTCGGGCGATCGCCGATGACCCAGAACAGGTCTATAATCTCACCATTAAACAAAATACCGTCGCCATTGTCACCGATGGTAGTGCAGTTTTGGGTCTGGGAAATTTAGGACCCGGAGGGGCTTTACCTGTCATGGAAGGTAAGGCTATGCTGTTCAAGGAATTTGCCGATATTGATGCCTTTCCTATCTGTCTGGATACTCAAGACCCTGATGCGATCGTAGAAACCGTCAAAAATATCGCCCCGGTGTTTGGTGGCATCAATTTAGAGGATATCGCCGCCCCTCGCTGTTTTGAGATTGAAGCGCGACTGCGAGAAATTCTTGATATTCCCATATTTCACGATGACCAACATGGTACGGCTATTGTCAGTTTAGCTGCTTTAATCAATGCCCTGAAGTTGGTTAACAAATCCATAGAGGAGGTCAAGATTGTTTTAAATGGGGCGGGGGCTGCGGGAATTGCGATCGCCCGACTTCTCCGAAAAGCTGGGGCTACTCAAATTATGATGTGTGATTCTCACGGTATTCTCTCCAAGGGGCGATCGGACCTCACCCCCCAAAAACAAGAATTTGCTGTCGAGTTATCTGGGACTATTGCTGATGCTATGAAAGGGGCTGATGTGTTTATGGGGATCAGTGTTCCCGGTGTGATCACCAGGGAAATGGTTAAATCTATGGCTAGTGATCCCATTGTATTTGCTATGGCTAACCCCATTCCTGAAATTCAGCCGGAATTAATCACTGATGATGTGGCGATCATTGCTACCGGACGCAGTGATTATGCTAATCAAATCAATAATGTTTTGGCATTTCCTGGCATTTTCCGGGGGGCTTTGGACTGTCGGGCTTCCACTCTGACTATGAGTATGTATTTGGAAGCGGCGGCGGCGATCGCTGCTTTGGTGACAGCTAATGAGTTGAGCCCTGAAAATATTGTCCCCTCCGTTTTTGATAAGCGTGTGGCGATCGCTGTAGCTGCAGCCGTCTCCCATACTGCGCGCCAAGAAGGAATTGCTCGCCGTTAGAGTTGAACTATTGGGGGAATTTTCCCCCACTCCTACTCACCATTCCCAAAATTGCCATAAATACCCGCTCACAGCCTGGCCAACTGGTTGAATTTCATGATCAAAATGTCAACAACTACTCTATTATATTGGGCGGGGAGTTTTGAACAGGCTCCACCTCTATGATACGGGGCGCATATTTTAGATCAATCATAATATTGACAGGAGAAACTCAATCAATGGAGCAAAGAGGTGTAACAGTCTGGTTTACAGGCTTGAGTGGCGCGGGTAAAACCACCATTAGTCAAGCTGTAGCCGAAAAGCTGAAATCTCAGGGATATAAATTAGAAATTTTAGATGGGGATATCGTCCGCACTAACTTAACCAAAGGCTTAGGGTTTAGCAAAGAAGACCGCGATGAGAATATTCGCCGCATTGGCTTTGTTTCTCATTTGTTAACTCGCAACGGTGTGATTGTATTTGTTTCGGCAATTTCTCCCTATCGAGAAATTCGTGAGGAAGTCCGTCAACGGATTGGTGATTTTGTCGAAGTCTTTGTTAATGCGCCCTTAAATGTTTGTGAAGAAAGGGATGTTAAAGGACTCTATCAACGGGCTAGGGCTGGTGAAATTAAAGGCTTTACTGGTATTGATGACCCCTACGAATCTCCCCTAAATCCTGAGATTGAATGTCGCACCGACCTCGAAGAACTTTCGGAAAGTGTTGATAAGGTGATTCAAAGTTTACAAAAATTGGGTTATTTAGGAGCTTGAATAACTCCCGATTCTCAGGGAGGTAACAGGGACTAAGCCAGCACTGAGGGGAATTGATTAACTCTCCCCTTGGGGTTCTGGCTAACTCTATTAGGTTCCTCGCTTCAATGCTAATATCCAACCTCTGGGATGCTGTTTAACTGCAATTAATCAGATAATTATCAATATATTAATGGTCAATTATCCATGAGTGACTTATATATTTCTTGGTCTGAATATCACCAAAAAATCGAAGTTTTAGCAGCTAAAATATATCAATCCCAGTGGGAGTTTAATCATATTATTTGTTTGGCTAGGGGAGGGCTGCGAGTTGGGGATATACTCTCGCGTATTTATGATTTACCTCTAGGGATTTTGGCGGCTTCTTCCTATGGCGGACCGGGGGGAAAAATCCGAGGAGAACTTCATATCGCCCATCATCTTAGCATGACTACAGAAAATTTGGGCGATCGCATTTTGTTAGTAGATGATTTAACTGATTCTGGGATTAGTCTTCAACGTTCGATGGTTTGGTTAACAGAACACTACCCTGATGAGATTACGGAAATTCGTACAGGAGTAATCTGGTATAAAAGTTGTTCTACCTTTGTCCCCGATTATTATGTGGATTTTCTGAGTAATAATCCCTGGATTCATCAACCCTTTGAATATTATGAACAAATCCAGCCCGCCGATTTAGTCCACAAGGTGAATGGACTAGATTCTTAAACAAAATTAACGTTTAACGCCAAGGTATCATATATTTGATAGTCTTAATGGTTGTGTGCGAGACGTTCAGGCTAAACTGTACACTAAAGCAAACCACAGTTGAAAGCTAATGTCAGAGATTGAATCGAATCTCCAGATCTTGATGCGAACCTTGAGACGGAGACTGCATTTATCCCAAGAAGGGTTAGCCCAAAAACTTGGGGTGTCTCGTGGTAGTGTCAATCGTTGGGAAAATGGTCGCGGTGAACCTTCTCAAGCGATTCTTAATAGTATTCACCATCTATGGGAATCGGTATGTGATGAAGATGAACCCGAAGCCAGAACCTCTTACCTCAATAATGTGCCCAAATTCCGACAGTCTGATGTAATGCGGATTTTAGGAGTATCTCACCAACGGGTCAGAACTTTGCGTATTCGCCAGACCCTAAAATTTTATTGGGATGAAGAAATGAATACTTGGGTTACATCAGAAATCGAAATCAAACGTTATCTACGTCGCAAAGGAAAACGATTAAAATACAAGGAAATGCAGTAATCAAGCCCTAGCCCTATGTTCGATATTCCTAGCCCCAGACGATACGCCCATAAACCTATCCCAGGGCGGTTAGTTTTCATCTGTTTACAGCTACCCAAAGGGACGGGAAGCGATCGCCTCTGCTGTCACAGTGCATCGGACTAATTATAGCACAAAATTACTCGAGTTAATCAACTAATAATATGACTCCAACAAGCTGGAAATTACTATTTATATCAACCCCCGTAGGTCCCCTAGGTTCAGGATTAGGCGGGGGAGTCGAATTAACATTATTGAATATGGCAAAAGCCTTAAAAAGCCGAGGTCATGATATAACCGTTGTTGCGCCTTCTGGGTCAGTGTTAGAGTCCCTATCAATTATAGAAATTCCGGGGGAACTACAACCGATCGCCCAAAATCAAGACCGAGATTCTCTGATTACCATACCCGAAAATTCTGTGTTAGGAAATATGTGGGAATATGGGCGACAGGTACAGACAAACTATCATGCAATTGTCAATTGTGCCTTTGATTGGTTACCATTTTATCTCACCCCCTTTTTCGATACTCCCATCGCTCATTGGGTCAGTATGGCTTCCCTAATTTCCGCCTTAGATCAGATAGTTGGTCAGGTGATGAAACAGTTTCCGGGGACTGTCGGATTTCATAGCCATACCCAAGCCGCCACCTTTGGTTCAGACCTAGACTATGCTTGTTTAGGAAGTGGCTTAGAAATGGAGCGCTATCAGTTTTGTGAGCAACCCCATCAACAACTAGCTTGGATGGGTCGTATTTCCCCGGAAAAAGGCTTAGAGGATGCGGTGGCGGCGGCGGCTCAAACAGGTATCCCTCTGGAAATTTTTGGCAAAATTCAGGATGATCAATATTGGCAAAATATCCTGAATACTTATCCGAATGCACCCTTAAATTACCGGGGATTTTTGAAGACAGATGAACTACAACAGGGTCTGCGTCAATGTCGGGGTTTATTAATGACTCATCGCTGGGTAGAAGCCTTTGGAAATGTCGCTATTGAAGCCTTAGCCTGTGGGGTTCCCGTGATTAGTTATCGACGGGGAGGACCCGCCGAAATTGTCCGAGATGGTGAAACGGGTTGGCTAGTTGAACCCGACAGCGTAACGGGTTTGGTCGATGCGATCGCCAAATTAGAGCAAATTGACCGCCGCCAATGTCGCGCTGTAGCCGAAAAGGAATATTCCTTAGCAGCTTTAGGCGATCGCTTAGAAAAATGGTTATCTGATGTTACCCGGCTTAAAAATTGAACTGAGGATGTATCCTAGGATTGAGTTTTTCCTGGACAGGTTTTCCTCCCTGTAAATGTTGGCTGGCGATCGCCTCCACATCCTCCGGTTGAACTCGATAGTACCAAGTCTCATCGGGAATTACCCGCACCGTCGGACCTATATTACACTGTCCTAGACAGCCACTAGCCTCCACCTTCACATTAGGGATATCTGCATCCTCAAAGGCTTTCAGAGTCTCCTGGGAACCATTCCGCAAGCAGGACTGATGCTGACAAACCAGGACACACCGAGATTGATCGGAAGTCGTTTGTGGTTGGGGTGGCTGGGTTTCTGGCATTTGGGAGGTTTTGCTAAAAATTTCCATACTCCCATTATGTACAAAACCCGATCGCTAAAGCCAGGCTATCATTGCTGAGAAGGTCTCACCTCCAAAACCCCCCTATCTGTAAATACCACCTCAAATACCACTGTCTGACCCGAAGTTTCCGCCGCCATAGCATCAGATTCCACTAGAGCAGGTAGAGGGGTATTATCAACGTTTTCGGAAGCCTCAGAAGACTTAGGTTCAAATTCAGCGATCGCCCCCGTCGGAGTCACTGTCACCATATAACTGACCGCCGTAGGAACCGGGGTTCCTTTCACAGTCCAAGCCCGGTCAATTTTATCGTAAATAATATTATTCAATTCTTCAATATTCACCGTCGTCTCAGGAGCTGCCGCCACCTCGTTTCCCGTGGTCATCTCAGCCGTAGGAGTTGGGTCAGGAGTCATGGCTGCTTCAGTTTCCGGGGACTCTGATACTGCTGTAGTTTCTGGTGTAGTTTCTGGTGTAGTTTCTGGAGTCGTTTCTGGAGTCGTAGCAGTAATATCCTCCGTAGTTTCTGGGGTCTGAGGTTCAGAAGCGATCGCATCAGGAGTTTCTGTTGTCTCCGTCGCCGTTGTCTCCTCTACTGGTGCCGGAGTCGCCGCCGTTTCTGGTGCATCAGTAGTTGTCGCTGCTGTTGTTTCCTCTGGAGTAGTTTCTGCCGTTTCTTCCACCACAGAGGCGGCGGGAGTAGTCACCACTTCCATACTACCCTCAGATTCGGTCGCCATAGTCGTCTCTTCTTCCGACTGAGTTGTGGTTGTGGTAGCTGGGTCAGGACTAACCATCAGCGACCCAACCACCGCCATCATCACCACCACAATTAGGGCTACAATAGACCCAGTTTTGAGCGCCGGGGACATTTCTGAGGTAGTCGTGGAATTATTGACATTTTGCTGAGGGATAAGTGGTTCATTTTCCGGGGTTTCCGGGGAATTATCTTTATGGGAATACATATTCAGACACCTCTGATGATATCAATGTAAATTCGCGCTATATTGTAGATGCTTTCCGTAGTCTTGCCAACCTCTGGCTGGCTGGCTTCCAATTAAACCAGGATTTTTAATACTTAAAAATATGGGTATTTTTGAAAGTAAGTGTGAGGCGATCGCCTCCATTTTGTGACAAAAGCGATCGCCAGCAACACCAAACCCCAAAACACAGACCGATTTTATAGTATCCCAGTAATTATTAAAGTAACTGATTATACCAAAACCCTAGCGCAGATTGAGAATTGCAGATACCGCCGCCAGACTTTCCTCATACAAAACATCTCGGCCCCAGCGTTGTAGCTGTTGCGCCATCAGATATTCTGCCTTTTGGTCTGTAACCGAAGTCACTTGTTCAGTCTGACAGGATTGGGCAGTACCTCCCGCCTCCATACGCATACAGCCAGTAGTTTCCGAACAGAGAATAGTGCAGCAATTAGCGCGAGGATTAGTAGAAGTCAGGCGCAGACCCACCAAATCTCCCGGAATTTCCCCAGTATCTGCCATAGGAATAGCAGCCAGTTCCCCAATAATCTCCTGATTATCAGGACCACGGAACTTAACGTGCTTGAGGTCATAGTCTCCCCCCGACTCAGTAAACTCCACTGGTTCCCACTGCAAACGACTAGCAAACCAACCCAAGAACATCAAAGCCTGAGCCGCATTACCCTTTTCATAGTCGAGAGTAATATGGTCAATATCCCCAAGAGACATCCGACGTTCTGGGGGGTCAAAAGTAGCAGCCGCCAACTCCTGCCAAGGCGAGAGCCGATGCCAATTCAAATCAGCAATGTAGGTTTCTTGATCAATAAGTTCCTGCATTTTGAGTAATTCCGATTCCGGGTCGCTGAAATAACAGGAATCGACAATCACACAATTACTGCAACAGGACAAATGCTTAAACAATTCTTGTTCCGGGTTAGGGGTAGCCTTCCACCAGACAAACTTAGGCAAATCCGGAATCAATAGGGATGTTACCACATGGCCCACCCTTTCCAAAGCCGCCTTAGTACCTCGGAGGGTGACATATTCACAACAGATCAAACCCTCTTCCTTATTGTTTTTTATGGGACAATAGGCAGAAACCTGGGCAGTAACTCCGGTATCTTCTCCCAAAGTAGGACACAGGGTGATAATGCGGCAGGGATTTTGGTTAGCAATAGTTTCGCTGATGCTAAATCCGCGAGCATCAATATTTCTAATCTTTCTCTGTTCTGGGGTAAGTTTAGCAAACTCAGCCCGTAGGTGTTCCAGGGTATCCGAATCTACCCGCCCGGTAATCGGCAATTGATAAGCCTTTTGAGCATCACGAACAGCATCACGGGTCTGTGTACCATGAATACCATCGATCGCCCCTTTATAAAAGCTCAAACCCCCCAGGACTTGCTGAAACTCTTCGGGTTCATAGATTACCATACTAAAAGTAGCAGCCCTAGTAGCGATCGCCGCCGTTTTACCCTGACCGGAACTTTGACTAAGCCAGATGCTATCAAGTTCTGCCTCAATTTCGCTCAGAGAAATATCCTTTGGTTTTTGGAGTGCAACAAGTGGTGTATTCATACTTAACTCAGTAGCTATTGATTGAACGCGAACAAAAGTTATAGACAGACCCAAATATCAAAGCCTACGCCAACGGCGACCATCCCGGTTAAGCAATAGTTCCGCCTCCACAGGTTCCCAGGTTCCCGCCTCATAAAAAGGGATACTATCTGGCGCAGCCGGAGCATCCCAGGCTTCCAATATCGGAGTCAGAACCCGCCAGGACGCTTCCACCTCATCCCCTCGCGTAAATAGAGTTTGGTCTCCCAGCATACAATCAATCAATAACCTAGCATAAGCATCAGTGCTAGGCTTACCAAAAGCCGTATCATAGCGGAAATCCATATCCACCGAGCGAGTTCTGAGGGAATTTCCCGGAGTTTTCACCTCAAAGCGCATCGAAATCCCTTCATTCGGCTGAATTCGCAGCGCCAACACATTAGGATTAGCCTGTTTAGCAGCAGATTGGAACATTAAAAAAGGCACTTCCTTAAACTGAATCGCGATTTCCGTAACCTTCTTAGGCATTCGCTTACCAGTACGCAGGTAAAAAGGTACACCCTTCCAGCGCCAATTATCAACACTAAGTTTCAAAGCCGCATAGGTAGGCGTAGTAGACTCTGGTGATGCGCCATCTTCGTCACGATAGCCCGGAACCTGCTGACCATTCATCCATCCCTTGATATATTGTCCTCGGACTGCTGCCGCTTCTAGGTTATTAAAATCAGCCAGACGGGTAGCTTGTACCACCTTAACCTTTTCCGTGCGGATACTATCAGCATCCAAAGAGTTAGGGGGTTCCATAGCCGTGAGCGAGAATAACTGCATCAAATGGTTTTGTACCATATCCCGCAGCGCCCCAGCCGTTTCATAATATCCCGCTCGTCCTTCCAAGCCTACAGTTTCCGCTACCGTTATTTGTACATGATCAACAAACTGACGATTCCACAACGGTTCAAAAATAGCGTTAGCGAACCGAAACACCATCAAATTCTGTACTGTTTCCTTACCGAGGTAGTGGTCAATACGGTAGACTTGCTCCTCAGTGCAGACATTACGCACCACCCGGTTAAGGACTTGCGCCGAACCCAGGTCACGACCAAAAGGCTTTTCAATAACTAGGCGTTGCTTTTTGGGGTCTTCCAACATTCCGGCTTGTCCCAGTTGTTGGGCTGCTTCTCCAAAAAACCTAGGAGCCACCGATAGATAAAACACCCGATTTCCACGGGTTAGGCGTTTCGCGTCTAATTCCGCCAAAAGGGATTTTAGCTTTTGGTAGCTTTCCTGTTCGTCCATATTACCGGAACAGTAGTATAAGCCTTGGGCGAAGTTATGCCATATTTTTTCCGATTGTAGCCCGCCGCCAAATTCTTCAATACCCTGTCGAAGATGCTCGCGAAAATAGTCATCGCTCCAGTCTCGGCGCGCTACCCCAACAATGGTTAATTCTGGGGGTAACTTACGTTCGAGGTGCATTTGATAAATGGCGGGAACTAGCTTACGCTGGGTTAAATCGCCGGAAGCCCCGAAAATTACTAAAATTTGGGGTTCGGGAATGCGGTCTTGTTGTAGACCAACGCGGAGGGGATTTTCTGAGAGTGTAACCATCTAGGCTGTCGTGAATAATTAAGTTAACAGAGGTTGCCGGATTTTGTTGCCGGATTTTATGATTGATCTAAGTTTCGGTTTCGCGACGTTTGCGATCGCTTATAAATGACTCCACTAAACCTACATCCTCTTTACTACCAATAATCAGAGGCGTGCGTTGATGGAGTTTTTCGGGAACCACATTTAAGATATCCTGACTACCCGTACTAGCGCGACCCCCCGCCTGTTCCATTAAAAAGGCCATTGGTGCCGACTCATATAATAGGCGCAATTTACCATCAGGGTTTTTCACTGTTCCCGGGTATAGGAATACTCCCCCCTGACAGAGGATGCGGTGAATATCTCCCACCAAAGCCCCACTATAGCGGGCTGTGTAGCCATCATGGCGGTGAACATAACGGATATAGTCTCGGTAGCATTCCTCCCACTGCCAAAAATTACCTTCGTTAACACTGTAGACCGGACCATGTTCGGGAACTTTGATGTTTTCCTCAGCCAGGATAAATTCCCCCAGACTGGGGTCTAAAGTGAATGAATGAACCCCCGTACCAATTGAGTAAACCAGGAGCGTGCTAGGACCATATAGGATGTATCCAGCAGCGATTTGTTTATGACCGTCTTGCAATAAGTCTAGGGCTTCTCCTTCTTCGTCGTAACCTTCCTGTTGACGGATCGCGAAGATGGAACCCACATTCATATTAACATCCAGGTTAGAGGAACCATCTAGGGGGTCATAAAGCAGAGTATAGCGTCCGATGGGGCAGTTTTCCGGGATGTAGTAGGGTTTATCCATTTCTTCGGAAGCTAGGCGACACACTAAGCCGCTTTGTTTGAAGGTCGAGATAAAAACTGCATTGGAGAAAAAATCCATTTGTTTCACTTCTTCCCCCTGGATATTCACTTCTCCCGTAAATCCTAGGGTTCCTTCTACCAACCCCGCCCTTGACAGACGACGGGCGATCAGTTTCCCCGCTAGTCCAATGCGGTTCATCAGGGCGCTAATATCTTGAGCATCTGGACCGAAACTTTGGAGTTGCTGTAAAACGTGCCGCGATAGGGTTGTACAGTCGCGATCTAAGTAGTATCCTCTATCTAAACCTAGGGGATCTGGCTGCATTTGACCGCTTGCTGTCTGTACCATAAGTTAAATTCTCCGTTGAGTTCAGGCTGAGTCGATGTCGATACTGTAGCCTTGGCTTCTATTGTAGGGAACTGTTGGGAGTTTCCGGTTCAGCCTTTAGGCAAACTTTAAGATCTCGATCGCTTATCCTGAATATTTGGATTAAACTGTTGAAAATTCCCTTATTCATGGTTTGCGGTTGTTTAGATGAAGTTAAAATTTACCCCGGTTTTGCTGTTGATCATGTTTGTGGTGGCTTTGGCGGTTCCTATGGTTTTGTCTACTGGGGGACTGGTGGTAGCCGAGGAAGTGGCTAATGTTAATTTAGAATTGCAGCCTACCTGTGGGGTTAGACCTACTACTAATGTAGCTGTGGCTTCTACCCAGGTGGGTCCCCCTATTGAACAGCCAGCACCTTTGACGCGGTTTCGTCGTCCCTTAACTCAAAATTACTCTGGTCATACTCCTCAAGAATATCAGGCGATCGCCAATCAGACTAACTACGGCCAGCGGTTTGTCTATGATATCAATGGTCAACTGAACAATAATCAGCCAATTATTGTCCTCCACGAAACTGTTACCACCAGTCAAAATGCCATTAATTTTTTCCGCACTCGCCACACTTCCGAAGATAATCAAGCCAGTTACCATACCTTAATTACCCTCAATGGGGATATTGTTTATATTGTCCCTCCCGATTTAAGGGCTTTTGGCGCGGGAAATTCTGTCTTTGTTGGTCGTCGCGGTGAAGAAGCCGTCAGGACTCATCCTAAATATCCCGCTTCTGTCAATAATTTTGCTTATCATGTTTCCCTGGAAACGCCCGTAGATGGCATGAATAACGGGTCTAGCCACAGTGGATATACTATGGCTCAATATCAGTCTTTGGCTTGGTTAGTTTCCCGCACAGGGGTTCCTAATGACCGCATTACTACCCATCAAGCTGTTGATAGATCTGGTCATAGATCTGACCCCAGAAGTTTTAATTCACAGCTTTTTTATCAACTTCTCAATAACTACCCCAGAACCCAGGAAATTATCATTGGTTGTCGGGTTCCGGGTTCTCAAGGATAATTGGGGTTTGATTGACTCTCAATAGTTATAGCGTTTCTCATATCCATAAGGTACAGCCCGCTCAAAGAGAAGCCGCTGCGCGTCTACACCCCAAACCCCTCTCCCATACGGGAGAGGCTTGTCCTGAGCTTGTCGAAGGGGGCTTTGAAAAGTACCTCACCAATCCACCGAACCGCTATAATAGTTAATTGGGCGGGTTAATTACCCGCTTTTTTTATTTCCTGAGCTGTGGTTATTGTTGTTGGACTGAATAACCTTGGTCGCGCAACATTTGGATGATACTATCTTCTCCCACTAAATGACCAGCACCAACGACGACCAAATAGTTTTTATCATCTTCTAAAAACTTCTGTATTTCGGTCATCCATTTAATGTGGCGATCGCGAAAAAGGCGATTTCCCAATTCTGGATAATCTTTAAAGCCAGTAATTATCAAATTTTCTAAAGTCTGTTTGTCTCCCGACTTCCAAGCCTGTAGCATTTGTTGAAATGAGTTTTCTAAGGTGTCAATTTCTTTGAGGGTTTGTCTGAGCATCTCATCCTGTTGTTCCCAGGACAGGCTATCAAATATCTTGAGTTGGTCGCTCATGGTTTCTAAACTCATGATGGTTTTGTCTTGGGCGATCGCTTGCTCAAAAAAGTATCTATCCACACCATAAAGCGGGTCAAAACCCAGATTTTGCAGTTGTAATGACATCAAAGACATCGACACAAACCACGGCTTAAAATTCGCAAATATTTGGATAGGATATTGCAACTTTTCCAGGGTTTTTTGAACCAGATGATAAGTTTCATCACTGATTAAATCTAGCAAGGTTTTACCATCTGGCGGCGTAGCTATTTCTAGCATAATATCTTGGCTTTCCAGACTTTCCAGGTCATTGATATTCAGTTCAAATACCACATTATCAGCTTGATTAAAAGCATCAGTCATTACTTGGGGTAAAGGATAATCATCTGCACTCAAAACATGAATAGAACCCAAAAAATAAACTTGATTTTGGGGAGTTTCTACAGACCAGAGAAAGTGTTTAGACTCCGCCGCGTGTAAATGTGTCACCTGGTGGGAAGCATAAATAACCACCAACGCAGTAATTAGACCCGTGGTAACTAATTTTCCCAAAGTAGTTACCAACAGGGACTTGATGAATTTTCGCATAATTAACAAATTAATAGGATTTGATGGTTATTATAACGGTTGGTCGGGGTATCTGGTATAATTATAGTGATTTTATCTAGGGAGTGAGACACTCCCTAACTATTAGGGACTATTCCTCATAAGCCGCCTCGGTAACTTTCCCACGAAAGACAAAGTATTGATAAATGTTGTAAAACAACATCACCGGAATTAAAGCACCGACAAAAATAATCATAACCACCATTGAACTGGGGTCAGCCGCCGCTTGATAAATGGTAATTGTCGGGGGGATAATATAGGGAAAAACGACCATTGCTAATCCCAAAAAAGTGAGGACAAAAATTAAAATTGTCCAGATAAATGGGGTTCTTTCTTCCTGACGAGTTAGACTTCTGAGTAATAACCCAATTAAGGCTATTCCCAAAATCGGGATTAGGGAAAAGATATAAACTAGGGGTTGAGAAAATAAGCGATCGCGGGCTGATTCATAAAAAATCGGCGTTACCACAGTGATTATAATCGCGCCGATTAAAGTAGTAATAGCCGCAAGTTTAGCAGTTTGATAGTGAGTTTTTTGTAACTCGCCTTCAGTCTTCCAAATTAGATAGGTAGACCCAATCAAAACATATCCTTGAATCAAAGTTAATGCTACTACTATAGTTGGGAAACGTAACCAATCCCAAGTAGTGCCAATAAAATGACCGTTAGCATCAACCTTAATCCCTTCCAGAACCCCACCGAGGGCGAAACCTTGACCCAAAGCCGCCAGAAAACTACCCGCCCCAAAGGCAAAATTCCAGAATAACTTATTAGTAGCTTGTTCGCGAAATTCAAAAGCTACCGCCCTAAAAATTAAGCCAAAAATCATCACAAAAATCGGCACATATAGGGCGCTAAGAATAGTGCTATAAGCCAGGGGAAACGCGCCAAATAGACTACCCCCCATCAACACTAACCAGGTTTCATTAGCATCCCAAATATTACTAAGACTGGTCATCAGGATGCTGCGGCGTTTTTCGCTGGAGGAAGTGATAGACAAAATTCCCACCCCCAAATCAAAGCCATCTAGCATCACATACAAAAACAGGAATAAAGCCAAAATTCCAAACCAGACTTGAGGGAGTAAATATTGCAAAGTTTCCATTAATTCTTCTCCGGGGTGATGACTTGATGATGGGTGGGGGCGATGTAGCGATCGCCCCTAATTTTCGGGTAAGATAAAACCAGAGTTAACCTTGAGTTTCTGCTGGTCTTTCGTCCGGGGAAAACTGACCGGGGCTAGTATCAAAAGCCGGACGAACTCCACCAGGAATAGCCAACTCCAAATTCGGACCACGGCGGATAATTCGACTCCCAAAATAAATCGCAGTCACGAAGAGCAAACTATAAACCACAGCAAAACCCACCAAAGTAGTTAAGACATTTTCCGGGGGTAAATTAGAAGCAGCATCAACGGTGCGAATTTCATTATAAACCGTCCAAGGTTGTCGTCCTACACAACGGACAGTCCAGCCAGCCTCAACCGCAATATAACCCAGGGGTGCGGAAATAATCCAACCCCACATTAACCAACCCTGTTGAGTAATATTGTCGGCTGAAAGTTTCCCCCGTAACCACTGAATAACGGTAACCGCCATAAGTCCGGCTAGAAAGAAACCAATAGCAATCATAATCCGAAAAGAGTAGTAAATCAAACCCAACAAACGCGGTCTATCTTCTGGTTTCCACTCTTTTAAACCCAAGACAGGTTCGGATAATTCTTTTTTAAATTCCAGAATATACCCTAAACCATTCGGGATAGTAATTTCCCAATCATTTTGTTGGGTCTGGGGGTTAGGAAAAGCCAACAAACTCCAATCAGCAGACTGTCCAGCGGGGATAGTTTCCCACTGCGCCTCCATAGCGGCTAATTTAGTGGGTTGGTAGTGATAAACTTGTTCGCCACTCAAATGTCCTATATAAAGCTGCATTGGTGCGACAGCGATAGTAGCAGCGATCGCAATTTTTAGGGATTTGGAGAAAAACTGATGATTGCGTTTTTTGAGGATATACCAAGCACTAATTCCACCAATCACAAATAGGGATGTTTCTAATGTTGCGAAGAACATATGCAGAAAGCTGTTGAACATGAAGGGGTTAAAGATGGCTTGAAAATAGTCAAGCACGACAAATTTACCATCCACCATTTCCACTCCTGCCGGGGTTTGCAGCCAGGAATTAGCCGACAAAATCCAAAAGGTTGAAAGATTAGCACCAAAAGCAACAAGAATGGTGGAAATAAAGTGAATAGTGGGGTTAACGCGCTCCCAACCAAATACCATAATTCCCAAAAATGCGGCTTCTAGCATAAACGCCCATGATGCCTCGAAGCCAATCACACTACCAAAAAAGTTACCAATAGCTTCTGATAAAGGAGCCCAATTAGTGCCAAATTGAAACTCCATAGGAATGCCACTAGCGACACCTATGCCGAAGTTGAGGACGTAAAATTTAGACCAAAATCTGGCATGATAATAATAGTCTGGGTTGCGAGTTTTCAGCCATAGTCCTTCAATAATAACTAGGTAGATACCTAGCCCTGTAGTAAGAACCGGCCACAACATATGAAAGATGGCTGTGAGTGCAAATTGCATTCGCGACAGTGCGACGGTGTTGGATAGAATATCCACGCTTTAATCTCCGTTTTAACAATGTTATGGGATGATTCCCTACTACTTGAATAAAGGATAAGTAGGGAAGTCGAGTTATGAGTTATAGCTTGATAATTATGATTGATTATAGTTAAGTTGGCTACCAGAAAGCCCAATTTTAGACTCTGGAGAATGCCAAAAAGGTTTATCTTCTAGGAAAAATGAGTTTGTTAATTTTTGTTAAGGCGGTGGGACCTAGCTGCTGAGTCATGGGGCTGAAAAACTCGACTGGCTGGGCTTTAGGGGGTTATAGATTGATTGATTAGCAATTCTAAACAGTTTGGGGAAAGGGTAAAGTAAAAGAGGGTCGTTTTGGCGACATTTCCCGAAGCGCCCCCCCAAATCATTATTGTTTACCAGGTACTCCTCATGAGTAAAAAAACCGAAGCAGATGCTATTATTCGTAATCACGTCCTCTGGTCAATGGGAGGTGGATTAATCCCTATCCCCATAGTGGATTTTATGGCAGTTACTGCTATTCAAATGGAAATGCTACAGGAACTTGCTAAACTGTATGGAGTCAACTATTCTGTTAGTACGGGAAAAGCATTTGTTTCGGCATTAACAGGTACAACTATTGCTCGTTTGGGTTCTAGTTTCATTAAGGCAATTCCGGGTATTGGTTCGTTAATTGGTGGGACTTCAATGGCTTTGACTTCTGGGGCTTCTACCTATGCGGTGGGACAGGTTGCTATTAACCATTTTTCTAGTGGTGGGTCTCTGAATAATTTTGCGGAAGAAGAGGTTAAGTGGGCTTATGAATCGGCTTTTGAAAGGGGCAAAAACTATGTTTCTGACCTGGAAAAAGACAAGGCTGATGAGGCGGCTAATATCTATCAAACTTTAGAGAAATTGGGTCAATTGAAGCAGCAAGGTGTTTTGAGTGAGGAGGAATTTCAAGCGAAAAAACAAGAACTATTATCTCGGATTTAGGTAAGGTTATCTCTGGGTTAATTAACTGGCTGATTATCTGAAGTATGGTTAAATAGTCACGGTTTATGAAACCTGGTTTCTGGTCATGTTTCCCACCCCTATTTTCCAGCAGACGGGAGAAACTGGGTTTCTTAATTATCAGGATGCACTACTAGAGTTGTCATTAGGAATGCTATATCTAGTATGCTTTATCATATTCCTCAAGCTAAACTTACTACTTCGCCACCAGTGGTATTAGAAATACTGAAGGAGTCTAAAGGTCTGGACCGCGCGCGTCATAAATGCACTGATTATGATTGTTTACTGAAGAGGAATCGTTTGTCTGGTGAGTGTTATAGGATTTTTAAAAACCAGACTAATGATATGCTGATGGGTGTGGTTAGAAATTATTTGAGGGAAATTAAGAGGGGTGATAATGGGACTATTCCCAATTATCAAGATGAGATACGGCGCGAAAAATTACAGTTATTTAATACAATTGTTGATGATATATATACCCAAATTAACAGGGTTATGGATTTACAAAATCCTAATTATCTGGAAAGCCGAAAAGGTAGGGTTGAAGAGGAGATTAGGAAACTCTCGGAAAATATTAATGATGCGAAAAGGTTGTTGATTAAGTCTCTGTCAAAAAATCTCGAACATATCAAAAGTTTGGAAGAACAAAAAGATATGATTGAATGCAGTATTCTCCGGCTAGAGATAGAGATAGATGATAGTCAAGGCTTTGAGTATCATAACTATCAACTGCAACAATTATATGCAAGAAATGAAGGACGCAAACAACGGCTTAACCAGGAAGTATCTAATTTACAACATCAGATAAATGTGATTAAAAAAATTTGCCAAGATTTAGACAACAGGACTAATGATAAAATCCATATATGGAATGAAAAAATACAGGATATAATCCGGGAAAAGCAGCAACTTTCGGCGAAAATTAGCGGGGAAATTGAAGAGGTTAAAAATCAGGTGATGAACGGATTAAATAAACTACAAGAATTATGGCATCAAGAAGGTTCATTGGCTGGGAGTATTCCGAATAATTTGCATGGCTTATTAGGGGATATAGGAATAAAATGGGGTGGTTGTTTAAGGGAATATGAGAATAGCAACCACCCTAGATAAAGTTGGGTTGAGTTGAACTTAAAGGCTTAATTTAAGCGCCGATTCCAAGCTGTTTCAGCATCTAAAATCGCCTGATCAACAGTTTTTTGATTTAACATGGCTGCTTGCAAATTGTTGTAAATAATGGTCTGCAATTCTTTGATGTCTTCTAGGGGTGGAATCAAAACTTGAGCGTTTGGCATCTGTTGGGCGCTAATTTTCCTGGCTTTGTCTTGGGGTGTAGCATCTGCTGGGATGTTTTGAAAGAAGGGATTTTCTAATGCTTGAATACTGGAAGGGATGACGTTTGAGGCTTTGGCAAAGTTTAATTGATTGGGACTATTAGTGACAAATAAGGCAAAATTTATGGCATCTTCTGGGTGGCGAGTATTTTGGGGTATAACTAGGTTCATGACGGCGACGGAGATTTTACCATTTTCGCCGGTAATGGCGCTAGATGGGGCGGAAACTTTGGCGATATCGGGGGCATTTTCTGCGATCGCTCTAAAAAATTGAGGTCCGGTGGTCAATAGGGCAATTTCCCCAGCTTGATACAATTCGATCGCCCTTCGATGTCCCTGAGTTAAGACTTCTCTGGGTAACAGATCCTGTTGATATAAATCAACCCAATATTGAAAGGCGGCGCGACCTTCGGGAGTATTAAAAGCGGCTTTTCTATTATTATCAACTAACTGAACTCCCATCTGAACTAAGGACTGTAAAACTTGGGCGGAGTCGGTGGGAACAAAGGAAACAAATAGGGCATATTTTCCGGTTCTCTGGCGAATAGTTTGGGCAACTGTGGCGAGTTCCTGATAGGTGGTGGGAGGATTTTCAATACCTGCTTGATTGAGTAAATTCTGATTATAAATGACAATTTGGGTAGTCAAATACCAGGGAATGCCAAAGGTGCGATTTTGACAATTATCACCGTCGCAGGTTTGGATCATATTAGCTTCCCAGATATTGGGTAAATATAGCGATCGCACTTCTTCGGATAGGTGTTCATCCAAATTTAACCAAGCATCGCGACCCGCCAACATGGAGGCAAAATCGGGGTTCAAATTAACCAGGTCGGGGGCGGTTTGGGCGGACACCGCCGCCAATATTTTACTCTCCATAGCTGACCAAGGTACATCTACCCAGCGAATTTTTACTTCGGGGTGATCATTTTCAAAGGTAGCAATTAACTGATTAAAATAGTCATTAAACTGAGGTTGAAGCTGCATTGTCCAAAACTCCACCTGACGGCGATCGCTTTGATCAGTAGTTGGGGAGGCGCAACTAACCCCCCAAGTCAACAGCAAACCCAACAAAGCCCAACCTACAAAGCGTTTCCAGGTCTTTGAACCCATACCATTTATATCAAATCAGAATAAATAACTCAGTATACACTATTATTCAGATAACCATCTGCATCCAGTCAGAGGGGGAAGGTGTCTAACCCTTCATTTTGGTTAGAGATAATCAGCCCAATTGCCAGAATCAAGATTTTCTGGAAGTTTCAAACATTTAACAGCTCTTTGGCATATACAATGCTAAATGGGAAATTTTCACAAAATCAATGAGGTCTGAAACTCTAAGTTTATGCTAACGGTAGTGATCATAAATACAGTTTGGGTAGTAGCTTCGGTGGTATGGGTAGAATTAGTGCGAGACACCTACCACGCCCTGGCCCATGTTTGGCAACCCCTGTATCGCCTCCATTCTTGGCATCATCGGGTATTTCGTCCCGACTATAGCATCAAAAGTGAGGAGATTTATCGGAAAGCACACTGGTATAATGATGTGCCAGAGGCGATGGTGATGTTAGTATTCAGTTTAGGGTTTTGGCTGGGTATCTATGGGCTGACAGGAGATCCTCACTGGTTGACGCTGACAGGTCCAGTGTACACCCTCGGCTTTCTACTACCTGCGATCGCTAGAGGTTCAGGAATTCCCAACGCGGACACACTGACTGACTTAACCCACCTTCCGGGTGCTTTTTCTCAGCCACCGTCGCGGTTATTGGTGAACCAATCTTATCACTGGCGACACCATTTTGATAACCAAAATGCCTACTTTTGCGGGACTCTCACGGTTTTAGATAAAATTATGGGGACAGGACTTTCTCTAAAAGGTAAAACAGTGGCGGTGACTGGCGCTTCTGGGAGTTTAGGGCGATCGCTACTTAAACACCTCCACAACTCTGGGGCGAAGGCGATCGCTTTATCATCAACTTCCCAAACTGTCACCGTCACCATTGACCAGGAAGAATTACCCCTAAAAACTATAACCTGGCAAGTAGGCGAAGAGGAACAATTAGCGAATCTGTTGGAAACGGTAGATATCCTAATTATCAATCATGGTATTAATGTACACGGTGAGCGAACCCCAGAGGCGATCGGCAAATCCTACGAAATTAATACTTTCTCGAGTTGGCGACTGCTAGAATTGTTTTTAAAAACGGTTCGCACCAACACAGATATCGCCCGGAAGGAGGTCTGGGTAAATACTTCGGAAGCGGAAGTTAGCCCGGCTTTTAGTCCTCTGTATGAACTCAGTAAACGCACTTTAGGGGATTTAATCACATTACGCCGCCTAGACTCTCCCTGTGTGATTCGTAAGCTGATTTTAGGGCCTTTTAAAAGTAACCTTAACCCGATTGGGGTGATGTCAGCGGACTGGGTAGCAAAGCAAATTATCAAACAAGCCAAGTCCGACGTGAGGACTATTATTGTCACCATTAACCCTTTAACATTTGTGGCTATCCCGATTAAAGAGTTTTGGGTTTCTACCTATTTCAGGTTATTTAGCAAATCTGAGCATACCTAGACGGACATGATCATCAATGAGCTATCGTAATCCCGCGCCGACAGTAGATATCATCATCGAACTTATAGATCGGCGATCGCGACCGATTGTATTAATAGAACGGAAAAACCCCCCCTATGGTTGGGCTATTCCTGGAGGATTTGTAGACTACGGCGAGTCAGTGGAAACCGCAGCCACCAGAGAAGCCAAAGAAGAAACGGGGCTAGATGTCACGTTAATTCAACAGTTCCATGTCTACTCAGACCCTAACCGAGACCCTCGCCAACATACCCTAGCTGTGGTATTTATCGCTACGGCGAAGGGAGAACCCCAGGCGGCTGATGATGCTCAAAATTTAGAAATCTTTGAGCCCTGGCGCATTCCCCAGGATCTATGCTTTGACCACGATCGCATTTTACAAGACTATCTGCAATTTCGCCATTTTGGACTCCGACCCAGGCTAATGTGAGTCAGTGAACACCCGACTACCCCCAACTCGCTTCTTCTCAGAAAAAGAGAGTAAGAGACAGAGGTGGCCCACTAAGTATGGGGGTAATATCCACTTACTCAGCACCGGAATTGGGTTCTAAGCCCCACTGATACTTGAGAAAGTGCTGATACATATTCTCCCTAACCAACATTTGTTCGTAAAGATCAACCAAAAACTCCTGGGCTTGTTCCCGGCTCATTTGGTTTACCTGCATTCTAAAGGAGGACAGGTTAAATTGTTGTTCCAAAGATAAGCTACTAGATTCCATGATGACGTGAACTCCTTAAAAGTGAATTTGGGTTAATTTTCTAGGATGGCCACCCTTGTCCCGGAAATTATTACGAATTATAACAATTATTTGACAAAGTGCCTACCTTAATATACCCAAATCTTTGGATTTACCATAACAGATCTAGCCCTAAAATTTGTCATCCACGATACGAGATGACTGGATAGTTGGGAAAAAACTATGGCTGTGGGGGGATAAGTGGCAATAATTAACCGAAACTGAGAGGATCAACATCAATGGAAAAGCGAACAGACTGGGGGCATTTTTCAGCCAAAGCAGCGAGAGAGGGAGGCGGGGTAGTCTGACCTGGGAGGAATTTTAATAAAATCTGCCAGCGGTATTGATTAGCAACACGCATAATGGGAGCGGGTGCGGGTCCCAAAAGTTCGCAAGTTCCCGGAAGCAGCTCAGAAGTTAACTCAGAGGCGATCAGGTGGGCGGTTTGTTCAACGTCGATCGCATCGTAACCCCTTAACCGGAGTAAAATCAAGCCACCAGAGGGGGGATAATTCAGCTCTGAGCGGTGTTGTAGCTCGGTTTCGACAAAAGAATCATAAGCATGGTTGCGGACGGCTTCCACGACGGGATGTTCGGGGGTATAGGTTTGTAGAATCACCTGTCCGGGGTCGTTACCACGTCCCGCACGTCCGGCTACCTGTAGCAAGGTCTGGAAAGCACGTTCATTAGCGCGGTAGTCGGACAGGTGCAGAAGTCCATCAGCGGAGACAATACCGACGAGCCCTACAGAGTCTAAGTCTAAACCTTTGGTGAGCATTTGAGTACCAACTAATAAATCAGCCTCCCGGTTAGCAAACTGAGTTAAGAGAATTCTGTGGGCATTTTTGGTGCGGGTGGTGTCACTGTCAAAACGGATAAACCGCAATTCTGGAAAAAGGCGGGTTAATTCCTGGGCGACTCGTTGGGTCCCACTGCCAAAATGTTTAAAATAGGGAGAGTCACACTGGGGACAGCGTTGGGGGTAGGATTGGGAATGGTTGCAGTAGTGACAGCGTAGGTATGGGATAGCTTCGGCGTGAATGTGGTGATAGGAGAGAGAAACATCACAACGGGGACATTCCATGACGTAGCCACAACTGCGACAGGAAACAAAGGTGCTATGTCCGCGACGGTGGATGAATAAAATGCCCTGCTGATTATTGTCTCGCAAAGAGGCGATCGCCAATTGTAGACTTCTACTGAAAATGGATCGATTTCCCTGCTTCAATTCCCGACGCATATCAACTACTTCTACAGGAGGCTGGGGGCGAGATAAGACCCTTTCCGGTAGAGATAGATAATGAATGGATGGGTTATGATTATGGCGATGATGTTGCCAAGTTTCCAGGGCGGGAGTGGCTGAACCCAAAATTAAGGGGCAGTTTTCCAGTTCCGCCCGCCATACTGCGACAGTGCGGGCATGGTAGCATGGTTGTGGCTGGTCTTGTTTAAAGCTGCTGTCATGTTCTTCATCAAGAACAATTAAGCCTAAATTGGGTAAAGGGGCAAAAATTGCCGATCGCGTTCCGATAACTACCTGGGGAGTACCTTCGATCATATTACGCCAGGTGTCGTAGCGTTCACCTTCTGACAAACCACTATGATAGACAAATACCCGATTACCAAACCGGGCGCGAAAGCGATCGGTTAGTTGGGGAGTTAAGCCAATTTCCGGCACTAGGACTAGGGCTGATTTACCCTGGTTGATAATGGGGGCGATCGCCTGTAAATATACCTCAGTTTTGCCCGAACCTGTGACACCATGCAACAGCAGTTGATGAAAACCAGATAACCCCAAAATCACATCTAGGGCTTGTTGTTGATGCTCAGTCAGAGATAAAGGCTGATCGGCTATTGTAGGAATACCCTGTTCCGTGCGTAGAATTTCGCGATCGCCAATTACCACACATCCCTTTTTCTCCAGAGTTTTGAGTAACCCAGAACTGGTATTGCAGGTTTGCAATAAATCCGTTACCCACATTTCCCCACCCCGCCGCCGCAAAATTTCCAGGACCTCTCGCTGGCGGGGGGTGATATCTATAAAGTCTAACTCTACCCAATCTATCACTAGGGTGATTGCTGGTCTGAGTTTAGGGCGCGGTGGTGTCGGCGGTTCCAGATAGCTTTCCACCCAACCCCGTTTGATCAGATCCTGTAGTCCCCGAGAGCCTCCCTTAATTTGTCGTTGCAAATACTGCCAGGTATAGTCTCCTGTAGCTGACTGCTTCAAAACTTGTAAAATCCTTTGGGCTTTGGGTTGCAAAAACTCTTCAGCACCGCCTGGAATGGCATCATTAACTAAACGAATACGTCGCTGGCTACGGCCTAGGAGTCCGGGGGGGAGGGCGGTTCGGATCGCCCTAATTAGGGGAGTTTGATAATACTGGGCGACCTGTTGTAATAATTGCCAATAATGAGCCGGGAAAAATCCCTTGGCGGTGATATCTTCTACCGGACGCAGCTTGATAGAGGTAGCCTTACCCGGTTCCCTCAGATTTTCTGGCAGTTCTGATGTTAACCTAATGGCGATCGCCCCTATCTGTTGAGCCCCAAAGGGGACACTGAGAATATCCCCCGGCATAATATCTAAATGAGGGGGCACTTGGTAGGTATAAAGTTGTTCTATGTCTTCCGTGTCTTCTGTCTGGCGGAGGGTGAGTATATCCACTAGAACCTCAACCAGTTTATAATCACCATCACCGCCCAACTTTTCTGAACCGTAAGATACACCAGGTTCAGCCAGTTTTAGGGGAAGTGGGTCGCTTTTCGGAAATAACCCGCTCGAAACAGAGGATGATTCGATAACCCCCCCGTACAAGACCACGGAAGATTTATACATACAACCTACCAAAAAGTTATGAGGTGCTGAGAATATCTGCGATCGCCTGATGTTCTTCTGGGGGATCACCCACAGCCTGTCGAGCATCAGTAATCAGCCAATCCAAAGCCGCCGCCTGAACATCAATAGAAGCTCCCAGCTTATCCACACAGTAGCGACCAAACACCAATTTGTCTACCAGGCGCACCCCACGCCCCAACCGAGAATACTCGAAAATCACGCTATTACTCACATAGGAGTTGCTACATATTGAGCAACTCGGACCTATCATAGTCGGACCAATAATAGTTGCACCATCTTCAATGCGGGTCATACCACCGATATAGACCGGTCCTTCAATATGGACTTTATCCCAATTCACTGCCACATTTAGCCCCGTATAAATTCCCGGAGCCACTTCTCTACCGGGGATCGGCACATTTTTCACCTCACCCAGTAACACACTGCGAATAGCCCGCCAGTAGTCGGGAACCTTCCCAATATCTACCCACTGAAAATCCATAGTAATCCCATAGAAGGGCGCGCCTATTTCCACCAAATGGGGGAACAGTTGGCTACCAATATCATACTCGCACCCAGAGGGGATGTAATCAAATATCTCCGGCTCAAAGATATAAATTCCCGTGTTAATACTGGTGCTGAGAGCTTCTTCTACAGATGGTTTTTCCTGAAAAGCCCTAATCCTGTCCATTTCATCCGTAACTACCACCCCATAGCTGGAAACCTCCTCTTTGGGTACAGATTTCATCACCACAGTAGCGATCGCACCTTTCTCTTTATGCCATTTTACCGCCTCACTCAGGTCTAAATCAATGAGGGCATCCCCGCACAACACCACAAAAGTATCATCAAAAAATGGGTTAAAGTCCTGGATTTTTTTCATTCCCCCAGCAGACCCCAAAGCCTTACCTATCAGTTGACCATCTTCGATACTCCCCTCAAATGAGTAAGAAATCTCTACCCCAAACCGCTGACCATCACGAAAATAGTTCTCAATTTCATCAGCTAAATGGCTTACATTGACCATAATTTCCTTAAAACCATGGCGACGCAGCAAATCTACCAAAAACTCCATTACTGGCTTTTGAAGAATCGGAATTAATGGTTTCGGTATCGTGTAAGTAATAGGGCGAACACGAGTCCCCTTACCAGCAGCCAAAATCATCGCTTTCATATTCACGTACTCTACCCTCAGCTATTCTTTGACATTTCCCGCCCACAAAGGCCAGGGATTCTTAGGTGTTCAGGCAGCGGGGACTTAACCCCTCGCTAAATATCTTCCCTGTGTGCTTAATGGTTGTCTGTTATCCTTAAACAATCGCCTGAGCAGCCTCTAGTCTCTATCAGCCCTCTGGTGACATTTACAGACACCATTAACCATAACTTAAAGACACTTATCTTCCCCTGGTGTATCAACACTCCACTACAGCTTTCATTAGCCTATCAATATTTCCCGATTTTACCCAAAACAGATTGACCCCCTACCTTCCCGGTTCCCTTTCCTGAGTTCTTATGCACAAAACCTTATTTTTGTCAATAGGTATCACCAAGGGCGAACCAACAAATAATCTGGTGGAGAGCGAAGATGGTCGGAGAATCTGCCCCTACGGGTGCATCGTGAATTTTAATTTTTGCCCAGATAATATTTTGGGGGACGATAGAATCAGGGTTATAGCCTCTTTTTTTGCGTATAGACACAATAACCCCTTTGGTGCGATTTCTTCCATGATACCATAACCCCTATAATATCGTCAACTTTTGGGCAGATATTTTCCCTAAAATTGCCACAATTGTTAACAGTCTTTGAAACATCAAATAAATACAGTTGATTAACTCTCCTGATCAGAAGTTCCGGTAGTGGTTGCTAAAGCGAGGGCATAATGAGCGATCGCCAAACTCAAGCGAGCTTGTTCTACCTGTGAGAGTTCATGCCATTCTTGGGAACCCACTTTAGTAAATATTGATTCTAGGGCGCGATTGTCATTTCCGCGCATAGCATTAACCATAGGACGGGCGAGAACCTGCAAATCTTCCGAGTCCCACTGAGGTAGAATCTGACTAACACAAAATACAAGCTGTTCACCCAGACTCTGGAAAGCCTGATCCTGAACAACTGCTGCTTTAGATATTCCCCTAAGTATATCTTCAGGGATACGAGATAGAAGAGTTACCCCGCCATTAAGTGTCAATTTCTCAACTAATAATTGATACAGAGAAATCGGCGGCCAAAGATTTTCTATATGTTCAAAGAAGACTTGGGATCTTTCAGTTATATCATCGTTACTGAGACACTCTGACACAGACAAGTTTAGATCTGCCTCCTCAAAATATCCATAAGATTCTGCTTGTTCAGGACTCCAGGGATAGGCAGAATTTTCCGAGTCATCTAACAGTAGTGACCATAAATCCAATTCAGTCTCGCCATTGTGACAATTAAGTTTAGTCATTGAGCAACATCCTTTGTTGACAGCATAATCCAAGGTTCGGGATAGCCGGATAATGGACAATTGTTCGGGATACTATCCCGCACCCATAGCTACAAAACTGAGAGCAGCAATTCCGCAACTTCTCTGAGGATATAGTTCTACAGGCTATCAATCACAAATTCCCAAATCCGACCCTGGGAACTGCCAAATTTTAACTTAGTTCCCGATGTAAGTTGTACCTCTTGATGATGAATGCGTTGCCACTTCTGGTTATTTTCCTCCCAAATTAGAGTACCGTAGCGGGAGAAATCCCGCAGAAAGTAGGTGGGCTGATTTGTGGGCGACCCATTACCATTGCGGCAGAAAATCTCAGCGTGTTGATTAGAAATCCATGATTCATGCAAAACAATATCATTTTGCTCCGATCGCCCTATTTGAACCCGTCCCGCTTCTATTAGCCAGCTTTTTGATGTGACTTCCTCAGTTTCCTGGAGTTTCAGATAAGCGCAGGGGAGATCATATCCTAGGGCGGTGGGTGAGTTGGCGGGTAGTTGGGTGCGAATACCCTCCTCGGTGGGGACTAGCAAGCCATTAAACTCAGGGTGCATATATAATATGGGCAGAGTCCAAGCTGGCTGGTTGAATTTGTAGAGGGTCAGCAACTGTTGTCTGGCGATCGCTACAGCCCGATCAATGGGCATCCTTTCTGATAAGGCTCTCGCAAAGGTTTGAATAAAACTGAGGGCTTCGCTGTCGGTAATGGAGTCTCGCATTCCTAAAACCACTGGGACTCCATGATGGATTAATACTTTAGCCAAGCTGCTGCTGGGAATGGCGGGAAGAGTGATGTTTTGTAGAGTCGATGATAATTCCATGGCTGGGACAGCACTCCAGCAGGCATTAAATACCGCCAGAGTGATACCACAGCGCACTAGAACTTGAGCTAATTCTGTACCATTAATGGTAGTTTGCTCTTGTAGAAATAATAAACCACCATCAGGACCCGTGAAGCCATGACCGGCATAGAAGATCACGTTATAGGGTATCTGGCCTAGTTGCTGGGGGGTTTCTAGTTCGGTAATTAGTTGGGCTACACTGGGCTGGATTAGTGTTTTTATGAAACAGGGAAGGCGATCGCTTCTTGATGAGTCAGATCCTGGGTCGGTGCTGTTGGCTAAAACTTGGGCAATTTGTGAGGCTTCCGTTTCTAATTGCAGCCTATGGGAATTTGTGGCTGTTGGGGTTTGACATGGGGGGATGTCGTTATGACCTAAAACTAATAAGATGTTTAGGGCTGGGACTAGGGGGCGATCGCTTAATGGTTGAACATCACAGGTAGTGCGACTAAATAACAGCCTGGGACTTAGGGAGATGGCTGGTTGTCCCGGCTGTGATTGCATAATTTCCCATGGTAGGGGAATTAAATTAGGCGATCGCACATCTAATCGTATTCTCAGCGGACACTTTTGGCCTAGGGCTAGTCCTTGACAACGGTGGAAACTGCTTTGAATTGGTCCCTGAAACAGCCACTGCCATAAATCTATTCCCAATTGCTGCATTAGTCGGCTGCTGTAGCTGGGTTTGGTTTCCAGATCTGGTGATAATGGTGCTAGACTCAATGGCTCACCCATGGCCGACTCACTCAGCGCCAGGGGTAAGCTATCTGGGGAAAACATTTCTAACCAGGCTTGCCATAATTGTGACAGAGATTCCGGCCAGATACAATCATGGTGGACATAATCGCTGGCATTGACAGAATTAAACACCCAGGTGGCGAAGTGGTTGCCTGTGGGTGAATTCAGACGGGCGATCGCAATACTTAGGGTCGGAGTCTCATTCGGCGACATTCATTCGTTAGCATTTTCAAGAGATAACCCTGAACTTCAGAGTTGGTAGACTTAGCAGTTTCGCCTCGTCTAATTTTACCGTGAATCTGTCGCGAAATGTGTCGCGATCGCCTAAAATCTTAAAGGATTTCTTGACAACATCTTGGCCATAGCCGCCTCGATTGGGAACTAGGGGACATCCCTCATAGACTGAACATACTAAGGAAACACCCAAATCTAACTCAAGTCAAGGAGAAACAATTTCTCCCATTAAAGCCTGGTTGCTACATACAGCCTTTGAGGACCCACCTCAACAGTCTCCGGTTGGTTTGCATTTAACCTGAGAATATTAAAACCTCTAAGATTTGAAAAGGAGTCGATTAATTAATGAAGTCTGATATTGGGCGCGGTCAGAGTTTCCCCCTCGGTGCTACAGTTTATCCTGATGGGGTCAATTTTTGCTTATTTTCCAAAACTTGTGCATCTTTAGAGTTACTGTTTTTTGATGCCCCAGATGATGCCAAACCTAGCCATATAATTAAGTTTGAACCTCAGTATAATAAAACTTTCTACTACTGGCATATTTTTGTCAAAGGCATTAAGGCGGGGCAAATTTATGGATATCGCGCCTATGGAATGTTTGAGCCAGAATTGGGCTATAGGTTTGACTCGGATAAGGTACTGCTTGACCCCTATGCTAAAGCTGTAGTTAATACCGAAAACTATAGTCGGGAAGCTGCATCAAAACGTGGTGATAACTGTGCTAAGGCTATGAAAGCCGTAGTCGTAGACCCAAAAACTTATGATTGGGAAGATGATAAGCGTCTGGAAATACCCTATTCTCAAACCATCATTTATGAGATGCACGTGGGCGGTTTTACCCGCAATCCTAACTCAGGTATTCCCCCAGCCAAACGAGGCACTTATGCTGCCTTAATTGAGAAAATACCTTATCTGAAAGATTTGGGAATCACAGCAGTAGAATTAATGCCAGTTCACCAATTTGATGAACAAGATGCTGTTCCCCCTCGGAAAAATTACTGGGGTTATAGTACCGTTTCCTTTTTCGCACCCCATAGACAGTATAGTTTTAGGCGCGACCCCCTCGGACCTGTTGATGAATTTCGCGATATGGTAAAAGCCCTTCATAAAGCGGGTATTGAGGTTATTTTAGATGTCGTTTATAACCACACCGCCGAGGGAAATGAGAATGGTCCGACTCTCTCATTTAGGGGGATTGACAATTCTATGTATTATATGCTGGAAGAGGAGGATAAGTCCTTTTATAGCAACTATAGTGGCTGCGGAAATACCATTAAAGCCAACCATGAAATCGCGGGACAAATGATTATTGACAGTCTCCGCTATTGGGTTTCGGAGATGCACGTTGATGGTTTTAGGTTCGATTTGGCATCGATTTTTTCGCGAAATCGTGATGGTACACCCATGGAAGATGCGCCGATTTTATGGATTATTAAATCTGACCCGGTATTGGCGGGAGCCAAACTAATTGCTGAGGCTTGGGACGCTGGGGGACTCTATGAGGTGGGGTCTTTTGCAGGCGATCGCTTTACCGAATGGAATGGACAATTTCGGGATGATGTTCGCAGTTTTGTCAAAAGTGAACCCAAACAAATCCAGCGCCTAGCCTATAGAATTATGGGGAGTCCAGATATTTACCCCAAACCCGATCGCGAACCTCATTGTAGCATTAACTTTATCACCTGTCACGATGGCTTTACCCTCAATGATTTAGTTTCCTATAACCAGAAACATAATCAAGCCAATGGTGAAAATAACCGGGACGGACACAATGATAATCGCAGTTGGAATTGTGGAGTGGAAGGCTTAACTGATGATACTTATATCGAAGCCTTACGCAATCAACAAATCAAAAACTTGTGGACAATTCTGTTGGTCTCCCAAGGAACTACCATGCTATTAATGGGTGATGAAGTCCGCCGCACCCAAAACGGAAATAATAACGCCTATTGTCAAGATAATGAGTTAGGTTGGTTTAACTGGAGTGATGTCGGGAAACACCCGGAACTATTGCGATTTGTCAAAAACCTGATCCGATTTACCCAAAGACTGCATATTTTTCGGATTGAAACCATTTTAGTGATGGACCCCAATAGTAAATTACCTAGCATTACATGGCATGGGGTACGCTTAAATAAACCAGATTGGGCAGATTATTCCCGCAGTATTGCTTTTAGTTTACGACATCCCGAAAAACAGGAATATCTTCATATTATGCTCAATTCTTATTGGGAACCCCTCCTGTTTGAGATACCTATTCTCCCAAAAGGTCAACGCTGGTATCGTATTGTTGATACAGCTTTAGCAGTCCCCAATGATTTCTGTACCGAGAAAACAGCCCCCCCAATTCAAGGGAATCACTATCGAGTCCAGGGACGCGCATCGGTTATTCTGATGGCACAGTCCCGGTAGCAATTAGCCCAATAAAACTTAACCATCGCGCTATATGTCTGATATGTCTGATCGCCAACAACTGTATGAAGGGAAAGCCAAAATCGTCTATACCACTGATGACCCAGAGGTGTTGCTGGCTTACTATAAGGATGATGCCACAGCATTTAACGCCCAGAAACGGGGGACGATTACAGGGAAGGGTGAAATTAATAACACCATGTCTGGTCATCTGTTTAAACTCCTAGAGGCGGCGGGTGTTCCCACTCATTTCATTGATACCCCTAGTCCTAATGAAATGCGGATCAAACGGGTGGATATTATTCCTGTGGAAGTTATTGTCCGTAATATCGCGGCGGGGAGTCTGTGTAAACAGACGGGGATTCCCCTGGGAACAGTTTTGCAGCCCCCCTTGGTGGAATTTTGCTATAAAAATGACCAGCTAGGTGATCCTCTATTAACTCGCGATCGCCTCTTGGCCATGAATTTAGCCAGCGAAGAACAGCTTAAATCTATTGAAGACCTCAGCCGCCAGATTGACCAGATTTTGAGTGATTTTTTTAGTCAATGTGGCATCACTCTGGTAGACTTTAAGCTGGAATTTGGGATGACCTCTGATGGTCAATTGATATTGGCTGATGAGATTAGCCCTGATACTTGTCGCCTCTGGGACCAAGCCGAAACTGACCCTAACCTCCGGGTGATGGATAAGGATCGCTTCCGTAATGACCTCGGAAATGTTGAGAGTGCTTATCAGCAAGTATTGGCTAGGGTTCTCAGTCATATTTAACTAAATTTAATTGGGCAAAATGCCTGATAGTTGTGGATTGGGTCAGGTGTCTGGGACGGGAAAAGTAATTTTTTCCCCCTGAGGTTGTAACATTATCGATGGCTGATTATTTGGTGTGTGGATGTCCAAGAATGTCAATAACATGGGCTTCTGTTCTTTGTGGGTTGCCTGTTTTGCAGCCTCAGCAACTTTGGGGCTATCAAATTCTGCTAGTGGTAAAACCCCTGCACTGATTTTCAAGGACTATCAACGGTCTTTGGCAGTTTCTGATCAGTCTAACGATGATCTGCAGGACTCAGAAGCGATCGCTATCCCTTATGTCCAACGGGACATGGGGGAGTTTCCCTTATTTCAACTCAAAAATAAGGACTACCAGAGACCGACAGACTTTCCTGGGTCCGTCACTTCCCCATTAGTCGCCCTGGAAAAGGTCGATGATAGCCTTTTAGAGTCCGCAGGCCCCCTTACAGGGACACAGAAGGAACCCGCGCCTACAGAGGTGAAATTCTCCCTAGCCGGGTCGGAAAATCCCCCCACGCCAGTCTATTCGCCTTTTGAACCCTCTCTGGGTAAGCAGGAGTTGAAACAGGCGAGTTTTGATGTGATGCCATCACCAGACCAAATAGCCATTGCTAACTTTGACAACAGCTCAGAGTTGAGCCTCCCTGACCCTGACTCTCCACAAGACTTAGATAGTGCCACCGAAAGCCATTTATTGACCGCTCAGACCCCTTCGGCTGTGTCTCAGGTGGGTTCAGGTCAAAACCGGGTAAGGGCATCACAAGACCTGTCTAGGGAGCCTCAGTGGGTGGTTAATTTGATGCAGGCGATCGCCTACGAGTGTGAATATTGCAGCGCCGACGACCCTACACCCCAGGAAAATCTGGAGTTAGCCCAGAATAATCTACCGCCATCAGTCCCCGGAACAGGCCAGCCAGGAGAACCCGATGTGCTAATTGCTGAAGTTCTCGTATCTGGAACTGATAATGACCAATTGGTGGATGTGGTCTATGGGGCGATCGCAGTTCAACCAGGACGCACCGCTACCCGTTCCCAACTCCAACAAGATATTAACGCCATTTTTGCCACCGGTCTATTTAGAAACGTTCGAGCTATCCCAGAAGATACCCCCCTGGGAGTGAGAGTCACTTTTGATGTCGAACCTAACCCACCCCTACAGCAGGTTATTATCGAAGGAGATCAGGTTCTCCCCTCCGAGGTCGTTGATGCTAGTTTTGCGGGTCAATTCGGTCAAATTATCAACCTCCGACGCATTGAAGAGGCGATCGAAGATATCCAAACCTGGTACCAACAAAATGGCTATGTACTCGCCCAGGTAATTGCCGCCCCAGATGTTACCACAGAAGGCGTAGTCACTTTAAGAGTCGCTGAGGGCGTAATTTCCCAGGTTATAGTTCGTTTTCTCAATGCTGATGGCGACCCAACCGACCCTGACGGTAATCCCGTTACAGGTCGCACCCGTGACTTTATTATCACCCGTGAAATTCAGTTACAGCCCGGAGATGTCTTTAACCAAGCAACCATTCAACAGGACTTAGGTAGAGTATTCAGATTAGGCATTTTTGATGATGTCCGACTTCAGCTTGAACCTTCCCCCGAAGACCCCACCCAGGCTAATATGATTGTTAATGTCATTGAACGTAGCACTGGGTCCGTCGCCTTTGGGGGTGGTTTCAGTTCCGCCACCGGTTTGTTTGGAACTCTGAGCTATCGTGAAGCTAACTTGGGCGGAAATAATCACCAATTAGCCGCCGAAGTACAGGTTGGTGAACAGGTTTTACTCGTCGATCTGAGCTTTACAGACCCTTGGATTGCTGGAGACCCTTACCGCACCTCCTACACCGTCAATGCTTTTCGCCGCCGTGGGATTTCTCTAGTTTTTGAGGAAGGCTCCGAAGATGTTAGACTCCCTAATGAAGACCGCCCTAGGGTAATTCGGACTGGTGGTGGTATTAGTTTTACTCGTCCGTTTGCAGAAAATCCTTTTGTTGACCCCGACTGGGTCGCCTCCTTGGGTTTTCAATATCAACGCGCTCAGGTAACAGATTCCCGCGAGCGCATCACCCCCCGCGACGAGAAGGGTAAACTTCTCACCGCTAGTGAGTCTGGCGAGGATGATTTATTTACCGTTCAGTTTGGGTTAGCTACCGATCGCCGTAATAATCGCCAAATTCCCACCAGTGGCTATGCTTTTCGCTTAGGAACAGAACAATCGATTCCCATAGGTTCCGGGAGTATATTTTTTAATCGCGTCCGAGGTAGTTATAGTCATTATATCCCCGTCAATTTTTTACAGTTAGTTCCGGGGGGGCCCCAAGCCTTAGCTTTCAATATTCAAGCTGGCACAATTATGGGCGATTTCCCACCCTATGAAGCCTTCCCCTTGGGGGGTGCTAATACTGTCCGAGGTTGGCGTGAGGGTGCTTTAGCAGCCGCCCGTAGTTTTGTCTTGGGTTCCGTCGAGTATCGCTTCCCAGTCTTTTCTGTCGCTAATTTTTTGATTGGCGGCGCTTTATTTGTTGATGCTGCCCATGCTTTGGGGACTCAAAGCAGTGTCCAAGGCAATCCTGGCGGTATTCGTGGTAAACCCGGAAGTGGCATTGGTTTCGGTGGTGGCGTTCGCATTCAGTCCCCTTTGGGTCCAATTCGGATTGATTATGGGATTAATGATGAAGGCGGAAATCAGATCCACTTCGGTATTGGTGAACGCTTCTAAATCTCCAGTCCATTACATCTAGTTGGGTGCCTCAGAATTCCTAAACAGCCAGGGCACCCCATAGCCTTTTTGTAGCCGTGTTTGATTTAACATCAACCGCAACATCAATAATTATCTATTACACTCTGAACTCACATAGCGAACCGGCTTCGTTAATTTAGTCACCTTACCATCTTCTATAGCTCGCTTTAACCAGGCTTGTATTTGATTGTACTGTACATCTAATAATTTCGCTAAGTTTTTCGCGTCTATCGGCTCCTGTAGATGTGTTAAAATTATTGGTAAAACCGCTTGATAAATATCCATAGATACATCAATTTTAGCCTCTGATAACTCCGGGGATGGACTCACATTAGGTGCTTCTGTAGGTGTCGGATTTACATCTACATATATAGGAGTTGGGGCGGGATTTTCAGGTGTTAAATTTACCGCGAAATCTAAAGCCATTTGTTCCACTTCTACCGCATCTTCCGTCTCCCCTGGCTTCAGGATATCCAATAAATCCAACTTCCCAGACATTTCCGGGAAAGGTTTAGCCCCTAGTTTCAATAATTCCATATTGCCTTGATTTTGGCTATTTTGGCACACAAAAACAGGTATATTTGGTAGTTTTTTTAGGGCTTCTACCGCCCCACTCCAAGTGCCACCCTTATTAAAACTTGCACTAATTACCACAGCATAATCAGCTAAAGCATAAATATATTTATTGCGTCCCATGGCATTACCCACATGAAAACCAGCTTCTGGATCGTAGGGGGAAATTAGCGCTAGTCTATCCTCATCAAGACTTTGCCGATAGTCACTTTCTAAAGATGCCTTCCCTAAACTATTTGCCAAAACCCCAATCGTAGTTCCTCCGGCTTCTAAACAGGATAACATCCCACATTTATCTATGCCTCTCGCACCTCCAGAAATTACCTGTATATTTTGTTGGGCAGAAATGTGGGCTAATTGTTGGGTATAGCTTAATACTGCTTCATTAACATTACGAGAACCTACTATAGCTAACCCGCCCTTATTCAATAGTTCCAGGTTACCTACACCATATAAAATTGGGGGAGACAGATATTTTAAATGCTGCTTCAAACGCTGGGGATAATGGCGATCGCTACGACTTACAATCCACAGACCTTGACTGCGCCATTTTTCTAATGATAAAGTTAGTAAAAATCCTCTCTGTAGCAGTTCGATAATTCGTTGATTATCTAAAGAATGATTCAGGGAGCATAATTTCTGTTCTCCATCAGGTGCTAATAGATGAGCGGGAGTCATTTGATGCGATCGCAATGCCGCCGCCAGCAGATTATATTCCCTTAAACTTAACGGTTGCGGGGAGTGATTACGACTCTTGCCAAAACTCCCGCACAGAAGTAAAATACCCTGAGTATCCTGGGATAATTGATGATTTGACATAAACCCAAAAAATCGAGATTTGCAGAATTGAGAGGTCACCCTATTCGGGAATATTTGCTAATCCTTAGTAACATTGATATTACCTAAAAGAATTTAATGTCAAAGCCACAGGAAAAACCCGACCACTTCCCGACTGTCGCAACAGTGCAGTAATTATAGTTACAGTCCAACGGGAGTCTACCATATCATCAATTAAAAATACAGACCCTGGTTGAACTTCCTGATAATTAATCCGAAAAGCACCATCTAAATTATGGGCTTGTTGATAGCTATTGCTCATCTTTTTTTGGGGTGGTGTTTCACGGATTTTTTCCACAACTGGAAGGAAGCGTAAATTTAATCTAACGGCTACTCTTTCAGCAAAATTTGGCACCAAATGGGGACGAGTTAGGGAAGGAACACAAGTTACCCATGTAGGGAAAGGTTGCGGTTGCCATTTGTTAATCATCTCCACCATAGCCTCTACCAATTTATCATCAAAGTGATTATTTTGATATTTTCCTTGTTGTACCTGTTCCCCCCAACCCGGATCACCCCAACAACACAAACTGCGTCCCGCTTCTGCTTGTAATTGGTGACTAATCTTGCCATTAAAATTATATTCAAGTAAGGCATTTTTGGGAAATTGTCGGCGAGGTTCAATCGTTTGATAGGTGCGTTTTAAATATTCAATAGCTTCCTTGACTAACTCCTGGTTACAGGTAGTTTTGAGTAAGGGTCGATTTAAACAAACCGCACACTTTCCACAGGGTGCTGGGTTGGGGTCATCGAGGGAACATTGTAAGAATTGCATCAAGCATTCTTGACTGTTCATATAGTCTCGCATTTCCGCCTGTTCTTCCTCTCGAATACGAGTAATTTCATCAATTTTATGACTATTCAGTTGATAACGTAATGCTGCCGGGGTAGCATACCATTTTGACTTGCGTTTAACTACCGGGGGAGAAGATTCTAAAGACAGGAATTTTAACACCTTCTCAATTTGACCACGACCGATATTGACACTTTGTTCAATTTCAGGCACTGATAATTCATTTTTAGTCAGCAGCGCCTCAAGAATTTGTTGGATATTATGTGAGGAAGGAAAGGCATTTTTGATAAAGTAATTAGTGATTTCCTCATCTTCTTTTCCACTTAATAAAATACCATAGGCTTCATCTACAGCACGTCCGGCTCGACCGACTTGTTGATAATAATGGACAACTGAACCAGGTCTTTGATAATGAATAACAAAGCCTAAATCCGGTTTATCAAAACCCATACCTAAAGCTGTGGTTGCCACTAAGACTTTTAGTTGGTTAGCCAATAAATCATTTTCTAATTTTTGTCGCAATTCATTGTCAAGTTGACCATCATAAGCGGCGGATTTAATGCCTTTTTTTTTAAAAAATTGGTTAGTTTCCGCGCGTCTCTGACCGTCAATGTATAAATAATTCCACTGCCAGGAAGTTGGGGTAAATATTCGAGCAACCAAGCCATCCTTTCCGCTGGAGTTGGCAAATAAATATTTTGCAGTTTCAGACTTTTGCGAGTTAAAGTGCCGCGAGAAATCGTGAGTTTTTCACCTAATTGAGCTTGAATATCTTGGATAACGCGATTATTGGCGGTTGCCGTAGTTGCTAAGACAGGAATATTAGGGGGTAAGCCTTGAATAATGCGAATAATGCGGCGATAATCAGGACGAAAATCATGCCCCCAGTCGGAAATACAATGAGCTTCATCTACTACTAATAAACCAACTTTTTCGTGTGCATCATCACATTATCCAGGAAGTCTTGATTGGCTAATCTTTCGGGAGAAATTAGTAAAATGTCAATACTTCCAGCCAGCAGTTGTTGCTCAATTATTGACCATTCTTCCGAGTTGCTAGAATTGATGGTGGCGGCTTGAATGTTGATTCTTTGGGCGGCTTGAATTTGGTTCCGCATTAAAGCTAGAAGGGGGGAAATTAATAAAGTGGGACCGGCTCCTTGATGGCGAAGTAAACGGGTGGCTAAAAAATAAACTAAACTTTTTCCCCAACCTGTGCGCTGGACGACTAATAAACGTTCTCGGTGGTCGATTAGACGAGCGATCGCTTCCCATTGTCCATCTCGGAAAGTAGCGTCAGGGTTATCTAGGGCAGTTTTTAAATAAGACAAGGCTTCGGATTTTAAAGATTCCATGATCAGTTAAACTCAGACATACTAGAGACCATCATATTCATTGTAATCAAAAATATCTAAGTCAGCCCTAATAGCCTTATGCTATAATGCGGAAAGCCAGCATCCAGCTATAGTAGTAAGCACAAGTTCCTGTTCACACCCAAGCCGACCGGAGAAACAACGCCTATGACCTCTGACACACCCCAGGACGCTTTAGCCAGCCTGTCCGAAGGAATTGCACTGCTGATTGATTTGGCTAAACAGGGAGAAATAGATCCTTGGGATGTGCGGGTGATTGAGGTGATTGATCGCTATCTCAGCCAACTGACTCCGGGTGTTGATTCGGTCTCGAATAATCAGTTTGTAGAACTTTCCCAATCTGGTCAAGCCTTTCTTTATGCTTCTATGCTGGTGCTACTGAAGGCGGATAGCCTGATGGATTCCGATGAGCCTGGGGATGATGATGCTATGATTACCGGAGAGTTAGAATTTTTGGGGTCAGAGTCAGAAACTGAGTGGCTGCGTCCTCAGAATTTGGAACGACAGTTACGCCGCCGTGCTGTGGCTAAGGTTCCCCAAAAGCGTCAGGTAACACTTCAAGAGTTGATTGATCAACTGCAATTAATGGCGGCTACGATCGCCCAGCACCAGAGTCGTCCCCGTCCCCGTCGTCATGTTTCTGTTAATAAAAATAAAGCCGCTAAGGCGATCGCTGAATTAGCACACCAAGAAAACCTGGTAGAAATGGCTGGAAAATTAGATGAACTTCTCCGGGCTGAAGGTGTAGACCTCCAAGGCGATTGGTTAGAACTTGAACAATTATTAGTTCTGTGGTCTAATCTGATTGGTAAGCAGAAAACACACATCCCCAACCCTATAGAATCCACCAATTTACTCCCAGAGTCAGCCGCAAATACTCCGCCTGTTTCTCATTCTAAACATGATCGAGTTGGGGTTTTTTGGGCTTTGTTATTATTATCGGCTCAGTCTAAGGTAGAGTTATCCCAGGATGAATTTTATCAGGATATTAAAGTCAGGACTTTAAATATATCCCCCCAGCCTGAATTAAACAACATCCCATAGTTAATAATTAATAATTGTAGGGGCGGGTTCTGCGGTAACCTCGCCGACCAACGACAATATAAATAAACCCGCCCCACCCCACCGGGTAATTAATTAATAATTGTAGGGGCGGGTTCTGCGGTAACCTCGCCGACCAACGACAATATAAATAAACCCGCCCCACCCCACCGGGTAATTAATTAATAATTGTAGGGGCGGGTTCTGCGGTAACCTCGCCGACCAACGACAATATAAATAAACCCGCCCCACCCCACCGGGTAATTAATTAATAATTGTAGGGGCGGGTTCTGCGGTAACCTCGCCGACCAACGACAATATAAATAAACCCGCCCCACCCCACCGGGTAATTAATTAATAATTGTAGGGGCGGGTTCTGCGGTAACCTCGCCGACCAACGACAATATAAATAAACCCGCCCCACCCCACCGGGTAATTAATTAATAATTGTAGGGGCGGGTTCTGCGGTAACCTCGCCGACCAACGACAATATAAATAAACCCGCCCCACCCCACCGGGTAATTAATTAATAATTGTAGGGGCGGGTTCTGCGGTAACCTCGCCGACCAACGACAATATAAATAAACCCGCCCCACCCCACCGGGTAATTAATTAATAATTGTAGGGGCGGGTTCTGCGGTAACCTCGCCGACCAACGACAATATAAATAAACCCGCCCCACCCCACCGGGTAATTAATTAATAATTGTAGGGGCGGGTTCTGCGGTAACCTCGCCGACCAACGACAATATAAATAAACCCGCCCCACCCCACCGGGTAATTAATTAATAATTGTAGGGGCGGGTTCTGCGGTAACCTCGCCGACCAACGACAATATAAATAAACCCGCCCCACCCCACCGGGTAATTAATTAATAATTGTAGGGGCGGGTTCTGCGGTAACCTCGCCGACCAACGACAATATAAATAAACCCGCCCCACCCCACCGGGTAATTAATTAATAATTGTAGGGGCGGGTTCTGCGGTAACCTCGCCGACCAACGACAATATGAATAAACCCGCCCCACCGGGTAATTAATTGATAATTAATAATTGATTGTAGGGGCGCGCCTCCCAAAGAGAATATTAATAAACCAGCCTTTTGAGGAAAGGGGGATCGGGTGGGCTAACAGTTGTTGATTTAAGGTTCTAAAAACGCCACAAGTGTGAGGTTATATTGTTCCTCAAACACATCTTTTTTAAGGTCTAAACTCCACAATTCCAAAGCACAATTATCTTGGGGGTCAACTGGTTTAAGTATCAATTTAAACTCTTTTTTATCGCGATCGCACTGACAAGTAACCTCAGCTACCGCGCCAATTTGACGACGGTCTAAAGCCACAGCCAACCGCATCAAAGGATTAAGACGGTCGATAATGTGACGATTTTTCTTCGACAAATTTTGATAATTTTCATGTTTCTTTTTGGGGGCACTTTTCCGGTGATAGCGAGCCAAATTAGCAATCATATCAATTTCGGTTTCCGTATAACCCAAAAGTTCCCCATTACGGATTAAATAATAGGAGTGTTTATGGTGTGCAGAATGACTAATATATAGCCCGCAGTTATGCAAAATAGCCGCCGCCCAGAGCAATTCTCGTTCCGCCGATCCATAGTCATAGAGAATGCCATTAGTTTGGTCAAATAGGCTGAGAGAGAAGGCTGCCACCCGTTCACCATGTTCTAAATCTACATTATATTTTTGAGCAATTTTGAGGATGCTACGTTGTCGGATAGAACTTTCATATCGTAGGCGGTCTTCAATCAACCCGTGGGTAAGCATCCAATCAACAATTACCCCTTCCCGCAAACTTCTTTCACAAATAGTCAGAGACTCTATTTCTAATAAACTCATCGCCTCCTGTAAAATCAGCGCCCCAGCCAGGATAATTTCCGCCCGCCGATCATTTATGCCAGGAATTTGCAACCTTTCTTGGTAGGATAACTTCCGCAGACGACTAACGATATTGTGTAACTCATTTAAAGTAATTTGGTATCCGGCTAAAGGTGTAGGTTCAGTGCCTAATTTTTCCTTAGCAATCATCACCGCCAGGGTTTCAATTGTACCGGAAGTGCCGACTAAATGGGATACTTTGCGATTGGGGAGATGAAGACGCAACTCATCAACGGGACGTTCCAACATTCCCCGAATATAGGCTTGTACAAACAGAAATTCTGTGCGAGATATAGGGTCAGTTTTGATATATTCTTGAGTGAGACGGACAGCCCCGACCTTGGTACTACTGAGAAATTTAGGTTCTCCACCATCTCCCAAAATTAACTCTGTCGAACCCCCTCCGATATCAATAATAACGTGGGGTTGGTCGTGAAATTCCATAGCCGAGAGGACACCCAAATAAATTCTCCTGGCTTCTTCAGGACCAGAAATCAGGTTAATTTCGAGATCCAATTCGTCGGATACTCGTTTGATAAAATCCCGACCGTTGGGGGCTTCCCGGACTGCGCTGGTAGCGACAGCAACAACTTGCTCGACGTTAAAGGTTTTGGCTAGTTCCTGAAAGCGTCGGAGGGTGGCGATCGCCCTATCCATGACTTCCGGCTTGAGTTGTCCTTTTGGTCCACAGTCTCCGAGTCTGACCGTATCTTTCTCTCGGGCGATAATCGTAAATGCGGGTAGACTCTTATCAATTCGCACTATGACCATGTGCAGAGAGTTGGTTCCTAGGTCAATAGAAGCCAAAATATGTTCGCCACTGGGCCTTAATTGCTTCCCTAAATGCGGAACTGATGTAGCCATAACAAATATATATTAAGCGATTCTAAATTCTATCTTAGATCAAAACTTGGCACTTCAATATCCCCTGTAGACAATCTTAGCCACCAGTAGGGGCGAACAGTAGGGGCGAAAAATTTTTCGCCCCGACAATTGTCCTTTGTCTCCTTCTACCCCTTTCCCAGAGGGAGGGGGAGTTTCATGGTCCATTGTCGATTTGGGTTTGAGAATTTTTAAAGGCTTGTTTCATCACCGATTGAATTCGCTTAGGATCGGGTTTTTTGCCACCCATTAAATCGCCGAAATATACACAAGTAGCTTCACCTAAAGCCCCCGTATAAGCAAAAGCCCAAGAAGCAGCGATCGCACTTCCCAAAGCCGGAATAAACTTAATTAATTCCCGACCGACCACCTGAGCGAGAAATCCACCAGCGATCGCACTAACAATACCCCCAGCTTGGGAGGGGGTAATAGTTTGACCGTAGAGTTTTCCTAGTAACCCCACCATAGACACTTGTAGGGCTGTTAAAACTGGCATAGTCGCAAAAGGTAGGGGAACCGCTGCTATAGTAGCCGCCATAATAGAAAAAGCCAAAATATAGCGCCTTCCCACGTCTCGATATAAATTACTTAATTCCTGTCCCGCCTGTCCTTCCAAAAGCTGATAAATAGTCCTAGCTTCCGCTTCTGGCAACAATTCCATCAAAGTATCCCTAAAATTTTCTAAGCCATAAAATACCGGGCTATAGCCATCTTCTTCCAGGGTAAAATCAATGGCAACTAGGCGATTATATAACTTCTCAAAATCCTCGGTTATCGCCTCAATACTTCGCTGATATTCGGCAAATTCGGGGGGATAGGGGGGATGATTTTCCGTGTTGGCGGGATAGACTTCATGGAGACAAGTAACCACCAAGAGACAGGGTAAATCAGGGTATTTTTTGCGTAAATTAGCCGCAATAGTTCGCAGGGTATCCGTAGCGAAATCATTAATTTTAACCGTCAAAATTAGCACCCGTGCGCCGCGACTTTCCTCCTGTAAATTCTCCACCAACTCCGCCACCAACTCATCCGTATCTTGATTAATATCCCCCAGTCCCACCGTATCCGTAAAAATCAGTAAAGGTAGATCCCCGGAAGGGTAAGCATATCGTTGAGTGTTTTGGGTGTGGGGCTTAAATCCCTGGCCGACAATTTCCGCCGCAACTCCTGTTAATCCCCGAACAATGGAACTTTTACCCGCTTGAGGTTTCCCAATTAGCAGCGCTTCTGTAGTTGGAAGTTCAGCCCGGACGCGCTCCAAAATCTCAGCAACTTCGCTGTCACTAACATTAAACCAGTCTCCAATTCTATCACTGACTTTCCCGATTTTCCACAATTTTTTGAAAGGCTCAGTAACATATTCCCAGGGTGCTTTTTGGGAAGCCGGAGAAGGTTCTGGGGGTAAATTGCTATCAGATGGTTCAGACATAATCACAGGTTTGTTAAGCAATACTTCCGCGTTTGCGTGCTTCTTTGTAGGAGATGCCCACATTAGGGAGTCCGGCGCGAATCATTTGGTCTTCTAGCATAGCAAAAAACCGAGTGCGATCGCCTCCTCTCACCACCGCTTGATTGTGGGCTTCCGCTAAAGCCACCGGGTAGCCATAGCCTTTATAAACTTGGGCTAACATAATTGATAAAGCTAACTCAAATTGTTCCGTATTTTCAGCTACCCAAGCCGGACATTCAATTCTAGCGATTTCCGTGCCCACATTCACATAACAGAAGTAGATGGAATCAAAATCATAATAATCTAAAATACGCGATCGCGATCGCCAGAGGGGGCTGCGCTGTCCCGGTTTCAGATAATTAGACCATAGCACCGTATCTCGCAGAGGTTCAGAAATTTGACAGGGGGCTTGTTTAATCTTGCCTTTTTTGTCCACCTGACCGAAATCTGGGCAATTTCGCACACAATCAGGTTCATTATAGGGACACGCTTGCAATCTCAGAAACGAAATAGTTTCGCTACTGCGAGAAGCGCTGACATAACCCATCATCGGAATACCAGACACTTTAATCATATCCCAGGCTTCTAAAATCGGTGCGATAATGCGATCGCGCGCTTCTACTGGTAATGTTTCTAAAAACCAGTAAACTAGGGAACCATCCACTAAAGCCAGAGCCGGGTTAAGGTTGTCCCCACCAATCGTAGCAATCTCCCGAGCTGTTTCCGCGAGGGCGATCGCTTCCGAAATGGTGCGTTGGTAGCCCATCCATTCCTCTGTCCGAATACCCCACTGACGCGAAATATAAAGGTCTTCGGGACGATAAAAAATTTCGGGAACACTATCAAGGATCGGGTGGCGACTTTGACCATAATGGAGGACAACCCTACCGATATTGATTAGATAACAATAGGCGATTTCGTGGGCGTTAGGGGCGATTTGGGACCCGTCTGTGGCAAAAACTGTATGGGCGGCGGGTGGTGCTTGAATCGTGAAACAGCTATCTAATGGCTCTATGGGAATCGCGGGGTGAAAAGGAATCCGATCTACCCAGTAATTCAGGCTTTCGATCAATTCTTCTTGATGCTTTTGGGCTTCTGTCAGCAGGTTTTGTGCTGCTTTTAGGCGATCGCGGGCGGCTTGGGCTTCACGGGTCAAGTGTTTACTCATCCCCTGCATTTGGCGAGCCAGTTGAGTTAGGTCAAGCATAGTATTGGGCGCTGAAGTCACACCTAATTATAAATCTCAGAGTTTAACTTGATGTGGTTGCGCCGAAATACTTATCACTGATTGCCAATATAAGTGGCTCGGTACATAATATATTAGTGTCTATGGGCAATTTTATGATCACAAATCATCCGGGCTAATGCTTGGTTACTTTTATTATTAACAACTAGGAGTTAATTAAATAGTGGATACAGTCGAAAATTTTCCCTTAACATCTGTTGATCTCAGTAATTGCGATCGTGAACCCATCCATATTCCCGGTAAGATTCAATCTCACGGTTGTTTGCTAGTTCTCCAGGAACCAGAACTCATCATTTTACAAGCCAGTTGTAATACTCAACTATTTTTAGGCCAGGAAGTAGAGGCCGTCGTCGGCAAAACTTTAAGCCAAGTATTCACCCCCACAGCATTTCAAAAAATCTCCCTATCTCTGACCTCTCATGACCTCAAATACTCCAAACCCATTTACATCGAATTAAATTATCACAATAACCCTCAAAAATTAACCGCCATTGTCCATCGACATCAGAATGTATTAATCTTAGAGTTAGAACCCCATATTCCCACACAACCCCACCGCGCTTATAGCATCTATGCACAAATTCAATCATCCTTTCCGAGTATTGAAAATAAAAATAGTTTCGAGTAATCCGCCCAATTTTTAGCCCAGGAAATTCGCCAATTAACCGAATACGATCGCGTCATGATTTATCGGTTTGAAACTGATGGCAGTGGCATTGTCGTAGCCGAAGACAAACAACCAGAATTAGAGCCATTTCTCGGACTCCATTACCCCGCTTCCGACATCCCCAAACAAGCCAGACAACTGTATTATAAAAACTGGGTGAGGATTATTGTTAATGTTAATGATGCTCCCGTCCCTATTTATCCTCTTAATAATCCCATTACTCACAAAAATCTGGATTTAAGTTATGCAACTCTTAGGAGTGTGTCCCCTATCCATATTGAATATCTGCAAAATATGGGCGTTTCCGCGTCCTTGTGTATTTCTCTGATTAATGACCAAAAACTATGGGGTTTAATTGTTTGTCATCACTACAGCCCTAAATTTGTCCCCTATGAATTGCGACAAGCCTGCGAATTATTAGGGCAATTTATGTCCGTTGAACTGTTCCGCCAGTATCAAAAAAATTGGGAAGCCTATCAGAAGAAAGTCAAAAAGATTCAGCAACTCTTTAGACAAGAACTCTCGGGACATGAATCAGATTTAATTAATCGCATTCGCACCATGATTGATTCTAGTGGTCAATATTTGCTAGAATTAGTTAATGCTCAAGGTGTCGTGATTGGCTTACAGGGAGAACTAACTGAGTTTGGCGAAACTCTCCCTAAATCAGATTTGCATGATTTACTCTCCTGGCTGCGTAGCTGCTACCCAGAGGAAATTTTTTACACCGATCGCCTCGCCGAAATTTACCCACCTGCTCAAAATTACATCAACAAAGCCGCTGGCTTGCTGGCTATTTCAATTTACTTAGATCAAGCCACTTATCAAATAGTTTGGTTTCGTTCAGAAATTATCCAGACTGTGACTTGGGGGGGAAATCCTAATAAACCAGTGTTCATTGATGATAATAACCAAGTGCGCCTATCTCCCCGCAAGTCTTTTGAAGCCTGGAAAGAAACAGTTAGTGGTCATGCTTTGGGCTGGAATGAATTAGAAATAAATGCCGCCATGGAACTCCGCAATACTTTAATGTTGGCGGTTTTGCATTTCTCTCATTTCGCCTTAGAAGAAGTCGCTAAACGTGCCGAAATGGCGAATAGATCCAAAAGTGAATTTTTGGCTAATATGAGCCATGAAATTAGGACCCCCATGAATGCAATCTTGGGTTTTTGTGATTTACTTAAAGGATTGGTTGAAGATGAAAAACAACAATCTTATCTGGATGCGATCGCTGCTGGGGGTCGAGCCTTAATTGGTTTAATTGATGATATTTTGGATCTCTCCAAAATTGAGGCTGGAAAACTCCAACTTGAGTATCAGCCTATGAATTTGCCTATATTACTACAGGAAATCCAGCAAATCTTTTTACCCACAGCCATGGCTAAGGGTTTATCACTACAGATAAATATTGAACCCAATGTTCCTAAGATTATCGAATTTGATGAAGTCCGACTCCGCCAAATTCTCTTTAATATTGTCGGAAATGCTATCAAATTTACCGAAGAGGGTTCCGTTACGATTTCGGTTCGCGCCCAAAATTGTGATCATGATTCTCGGGTTACTCTGGAAATTATGATAGCAGATACTGGTATGGGAATATCTCCAGATCAGCATCAACAGATTTTTGAAGCCTTTGTACAAAGTGAAGGACAAAGTAACCGTCGCTATGGTGGGACTGGACTCGGTTTGGCTATTACTCGAAGACTTACCAATCTGTTGGGAGGTAAACTAACTCTCGAAAGTCAGTTAGGCTTAGGAAGTGTTTTTACTTTTGCCTTTCCTGATGTCCAAATTACACAATCTCATCAATTAATTAATCTACAAACCTCCCTGAATTTGTCTGATTTTATGCCATCTACTATCTTAGTAGTCGATGATGTCCAGTCTAACCGAAACCTCATTGCTGGTTATTTTGATAACACAGAACATCTGCTGCTACAGGCTCAAGATGGATATCAGGCGATCGCTATGGCTGAAACTCATCATCCTGATGTGATTTTAATGGATCTACGAATGCCCGATTTAGATGGCATTGCTACCAGTAAACTTATCAAAGCCAATCCCCAAACTGCTAATATTCCCATTGTTATGTTAACCGCTTCTGTGGCTGCTCAAGATTTTGAGTTGAGTCAAAATTTATGTCAGGGATATCTACGCAAACCTGTTAATCAAGAACAACTCGCCGCTGTATTCTCCGATATTTTGCCACGCCAAATAAATATTAAACCCCCTAAGATTCCTCAAAAATTCCCTGAAAAAATAGCCATTGATATCACTAAATTACCCTTAAATAAATTGCGAGAGTTACAGCAACTTTTGCAGGAAGAAGAAGACAAAGGATGGCAGGAATTACGCGATCGCATGACTCAAAGACAGTTGCGATCGTTTTTGCGACGCTTACAAAAGTTAGTGAAAAATTATCCCTGGAAACCTCTTGAAGATTATGTTACCATTCTTGATCAGCAGTTCACAGACTTTGATTGGGACCACTTACCAGATACTATCAATAACTTTCCTACACTCAGGCGATCGCTTCAACAACTAGATTCTCCCTAGTCCCCCCGGTACTAAGTCATGGTTTGGTAAAGGTTTTGTAAAGAGTTGATGAAACTAGTCTTTAGGTAATCTATAGAATCTTTTAATTTTGCCACCTTTCGGGTATATTTGAAATAGGGAATTTATCCAAATATCTCGGTGGTGTTAGGGGCGAAAAAAATTAAGTAAAATTACGGAGTTATTAATATAACTTGGTCTATTGGTTGTGTCCAAAAGTCAGTGATTTTACTTACATACTAACTTGCATTCATCTGGGGGAGGTCTATTATGACCGGTCTGGAACTGATTATTTTTATTTTTGGCCCGTTTATTTCATTTAGTCTAGCCTGTTTACTGGCATCTAACCAACGGGAGTTTAGCACCGAACCGGATACCAACAAATACTAACACTAACATATAATCAAAATTGTCTGGGCTGGGCCACCTAGCGGACAACCGCACCAAAGCGGACGGGTTGGGTTAGGGAATTGGGGCAGGTAATTATCTACCAAAAAGGCGATCGGGGGGCATATATATCTATAAGTCTGCGATCGGTGATCAAAAGTTCCCGGAAACCACCACTAAAATCGGTACTCCCATGAGTGGTAGCTTCCTGGTGTCTAGTGCTGACCACTAGCTAGGTAGGTAGAGACCGACTAGCGCCGACCATCTCCTGGCTGAGGATAGGAGGGAGACTCCTCTGGGGACTTATTATCGGCTGCCATAATCTGGCTATCAACAATGGTCGCCATCTCTTGAGTCAATTGTGTATGAAAATCTAGGGAAGCCACGGAGATGGTTTTTGTCTGCGCGGGGGAAGGGGCGACTAAGGCAGCAGCGCCTACAGAAGCGATCGCAGCACTAATAGCCAAGGAAGCCAAAGCATTATATAGCATTTTTAAAGACCCTATCGATATGTGGTAACAGAACTTGCTTAAAATACTTGGGCTAGATTTCCATATCCGGAAAAAAAATAGAATTTTTCCCAAAAATCTCTAGTCTAGTTGGATGACAATCAGAATTTTCTGAAGACATGGGGGGGGGAGACAGTCAACGGAGTAATTCCGATAAATTCGGCGTAATATTAGCCAAAAGTGACGATAATCACTCATCCTGAATACGCCAGCAGTATCACCCATACAAATAATCCCTCAATTGACAAGGGTTAATTGAGGAGACTATCTGATATATTGCGGGCAATAAAGTATATTTACATGGTTGGATGTCTTAGCCTTTCCTGCCGCTACCTCGGTGGGGGGCAGGACTGGATTCAGTCTCTGGTATTTGGTTGTCATTGACTTGAACTAGCTCATAAATTGATTCATGGTAAGAGTCAGACGGGGTAGCTGTAGTCTCCAATTTGGGTTGATTAGCTAGATTAATGAGTGCCAAGCCAGATAGCATAATTAAACTGGAAAGACGCATGAGGGAGTTGTCCGTGTGAAAGTTTCCACTATCTAATACCAGCGGGATATTGGCGATCCGGTAAAAATCGCAAAATTGGATAACTAAGCAACAAGTAAAGTAATAAGCCGACAATTGAGGTTTTAGGGATTCATCAATTGCCTAAGTTCCCCCCATTACACCTTGTTCAGAAACCCCTGAAAACATTACCCTCACCCTAAATCTGAATCCCTAGGTGGGCTGGTGTTGCCAATGGCATATCTAGGACGAGCCCCTACGCTACAGGGTTGGGTTTTGACGAGGTAGCAACACCTATGGCAGGGGAGCGTCAACTGGTAATAATGCCTAACTAGGGCTATAATTAGCTTTTGTTGTACTAATGCTGCTACTATGGACGATCGCCAACAAAAACACCCCCAGTACAAAAGCGATCGCCTAATGGTTGATAAACTTTTGGCTAATCAGTCACCGGGAGACTATGAACTGGCGGAACTGGCCCGCCTCAAAATACGTTACCAGGGCTTCCCCGGCGCTTGGGATATCCAAAAAGACCTAGATCGACTTTTGCAACTGTGGAATTACACGGAAGACAGCCTCTTTGAGAAAACTCGCGCCATTCATGCTGAGGGTCATGTTTACCGCGCTAAAAACCGAGATAGTGATGATTGGGTATAAATTAAGATGCACAGAATTACAGCGATACCAGGAGGCTGGAGCCCCGACACAGAAGGGGTTATCTTTGTTGAACAAACGGCCGCGCCGATTATTGTTTTAACTGCAGCAGATACAGAAATTCAAACCTTAGCAGCAGCCCTAGGGGAGTTACCCCCAGACTTTCCCAATTTACGAGTAACTAATCTGCTGAACCTGCAACAACAACTTACTATAGACACCTATGCTGAGGAGGTCTTATCCCAAGCCAAAGTGGTAGTTTTGCGACTATTGGGAGGGCGCTCCTATTGGTCCTATGGTTTGGAAGTTTTAGCGGAAATCGCGGAAACTAAAGGGGTAGAAATGATTATTTTACCCGGAGATGATGGCGGCGACCCGGATTTAATTACTCAGTCTACGGTCCCCCTAACTGTTGCTAACCGAGTTGGGCAATATTTGAGTGAGGGAGGGGTAGAAAATGCGATGGCGGCTTTGCAATATATAAGCGATCGCTATTTAGCGACTAATTACAACCCGCCGCCACCTGTAGCCATTCCCAGAGTCGGTCGTTATCCTTGGCGCGCGATCGCTCACGTTTCCAAATATCCCCAAGTGGGAATCTTATTCTATCGCGCCCATTATCTCTCAGGAAATACTGCCCCCATTGATAGCCTTTGTCAAGCCTTAGCGGATCGTCAACTTAACCCGGTTCCGCTGTTTGTTTCGTCCCTGCGAGATCCCGAAATCCAACGGGAGGCGATCGCCTATTTAACCCCAGCCCAACTTTTAATAAATACCACAAGTTTCTCGATTTCATCCCTTGACAATTCCGATGACAATTCCGACCTACCCAGCGCCCCCCTGTTTAGTTTAGATATCCCGACATTACAGGCTATTCTGAGTGGTATTAGCGAACAGAGATGGCAATCAAGCCCCCTCGGATTACCTCCCCGTGATGTGGCGATGAATATCGCTTTACCAGAAGTAGACGGCCGAATTATTACCCGCCCCATTTCTTTTAAAACTGTCAAAAATAGCGATACCAGACTAGAAACAGATATTGTTCATTATCAACCCAAAAGCGATCGCATAGAATTTGTAGCCGACCTCGCCGCCAACTGGGTGAAACTCCCACAAACCCCCACCGACGAAAGACGCATCGCCCTAATTTTAGCGAACTATCCCACCCGTAACGGTCGCCTCGCCAATGGTGTCGGACTAGATACCCCCGCCAGTTGTGTAGAAATTCTCCAGGCTTTAAAATTAGCCGGATATACCATCAGCGATTTTCCCCTAACTGGAGATGATCTAATTCGGGAACTGACCAAGGGAGTTACTAACGACCCAGAAGGGCGAGACTTTCATCAAGTTAACCAGTTTTTAAAATGGGAAGATTACCTAACTTATTTTAACACATTACCGGCCGCTGTGCAAGGGGGAATTAAAGAACGTTGGGGGGCACATTTTTTTGATAATCCGCCGGAGATATTACCGATTGCTGGGATACAATTTGGCAATATTTTTGTAGGGATTCAACCCTCACGAGGTTATGACCTTGATCCGAGTCTGAATTATCACGCCCCGGACTTAGAACCGACCCCGGAATATTTAGCTTTTTATGAATGGTTAAGAAACCACTTTAAGGCTCATGCAGTGGTTCATGTAGGGAAACATGGTAACTTAGAATGGCTACCGGGTAAAGGGGTAGGACTGTCTGAGGAATGTTACCCAGAAATCGCCCTGGGACCTTTACCGAATTTCTATCCGTTTATTGTTAATGACCCTGGGGAAGGTTGCCAAGCCAAACGCCGATCGCAGGCGGTAATTTTAGACCATTTAACGCCGCCAATGACTAGGGCTCAATTATATGGACCTTTGCAACAATTAGAAGGGTTAATTGATGAATATTATCAAGCCCAAGTCTTAGATCCATCTCGGTTAAAAACTATCAGCGATCGCATTGTGGAGTTAATCGGCAAGGAAAAGTTAGACCGAGATTTGGGCATTTCGGATGGAGAAATAGTCGAGGAATTATTTAGCACAATTGACGGTTATTTATGTGAACTAAAAGAAAGTCAAATTCGGGACGGTTTACATATTTTAGGGCGCTGTCCAGAATCGAGACAATTGCGGGATTTAATCATAGCCATAGCCCGTCATCCCAGCCAAAATCGATTAGGTTTAACCCGGGCGATCGCCCAAGATTGGGGTTGGGAATTAGACCCCTTAACAGCTAATCCGGCGGATTTATGGGAGGTGGAGGGCGACCAGAAAAACCGTGAAATCTGTAGGAGGGTCGGGGATGCGATCGCCTTAATCGAAGACGAAGCGGCGATTTTAATTGACCAATTAATCAGCCAAAATAGTCAGGAATTACCAGGGGAATTGACCCGCCAAGAATTAGCTTGGATTGAAAATATCCTCCTCCCAAATCTGAAAAAATGCGATCGTGAAATTCAGAACCTATTACGGGGACTTGACGGCGGCTATATTCCCAGTGGATCATCCGGTGCGCCGACTCGTGGACGACCTGATGTTCTCCCCACGGGACGGAATTTCTACGCGGTCGATATTCGCGCCATTCCCACAGAAACGGCTTGGCGGGTGGGTCAGTTAGCAGCGGAAGCCTTAGTGGAAAAATACACTCAGGATCATGGAGAATATCCCCAAACTCTAGGGCTATCGGTGTGGGGAACTTCGACCATGCGAACAGGGGGAGATGATATCGCCCAGGCGATCGCTTTGTTGGGGGTACAACCAGTTTGGGAGGGTGCGTCCCGGCGAGTGGTGGATTTTGAAATCTTGCCGATTTCTGTATTGGGACGACCCAGGGTTGATGTCACCTTACGCATTTCTGGGTTATTTAGAGATGCTTTCCCCAATTTAATCGACCTATTCGATCGCGCTGTGGAGATGGTTTCTCAGTTACCAGAAACCCCTGAAGAAAACCCGATCGCCGCCACGGTCTATCAGGAAACTACCGCTTGGGTTAAGGAAGGTTTGACGGAAGATGAAGCTAAAATGCGATCGCGTTTGCGGGTATTTGGGTCAAAACCGGGAGCCTATGGTGCTGGGTTACAAGGATTAATTGAAGGGCAAAATTGGACTGATGACAGCGACCTAGCCCAGGCTTATTTGAATTGGAGTAGTTATGCTTACACTGGCGGTCAAGGAATTTCCGCCCCCCAAGCCTTTGCGAATCGTCTGCAACAAATGCAGGTAGTTTTACACAATCAGGATAATCGAGAACATGATATTTTAGACTCTGATGATTATTATCAATTTCAGGGGGGAATGACGGTGGCGGTGCGGGTTCTCCGAGGCGAAAATCCTGAGACTTATTTCGGTGATAATTCTCTGCCAGAAAATCCGAAAGTCCGACAGTTGCGCTCTGAAATTGCCCGGGTATATCGGTCGCGGGTGGTAAATCCTAAATGGATGGCTGGGGCGATGCGACACGGTTATCGGGGAGCTTTTGAAATGGCGGCTACAGTAGATTTTTTATTCGCTTATGATGCTACAGCCCAATGTGTTGATGATTTCATGTATGGGGGAGTAGCCGAGGCTTATATTTTAGATGAACAAGTCCAGAATTTTGTCCGCGAAAAGAATCCTTGGGCGTTGCGGGATATGGGGGAAAGGTTACTAGAAGCACACCAGCGAGGTTTATGGTCTTCAGCAGACCAAGATTTATTAGATAGATTACGAAATGTGGTTTTAGAGGCGGAAGCTGCCATTGAAATGGCAGAATAAACAGTAGAGGCAGGCTGATAACCTGCCCCTAAGAGGCGATCGCCTCTTGACTATTTTTACTGTTTTAACCGAGAGATGATCTCACGAATTTGCTCCGATGCTACATCGCGACCTCCCAAACCAAAGGCGATCGCAATAGCAACAGCGATCGCCCCCAGTAGCAAGCCAAAAGCCAAATTCACAATATCACTAGCAATCCCCATTTGCTGAAGTGCCATAGCACCCACAAAGATAATAATAGCAATGCGGGCAGCCTGAGCCAGCAATTTAGCCGAAGAAGTGCCGGAACTCGATATTAGATTATGAGCCAAGTTAGCAAAGTATAAACCAATGCCAAAAATGATCACACCCAATAGCACCCGGCCAGCAATGATTAACAACTGCTCAATAATCAAAGTTAAAGCAGTTAAGCCCAAAATATCCGTAGCGGTGACTACCGCAAAGAACATCACACCCACCAAAGCAATCACACCCACGATTTCCGAAGGTGTTTGCTTCGCGGGACTGCTCACAGACTTATCATCTATCACCTCATCCTCTTCTGTGGTCTGAGTTTCGGTAGCCACCGGAATAGCCTTAGATTCAACTCCCAACCACATAAAGATATTGTTAAAACCCAGATTGGTTAGCAGGTTAGTGACCAAATCTCGGACAATAACCCCAAACATATAAGCCAAGACTAATACCACACCCGCAATAAAAACTTGGGGAATGACATTAAATATCTGATTCAGCATGGAAATAGCTGGGTCAGAAATTGCATTAATCTGGAGCGCTTGCAGGGCTGAGATCGCAATAGGAATCATCAGCACAACATAAACAATTGTGCCTAGTACAGAAGATAGGGATGTAGTCCCCATCGCCCTTTGTAATCCCAACTGATTGCTGAGACGATCGAAACCAACGGCAGCCAATAAATTGGTAACAATGCGACTGACGATTTGAGCCAAAAGCCAACCACCTGCCGCGATAACTAAGGCTTTCAGGATATTGGGCAGACTCGACAGGATTTGATTAACCATCGTCTGCACCGGAGATAGCAACCCAGCCAACTCCAAGGTGCTAAGAATCATGGGCAGAAACAGCAGGAAAATAAACCAATAAATGGCATTTCCCAAGGTGTGACTCAGAGAAAAATGGCTCTCGCTTTCCCCATGGCTAACCTGCTGGTTGAGTCGCTCATCCAGCCTGAACATATCCAGGAACTTAATCATCAAGGTTCGGCAAATGGTGGCAAATACCCAGGCGATCGCTAACAAGCCCGCTGCCCCTAATATCCTAGGTAGGTAGCGGGTGATTTCATTCAACAGGGTAGTCAAGGGAGCCGAAACAGAAGTTAACTGGAGTCGGTCAAAGAAACCAATAATCGCAAAAATAAAGATAACCCAGAAAACCAGGGTTCCTGCCCATTTTTCTACGGGGAAGTCTTCGCCGCCTTCAGTAGACCCAGAAATCCAACTGACCAGTTTATTATCTATATCGGTCTTTTTGAGTAGCTTTTTGACCAATGAAGCCGCAAACAGAGCAACTAGGTAGCCAACTAACAGAATTAAAATGGCCGCCCCAAAATCAACAAGGGATATATCCCCCATGCGAAAATTCATTAATTCATCCACGGGATTCGGTGATGAATTCTCTTGAGCTAAAGTTAAATGGGATAGGTTCGCTATTCCTATCCCCAAGGGACTGGAAGTTTCAATCATAATTTTTGTAGATGGGTTCTGAAGTTTTACAATCTAGCAGAATCATTATCCATTAACATCTCCCCACGGAAGGAAACTAGCAGAATTTGACTAACTCTGTTATTTCCCTCGGTGATAGCGTTGAACTCAAATTCAGGTGAGATTCACCAGCACAGCTATACTCATCAGTTTTCCTCCCCAGTTTCCTCCCCAGTTCCAGTTGTTATAAAATGCCTACAGAGCAATCAAACCTCTGTTTACAAAATTGTTTGATCTCACCGTTGGGGTGGACATTAGTTCATTCAACGGATAACGTTCTGAATATAGCTTGAGGCTTAGGATGTCATCTCGTCAAGTATTTGAACAGTCTATTCACATTAAAGCGATCGCCACTACCGTTGAGCGCTGTATTACTGATCGCCATTTAATGCGTCGTTGGCTAAATCCTGCCCTACGTTGCGATCCCGTCGGTGATTGGAATACCGATGTAGGGGGACGTTCCCGGTTTATTATTCAAATTCCCCTTATTCAACCCACCTTAGAGAGTATTGTCCGGGAAAGAGAACCGGGGCTAATTGTCTGGGGATTTGATGGATTTTTCCAAGGATGCGATCGCTGGGAATGTCAACCCCAATCCCAGGGAACCTACTTATTAAATCGCTTTGAATTTGAGATTAATAACCCCTTAATTGCCTTTGGTTTTAATCGGTTCGCCGCCCCTTGGACTAAGGCGGACATGGAAGCTCAATTGCGGCGGTTGAAGCGAGTAGCAGAAGAACAGCAAAACCTATAGGAAGATCCCCATACAAAAAGGGAACCCTCCTATATACGAGAAAGATCCCCCCATTGTCTTAAATTTAATTACTGCAACACCATCCCCAATCTCAAGCCTTGGGGATTATTGCCAACTTAATTACAAATCAGTTGTCGAATTTCTGGTTGAGCCTTCAAAAACGCGATCGCTTGTTCTCCTAGTTCACTAACGTCATCATACAAACTCATCAGATTGTTGACATCTACCGTGATCGTATCAACCGCTTGGAACCCTAAAACCACATCCAACATGGTTAACCGACCATCTCGAGTTGAATCTCGCAAAGCCGACAGCACATCATCAACAATGTTATCAATAGAACTACTAGGATTAATAAACAGACTAAAGGCCCCCACAGCTAATCGACCATAACTCGAACCTAACAGGCTATTAACTACATCCGTGGGAACATTTACCCCAAAATTGAGAGCATTGCGGAAAGTGGTAATTTGAGAATCACTCAGTTCCGCCAAAGTAAATAAAGAGTTAAGTTGGTTAGACCTTTGTCCTGTTTCAGCAAATGTCTGCAAATCTTGAAACTCTAAGGAAATACTAGCGGGGCCGTAAATTAATTGGATCGCTTCGACTGCAGGAGCCGGGCGACTCATGAAAATTGTCAGACTGGCAGTGATTCCTACAATCATCACTAAACTCAGGGATATATATTTAGAGATCCCTTTGGTGAAGACACTGTAAGGGCTACGAAGTCCCTGACGAAAAGATTTTAGCGAAAAGTTCATGCAATATCTCCAGTAGCTTGGAAAGCGTCTATATAGCCTACAACCCCTATTCTACCGTTACTTAGGTATTACTCAAAGCCATAACAGAGTAACAAGTGAGTAAAAAATGAGTAACGATATCAATACCCCTACAGTAGGGGGAAAGGGTAACTATGATGATGGTTATAGTAGGTTCGTGAAAGCCTATCAGGAGTTTAAGCGAGAATGTCCCAAAGGAGTGACACTCAAACTACAAAAGACCGGGGCTAGGTACAACCTACTATTGCAGTTTAAGCAACCACCTACCGGGAAACGGCTACCCAAAACGGCTAACCTTGAATGTACACCTCAAGGGGTGATAGACGGGGTTAAGAAAGCTAAACTGGTATCAGAAGCCCTAGGGACTATCACTAGCGCTAGTGAATTTTGGGATTGGTACGATGCGACTATCTTAGGAAAGAACCAGATTGAGGATAATCTGATAGCCTACCGGGAAATATTCCAACAACTGGAGGATGAGTATTTTGCCGGGTAAAACCGCAATACAGGACGACCGCGTTCTCGCGATATCGCTAGCGACTTAGTGTCTTACCATCAAACCAAAGGAGTATTTTTTAAATGCTTCCCTAACTGGGATGAATATCCTAGCTGGGAAAGTTTCAAGGCTATGCTGTACACTCCCTTACAGAATGGAGAACAATTAGTAGGCTCCAAAACCTTCAAGGGACGTTACTACATCTTAAAAGCCATAGCTGAGAAATCACCTAACAAAGAACACTTACTTAAAAAGCTTGAACCTATTGACCCCAAACAAACGCAATTCAAAAAGAAACAGCGTATAGGCATTGATGCTTTTAAAGATTGGTGGTATAGCGCCAAACAAGAAGCCTATACTATTAAAAACCCTCGATGTCAATCATCTCGACATAACTGGTTATGGGTGGCTGGTATGGCAGTAATGTATGGGTTAAGGCCTACCGAGATAGCTGCGGCCGTTAATCTAACTAAGCCATTTGTAACGGATGATGGTATCACTATCAAAGCACTATCAGACCCTGATAATCAAGACAATTACTTGGTATTAGGAGATTACACTTACTTTACTGACTCAGAAGGTCGAAAAGTGAGTATCAAAACAGGGGGAAGGATTGTAGCTCCAATTCCCAGCCCTGAAATGTTTGAGTTTCTGGAATTGAAAAAACCTTTATTGCCTCAATATACCCCTAGAAAAGGCAGTAAACCTAAAACCATAGTTACAGGCTTTGAAGCTGCGTTTAGTAACAGACTTCAATCTATGAAATGCCCGGTAACTCAGAAATATGCTTTTCGTAGGCTGTACAACCTGTTAGGTGAAAAGTATGGACTACCTATCGAGTTACGAGCTAGACTTATGGGTCATAGCACAATCGTTAATGAAGGTAAATATAAAACAGAAGGCATTGACGCTACCTTAGAAGTTCTCAAAGGGGTTTCTAAGTTACCTATACCATTGAACGTAGCCATAGAACGGTTAACAGCGTTAGGGGTTGATATTGATGCTCCAGAAGCTAAATTATTTCTCAGAGTTATCTATCAGATAGATTAATCTAATCGTCAACCTTTCATAAATTAACACCCCTAGATTAAACCCTAGGGGTTATTTTATGGCTACAAATTGATGGATCCTGTTATGGCTTTGAGTAACACCTAAGTAACGGTAGAATAGGGGTTGTAGGCTATATAGGCGATTCGAATCCTTCCGCCCCAGTTTAGTATAAACCCTTATCCTAACAGCGATAGCGGGTTATTACTCAACCCCTATATCCTATTGAGTTACTCAGATATTACTCACAATCTAGTCCTAGCACAGGAAAATAATTCTGTCAATAGGTTGATTACTCAGTCAATAAGCACAACTTAATCAATCTGTCAAATACCCATACCACCCCCCTAACCAAACACCGATAAGGTAACTCTCTCGTGATAGCAGTCAATGGCAAGCCTATCGGTTCGTTACGAACCATTGACTGCTATCACATCGGTCGCACCCCTAAGAGTGTTTGTTTCGGTTATGGGGGGAGGGTATGGCTCAAATTTCAAAACCCATAGGGGTAGTCAGATTATTAGTGAAATATTGAGGAGCCTACTCACTACCAACAAAATGCGATCGCATAATCACGACTAACCTGGCTATGACATACTGAAGCGATACCCCTAAACAACTTTTCAACTGGTGACTTGTTTCGTCATCTCTCGCTGATACCTACATAATCCTAGAGAATTGATTCCCCATCGAAACCGATACCTACATACCGCTAGACAAGTCTCCAATTTATAGGGGTACTGGGTTCCGCCGGGAATGATTACCCCTAATAGACGGGTTAAGGTTTTGGCTTAGGGTGTTTATTGTGGGTAAATTAGAGGCAAGCATTCATATAAATTTTTAACGGTCTGTTGCAACGGTCTGTTGCAACGGTCTGTTGACAAAAAATATGCAAGCACCCCCTACAGTCAGAAACCATAGGGGGCCATTTAAGTTATTGAGTTAGCTGTTAGGGTTTAGGGTTTAGGTCGTTCTGCACTTAGTAATCATAGCGTTAGCTACGTCTATTAACTTGTCCAAAGTAACTTGGTCAGATTTTCCAACGTAGATGTGATGATTGACGCTACCATCCCACCCTTTGAGGTTCCAGTAGGTGAAACCATTAATTGAGACTTTTTTGCACAACGTAAATCGTTTACCATTAACCTCCACTGAAAAGGATTTATGGGTTTCTAGGTATTTAAACCATTCTAAAGAACCTACTTCGATACAGATATTACCATGACCTACCAGAAACCCTTTGTAAGACCCTGTTAGTGTGACTACCGGGAGTAGCTTAGGCATGAAAATCACCTCCCAGTAGGATATCGCTGTTATAGCCGTTAATGTTGAAATCAGAGGCAATAATGCCTGGTTGAGGTTGAGAGATAATTGGATACTGAGATTTTACCCATTTCTCGTGTACCATCATAAAATCAACAGCGGCGTTATGAGCTATTTCGGCTAATGTCACCCTAGTATCCTGATTGGAATAGGAGATATCTCGTGACATCATTTGAATGTAAATCTCCCTAGCCATTTCTGCAATAACCATCATTTTTTCTTGTTCAAACTCATTCATGGCTTTATTTCCTATTGATTAATTGAACTTGTGATAATCATTATCGGGGTGATTTTGATTATTGTTGTGTTCTGTAATTTTTGCATTAAGCAAGGCTTCAATGCCTTTGAGTAACTCGATTTCCGCGTTTAAAAAATGCCTGTGGATTTGAATAAATTCGACAATTTCGTCGAATTGTTCAGATGTGATAGCAAGTTCTACTAAGTCAAGTAATCCTACCGCGTTAGGATTTAATCGATTACTCATGTAGCTATATTCTACTATGTTTAATCCGGGCGTGCTTAATTTGATTGACATGGTTTTATCCTTTGATAGTGGTTAAGTTGTGATAGTTTAACGTCATTTCGGACGGGTTTAAATTATTCGATTTTGGTTAGTAAATGCTTAATATAATTAAGCTGTTTGAGCGATAATTGTTTTTTCGCTTCTGCTAAGGATAACTCAACCTCGCAATCATCTAGTATTGAAATTAACGTTTCCTTAGCGTCTTCTTTATTAGCGTTGTAGACTGTAGTATCTACCATTTGTTTAAATGTTTTAAACCGTGCCTGTATAATGGCATTTGTGTTGGTTTGAGTCATTTTTTTGGTCTCCTATATGATGTGTTTCCAAACATTTTTGCCGTTCTGATTAATCATATTATATCCTCTATTTTTCATTAGATTAGTCAACTCTGAAACATTAACGCGACTATCAAGATATCCATCTGTTTTAGCTCTCTCAATGGCTTCTTTTAACGCTTTCGGGTCGATATCAGTTACAACCTCGGTTAACTCAGGACATCCCGCGTTAATTGCCTGGTTATTTTGTTTCATTTTTGCCTCAATACCTTGAGTGATAAAACTGTCTAAAAATTGTTCAGTACCTGATGATATAGTCAAGATTTTTTCATTAACAAAATCCCAGTAATCATTGAAGCGTTTAATTGATTCATTGATAGATAATTGATAAATCAATGAATGGGTGACAATAATTTCACTTGATAACCTAGCGTTAATGATATCTTTTTTGTGTTTCTGTAGTTGTTTTTTGACCTTGCTGTATTGATTGCAGTTATCGATATCTCTCCAGAAAATTTCTAATTGAGATGATAATTTATCAAGCGTAATATCCTCTACATCGTTTAAATCACTTAACTCGTAACCATTGCCCCTATATTCCTCTGATGTCATAGTCTCTTTTTAAACCATATAGGAAACATCCGTCTTTTGAGTTCGTTTAACTCCCAAAATGTCCACAATGAATGTATTGAATTAATCACCTTTAAAGCGAAAGCATCAAATACCATGTTAGTTCCCGGTGTCTGACTACTGATGGTTATTCGGCTATTTTTGCGGTTTAACACCTTGAAAAGCGATAACATATTCTCATTTTCAATTAATAAGCTAGGGGTGATATCTTCCCATACCAATATAAAATTTTTCTCAAATTCACATTGAAGGGGGTCATAAAATCGTTCATGTTGTATCTTGTTTCTCAGTGAAGCGAAAGTGCTATTAGCAAGCACCGAGGTTGTCTTGTATAGTTCAGATGCTACGGTAGCTATCTGTGACTTTCCAGTACCGCTAGACCCCCAAAGGAACAGGATGCCAGCTGTACTCATAAGGGTTACTGGAGACGCTATAAACGAGGTTACAATAGGGAATTGGATATCAGGATATGGCAGAACACAGACAGCCCGTAAAACAGACTCTAATTGCTCACCCAGGTTGCCTTCTGTGATTATTTCTTCTAGTTCAGATGACATTTGGCTTCTGATTAGCCTATAATCGATATAGTCGTCGGACATGGTACACTCCTATCGCTCTTGTATTGCTGACATGGTATGGTGGTTATCCCCCCTAAATATTTAGGGGGGATTATTTGTGACTACATTAATCGCAGTAACTCAATTAAAGCTATCAAGACATCAGAATCAAGTTTTTTAACCTTGTTATAAAGGCTCTCAAAGCTAGGGTCACAATCCAAAACCTTAGCCCCTTCTGTTAACCTTTCCTCGAAGGTTTTGTATTTTGCCTTTCCATTAAATCCTGCTTTATTTTTAGTTTTGGATTCAATGAAAGCGTCAATATCGGCGACAGAGTAGCCCGCTATATTGCCATCAAAAGGGGCGATATTTTCGATATAGAATATGTTGGTACATTCTATTTCCAGGTCAGCAATGCTATCGCTCTCTAGTATTTTGTTGGCTGGCCTTACCGCTGATTGCCCTAAGTTAATAGTGGCAGTGAACATCATAGACCCGTCAGTTAATCCTGTATCGCTTTGGATTAGCTTCAGTAACGCCAACTCTGGCATCGTAGGGTTATATTCCCGTTTTTTGCCGTTATATTCAGTCTCGTATTTTTCAATACAAAACCGTACAGCCATTAGTTCTTTATCACCTTGGGAATAACTCCAATCCCTATCATTGAAGTTAGAAAAATCCCCTGATACACCTTTCCCAAACACCCATAAATGAGGTGGCTTTATCCGTAGTTGTGTATATTCAATGACCAGAAAAGTTCCTGTTTCACCGGGCTTAACTGCACTGCAATAACTAAATTTATCGTCCTGTTTTTTGCCGTAATATCCGATACTCATGATTAACTATCCTTTGATGATTGATTGATTGTTTTTGAGATTTTTTTACAGACATCCCAAAACTGAGAATTCCCAACAATTGAAACCCGTAATTTTCCCTCATCATTTAATTTAACTGTACAGGTTTCCCTGTAACCTCCACGGGGAAAATACGAACCCATATAGGAGTAGGCTAAATCCTTGATTTGTGAAGTTTGATGGTCCTCAATAGGAGTTAATATCCTATAAGCTATTTGAGTGATTTCATACTCAAATAAATGTGGGTTATAGGTAGCACTTAACAGCTCTCCCGTGATATCAAAAATCCCTCTGTAGTGTAGTTTATTCATTGTTTACCCTTGGAATTTCTAAGTTGTTTAAAATTTCCTGAAACTCGTCGATATTGATAAATGAGATGCCTTGCCATCGGTAGGATGTCCCCCTTATAACAAACCAACACTGATTGACTAAACCAGGATTAAGGTACTGCAATAACTGCATTTTTAGCTTAAATGAATCAGTTAATACTCCCTTAACTTCGATGTAACGATTAAAGAACGGACTATAAAAATCTGGAATCCAGGTGATATTTTTCCAAGGTTTTGCATGTTCAATTAATGTCATTTTAGGGTGAACAATTAATTGATTATCATGTTTTCGTAGAAGGTGATAAACCCTACATTCAAATGCACTTGGAAAATAATAGCCGTCTATTTTTTGTCCTCTAGCATTGTATTTATTTTTCATCTTTTGGGTACACTCCGAAAGATGTATTAGGATTATCAGGTTCTCTATCCCCGCCGTTTTCGGCTTGATATATATTCCATTCTTCTCTGTAGAACTCTAGGGCTTCTGTACAAATTTCCTCAAGTTTGTCAGGATGTAATGGGATTAATTTTTTAAGAATTTCGCCTATAAAATAAGCAATAAAATCCTTATCAAACTTAACTAAAGTTGATGGCCACGTTATTCCTGACTTTCCACTGAAAATTGGAACTTTGATATATAGGGAATGACCGATATACATCAAGGGGGTTAACGTGATGTTTCGTAGGTTAAGCCTAACCTCGGACCAATGACGTGGTATCATGCTATAATTTCCTGATGTTTGTTGACTGCCACCTGGGTATTATTCATTTTCAGGACTGAAAATACAGTCCTGAAAACAGATAATATATGGGTGGTTTTATTTTGGACTAGCCTTAATCTAACCAACTAGAAAATGGGTTGACTTCATTATCTTCATCCTCTAAATCACTCTCAGAGCCCAATAGATGGTCTTCTAGTGCATTAATATCATCCTGTATGGCTCCCGTAACCTTACGAGGTAGCTTTACTCCACCTGCTTTTAATAGCGTCAGGATTGCGTTGGTGACTCGTTTAAGTGTGGCAATCTCTGAATATGTCAGATAAAAGGTATTTGAGTTGATAATCTCCGACGTTTGGAGTTTGTTGGTCAATGATTGAATTAATGAAGTTTTGGGGTAAGGAAGGTAAGTATTAACCAACTCCAGAAACTTAGTAAACTGATTAAACCGACTCAACGTCTCAATGTATTCTGTAGGAGTCAATACTTTATTAGTATTGACATTAGTTACATTTTCTACAGTTACGCTACCTTCAATTCATTCTGTAACTGTATAGTTACCTTGCTCTTTTGAATTCACTGTATTTAATTAAAATCATCTTATTTGATTAGTTTATTAAAAATAAACATAAATTATACAATTTACACTTATTTATAAAAATATCAAGTATTACATTAACTATATATAGAATTTACAAATAATAACAAATACAAAAAACCCGTTAATCCTATTTTGTGAGTTAACGGGTATATACTTAGTAACAAGTAGTCGATTACTAACTTTAAACGTTGGTTCCTGATTTGGTTGTGTCCCCGGGTTGTTCCCCTTTCTTTTGATTAGCTGCTTCAGTTCTACCTGTGGTTAGTTCTCCTAAACCGTCTAATGGATAATCATCTTTATCAGGTATTTGATACCATTTATGATTCGTCCTGAGTGATATTGGTTTTATAGTCCAATAATGCGCAAAAACATATAGCAAGCAGTTAATCGAGAAAATGTTAGGAACTTTTAAAGTAATAAACCGCAACCTTTTAGTACCCGCGTTAAATCCTGATGTTGTATATTCGCGCCAAATTCCTGGATTTGTTGGACGAGCAGGACCTTCCACAAAGACACGGTAAAATCCTGTCTTTTTACCAACGTTATAACTCAAGCCAGAAGGTACTTTTCTTCTGTTAGGGTTAGACGTTCCAGTATTACCTCTAGGGGCGGGTTTCCAAATATCTAACTCTCTAACCTCTGCTGGTTCTAAGCCTTGACTGTTAGAGGATAACGTATGAAGCAGCAACATAGGCATTGGGATAACATACTTTGATGTCTTGTCTACTGGAGCCTCAACGTTTAGAGACCTCCCAAGACAGGTTCCCTTTGGTTGCCCTAGTTTAGCAACAAAATTGTCTTTATATTTATTGTAAGCATCATTTAATGGCATAATTTAACCTCATTAATTATCAAACAAAACTTTAGATAGGTAGACAACAATAGTGTTAATGTCTACCTAGTTAATGAACCCTAGTCAACAAAAACAGCGATGGCTTGTACATCGATAGAGCCATCAGTAGCATCCCAAACATCATCAGTAGGGATTGTTAGGGATACTGTCACAGCTCCAGTTGCCATGTTGCGGGTATAAGCTGTAACTACCGTTACACCATTAGGGTTTCTAGTTGCGTTTATCTGTGCACGTTGAACTTGCTCGATAACTTCTAGCAATTGGTGTTCGAGAGTGGCACCATTAAGAGTTACTGGACTAGCCATAATCATCACCTTTAATCAGTTAATACATAGAGCCTAGCATCATTAACTGAATTTGTCTGTTAACTATTTGATATATCAGATGCTACATATATGTAGCTTCTATTCAATGAAAACTACATTAAGCTGTAGTTGGTGGCTGACTCCCAGTTTTCATTTCTAACGACGTTCTAGTAGCTGTTCTGATTGCGTCATCTACCCACTTAGGTTTCTTCTCAAAATGTAAAGGAATTTTTACTTTAGACTTCCTAGGGTCTTTGTACGTTGCCAAAACACTATTCTCTCCCATATCGATTTTGGCTTGTTCAAATTTATCAATTAATTCCCAGTTAAGTATTTTCACTTCACTGATATACATTTTGCTCTCTTTGATTCTTTTCGCATTTTCCCTACCGCCAAAACCTTTACGTTCCTCAAATATCAAAGGATAAACAATTGAGGAACTTGTTAATTGTACTAAATCCTTACAAATTCTTTCAGCGTCAGATTTAGAGCTTTCATTCACAAAAAATGAAAATTTCCTACCATTTCGCATATTACAGGTTACTTTGATATTGCCTTTGGTAAATGCCGATTTACTAGGTTGAGTAAATATCCTTTGTAATTTATCCCAGGTTATTTCGTGTCTTTCTACTGATGGGAGTTCTATTTGAGTTTTTTGTAGTTTTGACCGTCTTTCCTTAGTCCAATATGGAGGTTTTTCGTAATTGTACAAAATGAAGGTTAACTGAATTTTTAAATTACTGCTATTCGGAACTTCAGAGATATCACCCGACCCTACAAATTGACCAATATCTCTATTTCCTAATATCTCAGTTTGAGCTAATGCGTTGGTTACATTTTCCTGTAAATTACGCAAACTTGATACTAATCTAAAACGTTCGCTGCCGTTTTCTATAACCGCGCTAACTAACTGTTGCTGTCTATTTTCCTCAATGCGTTGTAACGCGATATATTCATCTAAGCCTTGAGCGACTAAAATAATCGCTTCTTTACAATTATCTGAGAATTCATCCCAAAATTCCTCTGAACTATCTTGGTTCCATATAGTGCTTAACTTGCCGTCATATTCTTCTGGTAATTTTTCTCTAGCGTCCCTTCTCTGTTTCCCAAAACTCCATTCTTCACCTTTTTCGTCACCCCACTTTTTCATCCTGTCTTTACCACCGGGAACCATCGAAACGATACGTTTCGCAAGCGCTGAAGGGCTTGCGGCTAAAAACATTTTAACAACCCGTCTACCATGTTTAAACAGTTGCCATGCTATAGCTTTCATAGCCATATTAAATGATTGCCTAACGTATGAACCAAAAGCTGATGATACTTCCCTAAGCATTTCAGGTCCCTTGCTTAAGGCAATGTGCATAGCAGCAGCTTTGTTGATAAATGCAATACCAATGGTAGGCAATACTCCACAAACTAATTTACCTGCCATATTACCCAAAAAACCGGCGGTAGTACTAATAAATTGATTAGCAATATTCATCATATTTTTGTCTATCTGTTCATCTGATATATTCCAGTTGAAATTCCAAAAGCTGTCCCAATTAGAGGTAATAAATGTCGCTACTTTTTCAAAGCTAAAGCTAGAAAAGAACTTAGTAAGTCCCTCCCATAACCAACCCGCAAATGATTTACCCCACTGAACTACTTTTCCTGTGACTTTTGTCCACAGCTTCCCAAACCATCCCATTTCCTCGGTTGATGTTCGTCGAGAAAAATTAACCTGTCTAACTCCATTCCGTCCAATTGCTGACCTAGTTTGACGACTGGATAAGCCACGGGTTGTTCTTAGCATTCTTGCACTTCTGGCTACCATTACAGAGTCTCCCTTAGTGGATTATCGCCGTCTATTAACTCGGTTTCTATCTTGATATCAGGAAAGTCTTTTTTGAGCAATTCTTTGACTTTATTGGTTTCCTGTTCTCTAATCTCATCCTGTTTTTTCATTGAATCATATAACCGCGTTAAATCGGCTAATATGTCTTTTGATGGGTCATTACCATTAACTTGTAAAGTACCTTGCGCTCTAACTATTGAGAATATTTCCTTTATTTGATTTAAGGCTGTCTCTAGTGTTTCTTTCGCGTTCTTTTGATTAGTGATTTTAACTTTACTTTCGTTAGGTTCTAGTAGTTCCTCAAAATTATCAGCCTCTGGAGTGAAAGCTGTTTTTAGTTTCTCGTATTTTTCCTCAGTTTCAAAGCCTAAATAGTCTAATATTTCCGAGACTTCCCTACCAGCTTTAAAGGCTGCTGCGTGAGCCAAACCTGCTTCATGTAAGCAGGTTAACACAGCGTTTTGTGTAACCTGATGAGAGATGGCAATTTCCATAACCAGCCCGAAAATTTCAGCTATAGATTCTGCAATATTAGGCAATTTTATTGTTACTTCTTCTTGTTCTTCTGATAGAAGATTGATATCATTAATTTCTACCTTTACCTCAAATTCCCCCCACCTCTCATCATCGATGTCAAATCTGTACATTAACCACTCTGGCAATGTTTTAATTTCTTTAATTCCATTATCAGGATTATCGGCATCTACTGTTATTTTTGTAGGCATTTCAGCCGGAAAGGATTCAGGGTCTAGGAACTCGTAAATCCTTCTAATCATTCCACAGCATTCTTCATTCATGTCTGTCTGGTATTGTGATTTGACGAACGTTGTTTTCTGGCGGCAAATAATCTTTATCTTCAGACAGAATCCATAGTTTATAGCTATAATTACGGGTGTTCTCCCAAATTCGTGGACCGTCTAAAGAAGTATAGTTTAATCTAGTACTCGTAGGAAATACTGGATACCAGCGTGTATTTTCATACGACCTACCTCGATAGGCGTCCCACAATACGTCAGACTCATATTCGTAGTATGATTGATGACCTCTATCAATATATGGAACTTCCCATAAATGTATATATTCTAACATTGCTTCCGGGTCTTTAGTCCAAACAGTTGTTACGTCTGTCCAGGTTGTGGCTGGAGTTAAACGGTAAAAGATAGACCCAAATAATGGACTAATCATAAGCCTATTTGGATCACGACATGAAGCGTTATATTCAGAGTTATAAAAACTATTAAAGCCACTTCCATATAATGAAACTCTTTCACAACCTGAATTCATATAGTAAGGTTTTAACGGGTATAACTTACGATGTTTAATATAATCATTATGTACAATTATCGGCTCTTCGTAATTGTACTCTGAATCATGCCATGATTCTTCCCACTCTATAAAGACATCTAATCCAATCTTATTAAGTCTAAAATTTGACGTTGTTGCTTCTTGCCTTCTCCACCAATGCCTATTAATACTAGATGTTCCACTGCTAAGTCTACTATTTACTATTTGAGCAAAAATCATTAAATGCCATTTATTATTATTTTTAACAGGATAATCACGAGGGTCTGGCATTTCGTTCCCCGGTTTTGGTGGTTGCCTTCCTTTATCATCATCTACCTCGTCACCGCTATTAGGACCGCCAAAACTGTTACCAGCACCACCGCCGCCGCTTCTGCCACCCCCAAAACCAGGTCTCCTACCAAACCCACGCGGTTTTTTACCTCCCTTTGGTTCATCTCTCTTTGGTGGCTCCCTAGTAGGACCTGGGTCCCATGGGTTAATTGTGTTTCTAACCATTTAAATAATCACATTAAAGTAGTAATATTATACTAACAAATAATTTATTAATAGGTGGTTAAAATCATGAGAGGTATTAAAAATATCACGGCTAATATCAACGCTGCTAACTGGAGTAACGCCATAGAGTTATTTAACGGGACTATTTTAGAATCATTAATAACAGAAAGATATAAATATGATATCGGTATTTACAGCTATATATCATCGTTAAACGCTAGATGTTACACTCCCAGTATTGCACAATCACAAATCCCCACAATTTACCCGGAAGATAGCTATTACCAACGGTGGAAAAAAAACAGGAAGTGTTGCAGGGAGCGGTAGATTTACAGATATTTTATGGGAATATGGCAACAGAAAACGGGTTAAATTTAGGGATTGTCAAATTGCCATATTATGGAGGCATTCACACCGAAAACCTGTTAATTGAATTAATCACTAATCAAAACGAAGGTTTAGCAATTGATAGCAACTCAATAGTTAAAGCTAGGTGTTTAACTCAGTTACATAACAATGATTCTATTAATATTTTGGGCATGGCTGAATATCAACTCGATACAGTTCCTCAAACCCCTACATTGACACAACCCGAAAATTTTGGGGTGACAATAGGCAATACCCCCACATTAGTTAGACCCTCAAATATTAATCGGTATAGGTTGCACTTACAAAACGTAGGTTCTGTAGGGGTATGGTTTTGTCACGGTGATATCAGTAACTGTGTACCTTATCAATGCCTATATTTACCTCCTAACGCTGGGTGGGATGATGAACTAAAATCAACAGCTTCTATCTATGCTATAACTGAGGATAGCGTAACCAATATTGTTGGATTAGAACAAACAATAAATTGGTAAATTGTACTTTGATTTAGGGGTTTATTATGAGTTTCTCAGTTTACAGTTCTATTGTCAATTTAGACACTCTAAACATTAGCAGTAAAATACAGGGAACACCGACAACTACAGCGATAAGTTTGACTGCTAACACTATCACGGAAGTTGTGCCTATCAATGCTACCAGTAACGGTAGAACGGTGTTTGTAAAGAATCGGTCAAATACCAATGTACATCTAATATTTGACCCTACAGGTGATAGCGTGTCAGACGCTGCATTTTCGGTTAAGCCAGGTGATACCATCTCAATAACGTGGGGTAGAACTGAGTTACAGGCGATAGCAGAATCTAGCGCTAGTATCAGCGTTACAATTATCGAATATATCAATATGTAATCATCAAATGAATGGCTAGTATTAAGTTATTAGCCATTTAATTAAATAATCAATATAGAGGCAGTTATGACTAATTTCAACATTTACTCTAGTAAGTTTGGGCAATCAACCGATGACTTGCCAGAAGGTGAAGTTAATCTGTATTTAACTAATGAACGGATACAAGCAGTTATTGACTCCAATACTAATTTAGTCAAATTAACTGAGTTAATTTGGAATAATATTATTAATAAACCTGGCACTTTCCCCCCATCTACTCATTCCCATAGCTGGACTGAAATAACGTCCAAACCGACAACGTTTACTCCTTCAAGTCATACACATACCATTGCTAATGTTACAGGACTTCAAAGTACATTAGACGGTAAAGAGCCTACTTTTACCAAAAATACAGCGTTTAACAAAAATTTTGGAACAACTACCGGAACTGTTACAGAAGGTAACGATGTCAGATTATCAAATGCTAGAACGCCAACTAGCCATACACATACCTTATCCCAAATAACAGATTCAGGTAATGTTGCTGCCATTGATACAAATGGTAGTACATCTAACTATTTACGCGGCGATGGTGTTTGGGTAACACCTCCTAATACAACCTATTCTGCGGGAACTGGCTTAACTTTAGTAGGAACTGAGTTTAGAAACACCGCCCCAAACGTATCCACCAACCTCTCTACAAGCACTACAAGCAATACGTTAACCGTTAACAGTTCTGATGGTACTAATGCTGTATTACCTGGTGCCACGACTGCGCTTGCGGGTCTAATGACGGGGGCAGATAAAACCAAGCTGGATGGGATTGCGGCAGGCGCACAAGTAAATGTAGCAACTAATTTAGGAGTAACAGCAGGAACAACAGCAGGTCCTGTAGTTACATCATCAACAGGAACTAATGTTACTTTACCTACAGCTAGTGCAACTAATTCAGGGATAATTACAACTGGGAATCAGACATGGACAGGAGTTAAAACATTTAATTCATTAATTACCGGGTCAATAAGTGGAAACGCCGGAACAGCAACAGCACTTCAAACTGCTAGAACAATTAATGGGACTTCGTTTAATGGTAGTGCCAATATAACAATAACTGCCAATACTCCTAATACATTAACAAATGGTACGGGATTAACTGGAAATAATTTTAATGGGAGTACTGCCACAACATGGGCGGTTGCTTATGGCACTACAGCAAACACAGCCTGTCAAGGTAATGATAGTAGATTATCTAACGCTAGGACTCCCACAACGCACACACATTCAAATATTACATTAACTGCAGGTGATGGTTGATCCGGAGGAGGAACTTTAGCAGCTAATAGAACAATTAATGTAGATTCAACTGTAGTTAGAACTACAGGTAATCAAACTTTAACAGGAATTAAAACATTTAACATAACAAATAATCCAGTAACTTTTGCAACTAATGAAAGTTTTCCTGATGGAAATATGCTTATTGATTTTAATGTTTGGAGGGGGTTTGACATCCGCCGGATAGGCTCTACTGCTGGTTCGGCAAATTTAGTACTAAATAGTAGAGTTGGAGGAAATAGCTGGGCGTTTTCTTATCAGGGGAATTATTCTATGCAATTAGAAGCAGATAATAATCCTAGAGTATTTATATATCATGGTATTAATTTTCATCAAAGCGATGTTTGGCGAGGTGCTCCTGACAATAGATATTCAATACAATTATATAACGGGCAGACATATTTTATAAAGAGCTCAACTCTTTCATCATCTGGAGTACATACTAGATTTAGAGTAGGAGGCACAAATGTATCTTATATTAACGATAATGGAGACTACGTTAAAGGTAGCTCTGATCTTAAATTCAAAACACTTTTATCAAAACCAACTCTAGGGTTAAGCGAAATTAACGCATTGACAGTCACGTGGTTTAAGTATAATGAACTTGCAGCATTTCATGGCTTTAATCCAAGTACAGAACAATTTGGTTTAATTGCTCAAGAAGTACAAAATATATACCCTAACGCAGTTGAAGTGGTTAAAAATGACCATACAGATAGTCCTGAAGTTGACGACAAAAAAATAGATTACTTAACAATCATGTATGATAAACTGATACCATTAGTGATTGCGGCAATTCAGGAATTATCAGAAAAAATCGACAAATTGGAAAATATGCTAAACACTCAACAATAAATTAACAGATAATGCCTAATGCACTTGATATATCTGAAAGTAATTGGTTTAAAGTTTATGAACTTAATTTCAGGATAGAAGATGATAGCTACACGGTACTAAAAAATTGCCTGACATTTCTGGCAGTAAATTTGTTAGGATATTATTTGACGCTGACAGTGTACCCGTGTACTGGAAAATGGCAGGGTGGCTTAAGTTTTATGGTTACAATGATGTTAATCAAGCTATGTTAGTTAAAAGAGAAACTGTATGGCTTAATGAATATCAAATAATTGAATCACCGCCGTACAGCAATTTTTACGCTTCATTTTCTCCACTAGAAAGGATTAAATGGTTTACACTTCATTTTTGGAAATTAATATAAATGAACTTAATAATAGTTGAACTAGGATTAATTATTGTCGCGATTATTATCAGTATGTTCATTACGCATACAGGAAACCTAATTATTGAGAATAGGTTAGACGGTATCCAAAATAGCCTAAATTATTTGATTAGATATGTTAATGATTTTATGCCATCAACAGTTTGTAAAAAACCGTTAGAAGATAAAAAGCAATCACCCCCTCTTCCAATTAACAGAGATGATATTGATGATGATGGTTGGAGAAAACCCTAACACCTAACACCTAACCCAATAACTTAAATGGCCCCCTATGGTTTCTAACTGTAGGGGGTGCTTGCATATTTTTTGTTAACAGGAGTGCTGCAACAGGAGTGCTGGAAGTTTATATGAATGCTTGCCTCTAATTTACCCACAATAAACACCCTAAGCCAAAACCTTAACCCGTCTATTAGGGGTAATCATCCTGTGCGGAACCCAGTACCCCTATAAATTGGAGACTTGTCTAGCGGTATGTAGGTATCGGTTTCGATGGGGAATCAATTCCCTAGGATTATGTAGGTATCAGCGAGAGATGACGAAACAAGTTACCAGGTGAAAAGTTGTTTGGGGGTATCGGGTTGGTTCCGGTAGGAGATAGTTTAGATTATGCGATCGCATTTTGTTGGTAGCGAGTAGGCTCCTCAATATTTCACCAATAATCTGACTCCCACAGGGAACCAGGTAGGCGGTCTGATATCTTTGTACATTGATAGGAGTATCGTTGTACATTGATAACCTAGTGGGTTCCCCCTACGGCTACCTACAGCTATCATGTTGACTTTGAGCCATAGATAAATCCCACTGCGATCGCACTCATACCTTTCTATGGTTAGCACTGGTAGCTTTAGGCAATATCCTGCAAAATTGAACCCATACCCTCCCCCTAACCGAAACAAGCACTATTGGGGAAACGAACGATGTGATAGCAGTCAATGGTGAGGAACGAACCGATAGGCTTGCCATTGACGGGTATCACGAGAGAGTTACCCTGTCTGTGTTTGGTTGGGGGGAGATAGTAGGCATTTGACAGATTGATTAAGTTGTGCTTGTTGACTGAGTAATCAACCTGTTGACAGAATTATTTTCCTGTGCTAGGACTAGATTGTGAGTAATATCTGAGTAACTCAATAGGATATAGGGGTTGAGTAATAACCCGCTATCGCTGTCAGGATAAGGGTTTATAGTTAACACATTGTGGCGATTGCAATCCGCCTAGTGATTGTCACTACTAAAAAGCGACTTAGCCGATTTGGCGGTCAGGAGGATCGGCTTCCCCCCAGAAGAGGTCAATTTATCAATCAGCCTACCCTTTGACCGTGGGACACACGGCTGTAAGTTCAGGTTGATAACCCTATCTGTTTTATAGGTTTACTAGACAGGTTGAATGGTTCCCCAAATCCTTACTAATTAAACGATTCAGGTATCCAAGTCCATTCTATCTAGTAACTGCTGAATTATACCAGCATCCTGAGCAGTTGGAAGGTGGTTAAGATAATCTTCTAAGTCACAGCGAGCCTCTGACCAGCGATACAGTTGATAGTAAACCAGACCGCGATCGCGCCTTTCTTTAATATCATCAGGAGACAAGATCACAATCCTCTCCACTACCTTCAGCGCCTCCTCAAATTCCCCAACATTCATATAAATTGCCTTCAGATTTTGCAGCATCCGCCTTAAAAATTGCCGTGGTGCGATCGCATTGAGAAATTCAGGCCGTAATGTTACAGGCTGTCCATAAATTTCCGACAATCTCAGCTCACAGTCCTGGGGAAATAGGACTTCTCCCCATCCAAACGCATCAACATAAATCCCCGCATCTTCAAATTCTGGCTTAATCAGAAAATGTCCCGGCATCCCAATTCCCACCATCGGAAATTCAATGCGTTTTGCTATCTCTAAATACACCAAGGACATAGTAATCGGAATACCAGTCCGACGGTCTATCACCTGATTTAAAAAGCTATTTTTCGGGTCATAGTATTCAGTCCGATTCCCCCGAAATCCTAACTCATCATAAAGGTAATGATTAATCGCCTTAATTATCCGCATTGGATAAGCTGGCTTTTCAAGTTTCCCCAACACATCCGCCGCCATCCTATCTAACTGTTGCAGATATTCTAAAGGGTTAAAATAGGGTTGATGTTCTCGGGCAATATATAGGGCAGCCTTAGCCAAATCTATTTGATTTTCTGCCTGGCTAACCTCCTCATAAAACTGCTGTCTTGGTTCCGCAAAATTCATGCTGATATATTCACTAGGTTTTCATCGATAATTACTCAGGGTAATTATCCCCGTATCATATCCCATGGCTTTTGCCAATCACCCAACTGCGGCGGAAAAATCGGGCTAGGGAAGATTCCTCTAAACTTAGGAAAATCGGGCGACCGTGGGGACAAGTCCGGGGGGAACGGGTACTCACCCATTGATCTAATAGGGTCTGCATTTCCGTTAAACTTAGGGATGTGCCGTTGCGAATGGCACTGCGGCAAGCCGTGGCTACTTGGGCGGCCTGTAAATCTCCACCCAAACTGAGTTCAATCAGCGCTTCTTGACAGTCTTGGCGCAGGGCGAGAATTTCTGGGGCGCTTCGGATAGCCCAGAGTCCATCGCCAAAGGGGTCAACTTCCAAATTGAGGCGGGTTAGTTGTTCTAGTTGCGCCTCGGACAAATTGGCGACGATGATCGGAGTTGACAGGGGTATCACTTGCCAACGCCTGCATAATTGTTCGTAAATTACCCTTTCATGGGCAATGTGTTGTTCTACTAACCACAGACCCTCTGGGTGTTCTGCCACAATATAGGTGTTGTGAATTTGACCGATCGCTTTTAGTTTCGGAACATCAACTCTCTGGGGGTTTTCCGCTGATTCTAGGGGGGTCGGGCGGGTTCGGTATGAGGCAGTATCTTCCGAGACGCGCAACAGCTTCTCGATGGGATTAACCCCCGCTGAGAGACTTTCTGGGTTCAGCTTGAGAGTCTGATCAATGGCTAGGTGTATTTGCTCTTGCCAGTGGTTGAGATAATGTAAATAAATCTCGGCTTTGCTAGGATGGCGATTCCAGTCAATTAAGGCCGGGTCGATATGCAGATGCACAAAACAAACCGGATAGCGATCGCGCCCACAGGTACGCGCAAAAGCCGATAATATGGTAGGCTCCAATTCCGGCGATCGCACCATACGACCATTAACTCCTATCTTAACCCAATCCTTGCGCCGACGTGAAGCGCGATCGGGCAAGCCTATCACCACCTCTAACCATGATTTCGACAAGAATTTATGGCACTCTTCCACCTGTTGGGGTGGGTCTACATCCATTTTCAAATATTGCAGATCCCCCACCCTTACACCCCTAATAAATTCAGGTAGCATCTGTTGGGTCGTCACTGCTGGCCCAAACCGTAGCCAGGGGCGATCGTTTTGGTGAATTTGCCATGTCACCTGGGGATGACACAGAGCTATCTGTTGTAACATCAGTTGCGCCGCCCGCAATTGTTGGGTCGCAGTCGGTCCGGCGGTGCGGCGCGATGACCAGTTAGCAAACAGATTACTAACCTTTACCACAGTACCAGGTGCGATCGCCACAGTTTCCACCATTTCCGCCTCTCCCTGATGGTTATAAACTACCCGCCATCCTGAACTTGGGGATGAGGACAAACCACCGCGACTGAGAATCTCCAAATCCGACAGTTGCGCGATGCTGTGCAGAGCTTCTCCCCGAAACCCTAAACTGCTAATCTTTAACAAATCCCTCGCTGTCGCAATTTTACTGGTACTATGAGCCATGGCAGCCCGTTTCAGGTTGACTAAATCCATACCCTCGCCATTATCTGCCACCTGAATTCGCCACTGTTGTGGCCATAGGGAAACTGATATTCGCGTCGCTTTCGCATCAATGGCATTTTCTACCAATTCCCGCACCACCGCCGCCACTGAGTCTATAACTTCTCCTGCGGCTATCAGGTCAACGACATCTTCCGATAGGGTTTCAATGGAGTTCACAGTTAGCAACATCAGGATTTATAGTTCTTTAACCTCTAAGGACTTCTGATTCAGTTGTCCGATAACTCCCCCTCCGACGAAAAGTATTTAACCCAACCCCGTCCCATCGCTACATCTAGGATAATTCCCGCCACGGCGAACATAACTAAATTTTCTCCTACCCAGATGGCCATTTGGGGCAAAGGTTGGGGCGCTATATCCCATATAGCCAACCCCCGGACCAGAGCGAAAGCAAACACCACCCCTAGTTTCAGTTGGGGGTTATTATCCCGGCGGACGGTGTAGCGATAAGTAACACCGAAGAGAAAGCCACTAATTATGGCGATCGCTCCCTTGACGATTAAATGCACATCTAGGGCGATCATCTCTCCTAGGATACCACTAACGGTCAACTCTATCATTAGGGCGATCGTCCCTACAGAAACACCCGCCCAAATACCCGCCACTAGGGACTGTATGCGTTCAGCCGGACTAAAGTTAGAAGATGGATGCGACTGGATCAATTTCAGGATATGATAGCCTCTGAAGTCAATTTTCATCTGGTTTTGTGAAATACTACTATGGATATTCTGTCATTAGGTTGGGTTGGATTGTTAGTCGTCTTTACTTTCTCCATTTCCATGGTTGTCTGGGGTCGTAACGGCTTTTAGGCTATCCAGCATCACCAAAAACGAGGGTAAATTATCCTTTTCGCCCTCACTCAACAGTAGGGGCGAAACATTTTTTGCCCCTACAAGTTATTGAGCCATTAATTCCCTGGTCACATAGGGCGGGTTTATTAATAGCCCAACCCGGAGGGCGGGTTTATTAATATTGTCGTTGGGAGAGTCGGTCACACCAGAACCCGGAGGGCGGGTTTATTAATATTGTCGTTGGGAGAGTCGGTCACACCAGAACCCGGAGGGCGGGTTTATTAATATTGTCGTTGGGAGAGTCGGTCACACCAGAACCCGGAGGGCGGGTTTATTAATATTGTCGTTGGGAGGCGAGGTCACACCAGAACCCGGAGGGCGGGTTTATTAATATTGTCGTTGGGAGGCGAGGTCACACCAGAACCCGGAGGGCGGGTTTATTAATATTGTCGTTGGGAGGCGAGGTCACACCAGAACCCGGAGGGCGGGTTTATTAATATTGTCGTTGGGAGAGTCGGTCACACCAGAACCCGGAGGGCGGGTTTATTAATATTGTCGTTGGGAGAGTCGGTCACACCAGAACCCGGAGGGCGGGTTTATTAATATTGTCGTTGGGAGGCGAGGTCACACCAGAACCCGGAGGGCGGGTTTATTAATATTGTCGTTGGGAGAGTCGGTCACACCAGAACCCGGAGGGCGGGTTTATTAATATTGTCGTTGGGAGGCGAGGTCACACCAGAACCCGGAGGGCGGGTTTATTAATATTGTCGTTGGGAGAGTCGGTCACACCAGAACCCGGAGGGCGGGTTTATTAATATTGTCGTTGGGAGGCGAGGTCACACCAGAACCCGCCCCTACAATTATTAATTATTAATTGATAAATCTATCATCTACTGAATTAGAGAATAATGGCACATCATTTATGATACCATACTTCTCGAATTTGGTAGCCATACTTTGCCAGCGATCGCCATCTATTTTTCCTAGGTCATTATCTGTAATCCCCGCAGTTACATAATTAGCCACCTGTTTCAGAGACGCTATTTGATAATCTAAATCATCATACTCTCCCCCGGTTTCTGCATAATTACTCACAATAATTTCCGCCGCCTTTTCCACATCATCCAAAGCCAGCCGCCAACCCGCAAATGTCACCTCTAAAAATGTATGCACTATTTCCGGGTGATACTGTAATAGTTTATTATGGGCAAAAATCACCTGAACATAGGCATCATAACCATAATCACTAAACTTCATGGTATTAGGTGTAATTCCCGTTTTAGCAGCAAATCCAATCGGTTCATCTACAATATAACATTGCACAGCATCCACATCACCCCTCAGTAGCAGATCATGTTTTTCCTCTCCTGAAACTAGGATAACTTCGATTTCATCGGACCCAATGTTATTATGACCCATAACCATTTGCATAATCGAGTAACTTTCCCCCTGCATCGCTACCCGTTTTCCAATTAAATCCTGTAGGTCATAAATCTGACTATTTGGCATCGACATTAACCCCAAAGGGGAATTTTGGAACATCGTAGCTATAGCTTTTATAGGTTTACCCGCAATTTGGGCATTCATAATAATATCCTGTTCACCGCAACCAATCATCGCCGGATTTTCAGCTACTTGATTAGTCACAATCATCGCAGTTTCTCCCGGTAGAATTTCTACCGCCAAACCACTGCTTTTATAGAGATTATAATAATCAGCCAGCAACACCCCAGCAAATTGGGCGTTATATTTCCAGTCTAACTGCATAATAATTTGATGGGCGTGTGTAACTAACTCATTAGCAGCCACAGCAGCCGGACTTCTCAGCTTATCTAGCAGTAAAGACCCCCCCAGAAAAGCAGAAGTTTTGAAAAAATGGCGGCGATTGATGATCATGGTCTAAATTACTTATATATAGCGATCGCATTTAAGATACTCCCCCCTTGGGAAAACATCAACCCCTCAGCATCACCCCCCACCCCATAATTGATAACTCCCTATTGACTTAATTACTTACACTCAGTAATTTGGGGCGCGCGTCCAAATAATCCCGTCATTATTCGTAAAGACAAATAACGCAAAGGTCGGATTTTTTTTAAGCCCCACAGTCCCCAACGACGCAAGATAACTTGAGGTCGCCAATTCCCCGAAAACATCCGATCCAGAAAATCCGTAAACCCCAAAATTAGCAGGTTTTCTCCCCGCCGCCATTTCTGATATCGGTTCAGAGTTTTTAGGTCGCCAATATCTTCACCCGCTTGATAAGCCTTTTTCACAATTTCGGCGATCGCACCAGCATCACGAATCCCCATATTTAACCCTTGACCTCCCACCGGGTGACAACAATGGGCTGCATCTCCCACTAAAGCTAATCTATGATTAACATAGCGATCGCTTTGCATTAATTGCACTGGAAACACTATGCGATCGCTCAATAATTCCAACCGCCCCAAAACTCCACCCGTCCGATATTCTAGCAACTCCAAAAACTCCCCTTTATCCATTTTTTGCCACTCATGGGCTTGGCTATGGGGCGCAGTTAACACCACTTGACAGCGATTCCCCGGTAGCGGTAAAACTCCCATCGGTCCGCTTGACCAGAATTTTTCAAACGCTACATTATTATGATGTTTTTCCGTTTGAATCGTAAACGCTATACAGGACTGCCAATATTTCCAGCCTTTCGTATTGATTCCACAGGCTTCACGTAAGGGAGATTTTGCACCATCAGCCGCCATAACTAGCCGCGCTTTAATAGTCTTAACTTCTTCCCCAGTTTCTACCTCGATTTCCGCGCGATCGCTATAATAACTTACTTGTTTGACTCTCCCTGGACACCACCAATGCACCTCCGCGCAATCTTCCAGAAACCTTTGCATTGCTGTTAGGATAACCGAATGTTCCCCCACATATCCTAACGCCTCAGTCCCTAAGTCCGTCGTTTCAAAATTAATCACATTTGGATGATCGTTATCACTCAGACTAATTTGATAAAATGTCGTGATTTTTGGTAGAATATCTCCCCATACCCCGATCTGATCTAAAATTCGCCCCGTTTGTAACGTTAAAGCATAGGCTTGGCGACGACTCGCGGCGATCGCTTTTGGTTGAGGTTCAATTAGTGCTATTCTTAGCCCGGAATTTTTTAGGCTACACGCTACTGTCGCCCCCACAATACCACCACCCACAATCGCTATATCATAGTCTCCCTCACCCTTCACCGATTCTGCTATTATCGATTCTGCTGCTAACAATTCACTTACTCCCATTGGCCCGATATTACACTCAATGCTCCACTTTTATCTATCATACATACTATATTGTTAAGTTTTGTAACAAAAAATTAAGAAATGTTAAAAATTTTCGCTTTTTGGGGAGGGGGGTTGCTTTTGGCGCTGACTTGCGCTATACTTTTATCATAATGGGATGGTTGCAATTTTTTTATTTTTGGCAATTTCTTATTATTAAGAATATGTCAATATTATAACAGAAACCGCCCGCCCATGTCAACCCCTTTACCAGAAAAATTATGGGTGAGAATGGGGCTTAAAAGCAGCGATCAGCAAACAGATAATGCCGACATTAATAGAAATATCAGCCACATTAAAAACAGGAAATTGAATCAGGCGGAAATCGAAGAAATCGACCACATGACCAGAAACAAAGCGATCGATACCGTTACCCAAAGCGCCGCCAAGAATCAAACCATATCCCCACTGTTCCCAGGAAATAAACCGAGGGCCAAACCAAGCCCAAAGCATTAATCCCAGACTAACCAGCAGAGACAGCCAACGCAGCCAATAAACACCGCCATTGCTAAACAAACTAAAAGCCGCCCCAGTATTAACCACATAGGTAATATGAAAAATACCCGGTAAAATGGGGACAGTTTGGGGAGGGGTAGTCAACTCAAAAGTCTGCACCACCCAAAACTTAGTCAAATGGTCTATCACCAAACTGATAGTGGCAGCTATCCAAAAAGTCGAGTTTTTTTTAAATCCCATGGAGGATAATTTTAATTAATAAAACATTAGCCCCCGGAGGACATAGGATATAACAGTTACCGCACAAGCCACAGCCAACTGACCACCGAGGGGAGTAAGAGAATAGCTGTGAATAGCCGTCATTAGTGGAATCATGCGATCGCCAACATTATTCATCAAATGAGTAGCAACCAGATAAAGTATCCCCACCAAGTGAATAGAAATCAATCCACACAGACAGCTAAACCCCAGCAATTCCAACTTAGGATGATTACGAAAAGCCAAAAAACCACAGACCCAACCACCGGGAACAAAACCCAATAGATAGCCAAAGGTAGGCTCTGCGAGGTAGCCGAACCCCCCTCCTTGGGAAAAAACAGGTAAAACCGTCAAACCCAAGGCGAGATAGGCAATTTGAGACATAGCAGCCGCATTTTTGCCTCCCATACAGCCCACCAGTAGAACCGCTCCGATCTGATAGGTAACACCCAAGGAATGTATCTGAATGTTAGGCTGACTCCAAAGGCTAGAGGGGTCGGTGACAAACGCTTCCAAGAAGGTGCCACCGATAGTCAGAAGTACGCCAATGATCGCCCATAAAAATTCAACTGGTGGTATCAATTGTCAGGGAGTTATACTTGAGGTTGTGGTCTGGTGTTTTTGGTCTGGTTTTTGTCCGGGAATAGGAGCCTCTCCACCCTCAAGACCAAGAGACTCTAACATAGCCCGATCGCTTTCAGGGGGTTGGCCCATAGTAGTTAGATAATGTCCAATCAGCATGGCATTAATCCCCGCTTTCAGACCTAACGCTTGTAATTCTCCCATAACAGCTTCCCGTCCCCCTGCATATCGCAAAATTTGCTCTGGGAGGAGTAGGCGAAAAATAGCGATCGCCTTGAGCGCTTCATATGGGTCAAGACGGGAGCGCCCCCCCAAAGGAGTTCCTTCACGGGGGTTCAGTAAATTAATCGGAACCGACTCTACCTCAAGTTCCCGCAATGCTAAAGCCAGGTCAACACGGTCTTCCCAGCTTTCTCCCATACCGATAATGCCACCCGTACAGGCTTGAATACCAGCAGCCTTGATATTTTTCACAGTTTGAACGCGATCGTCCCAACTATGACTCGTCACAATATTACCGTAAAACTTTTCGGAAGATTCCAGATTGTGATTATACCTAGTCACACCCGCTTCCGCCAAAGCCTGAGCCTGTTGTGGGGTAATTTCTCCCAAAGCACAACAGGGTTTAATAGAAGTTTCCGCCTGAATGCGGCGAACTGTCTCCAGGATCTGTTCAAATTCATTAGACTTAGGGCTATTGTACTTAATACCCCGTCCCTGAGAAACCAAACAAAACCTTTTAGCCCCAGCTTCTTCCGCAGCTTTCGCCTGAGCCAGAATTTCCTCTGGGGATTTTAGCCCATAAATCGGCGAATTTTCCCCAGGGTGGTGAACCGACTGGGAGCAGAAACTGCAATTTTCCGAACAGTTCCCCGACTTGACATTAATAATGCTACATAAATCTACCATTGTGCCACAACAGGCTTGACGTACTCGGTCCGCCGCCTCGCACAGCAGTAGAATATGATCATTTCCTTCGATTTCAGTCAGTGCGATCGCCTCTTCTCGACCAATGCGATCGCCCCCAATTACCCGGTCAGCCAGGGAATTGAGCCACTGCGATAGTTGCTCTGTTGTCTGACTCCTAGGTGTGAGCGACCAATACTCAGCATTGAGTTCGGACTGACGGTTAGTTGATGGCAGTGCTTGAACCACGATTAAGCCTTAAACTGCGTAATTACCTTAATCTCCCCATCGTACCATCATCTCACCCCAAGCTCAATGGCAACCCCACCCCGTGGCCATAGATTGCAATTGTTAATTATTCATTAATTTTCCTCCCTCTGGTAAAGTTAGGTGCTACTAAAATTTATCAATCTCCCCACAGCTCAGACTAAATAAGCCGCCTTTCTTTGACATAAGATGTTCCCCCCAATTAGAATTTAATAAAAACAGCACCATACCAGCCACCTATAGTCAAGTTAGCCTTGATTAAGATTAGTTTAAGGTTAGGTTATCCTTGACAGCAAAACCAAGTTAAGCTAAATCTTTAGATTTTTTTCTAACCACCAACTCCCCTTGTGGAGTCATCAATCTTGTGGTAATTTCTTGTGTAGGTATCGGGCTTAAAGTCTGTTTTTGTACCTGAGTATCAAATTAAACCAGAACCTTAATCGGTTATTGTTCATCTGATTTCCTAGTCGTTTCACCAAGTGGACGTATTTTTCATGGTTCTCAATCGCAAAGTCCTTTTAGCAGTAGCCTCCCTACCAATACTATTAGGAGCCACCGCCTGCGCTCCTGGCCCCCAAGATGGAGAAACTGGCGGCCAAAGAATATCCATTAGCGGCGCTGGGGCGACCTTTCCCGCCCCCATATTTCAACGTTGGTTTGATGCCTATAACCGCCAGGTAGACCCCAACGTACAAGTTAGTTATCAGTCCGTAGGTAGTGGAGCCGGTTTAGAGCAATACATCAACGGCACAGTAGACTTCGGAGCCAGTGAAGCACCGATCACAGACTCAGCCGATCGCACAGCATCCTTCATCGCCGCCCACGGCCACGATCCCATTCAAATTCCCATGACCGGAGGGTTTATTTCCTTCTCCTATAACCTCCCAGGAATTGATAACCTCCAACTCCGCCTATCCCGGCAAGCCTACTGTGGTATCGTGACCGGACAGATTACTCAATGGACTGATCCGGCGATCGCAGCCGATAACCCCAACCTCAATCTTCCTAACCTACCCATTGTCTTCGCTCACCGTTCCGACGGTAGTGGAACCACCTTTGTATTTACCAACCACATTAATACAATCTGTCCTGACTGGCCTGCTGGTGCCGGCACCTCCGTAGACTGGCCCATAGGTATTGGCGGTCAAGGAAACGAAGGTGTTGCCGCCTCCATTCAACAAAACGAGGGAGCCATTGGCTACCTATCTTATGCCTATGCAGCCCTCAACGACATTGACTCAGCCGTAATCGAAAACCAAGCCGGAAACTTTATCGCCCCATCTCCAGAAGCAGCAGCTAAAGCCTTACTTGATGAACCCGTACCCGATAACTTTGCTTTGCTAGTTCCTGACCCCTCCGGTGCTGAGTCTTACCCCATTGTCGGTCTAGTTTGGGTGATGATCTATCAAAACTATGAAGACGATGCCAAATGGCAAGCCATGCGTCAGGTTTTTGAATGGTCCTTGGGTCCAGAAGGTAGAGCCTTAGCAGAAGAACTCCTTTTCGTTCCCACCCCTGATCCTTTAGTAGAAAGGATTAAAGCCGTCTTTGACACCATCAACGCCAACTAACAGAATCCCTTAGATAATTCAGGAGTTCCATATTTTTGGTACTCCCATTACCGAAACTTTTCTGTAGTTGGGATATATAGCCCAGAGTGTGGGTGTAGTCACAAGCCACTCAGTTAGCCTTTTCCTGTTCCATGGATAACTGATAACTACTCCCACACTTCCCTAGTCCCAGCGATCGCTCTTTCCTGTAAATACCCCGTACCGTGCGTCACAGCACAAACTTGGTTGGTTTCCCCAATAGCTGATCCAATGTGACCCACCCTACGTCATTCCAAGAGGAGACAAAACAACATCATGACCCTGGCTGATCCATTAAATCAATTACCCAGCCGTAGCCTCGAAAAACGAACCAGCACCATTCGAGTCATCGATATCGGCTTTTGGGGATTAACCCTACTCCTGGCTATTGGTGCCGGAGCCGTTTTACTTTGGGTAATCGTACAAACCGCCATCGAAGCTACCCCCGCCATTCGCGAATTTGGTCTCGGTTTTTTAGTCAGTACAACCTGGAACCCCGTAACCAACGTATATGGCGTACTACCCCAAATTTATGGAACCTTAGTTACCGCCTTTATCGCCCTACTAATTGCCATTCCCCTGGGCATTGGTGTCGCCATCTTCCTCACCGAAGGCTTTGCTCCTAAATGGGTGACAACTCCCATCGCCTTTGCGATCGAGCTAATTGTCGCCATCCCCAGCGTCGTTTTAGGCATTTGGGGGATTTTTGTCCTCATTCCAGTCATCAGACCCCTTTTTAGATTTCTCAACAGCTACTTCGGCTGGATTCCCTTTTTCGGTGGCGCTACCCCCTCCGGTAATAACCTCTTACTGGTCGGTTTAGTCCTATCCATTATGATTGTCCCCATTATCATCTCCATCACCCGTAGCACCTTTGAAGTTTTACCCAGAGACCTCCGCAATGGTTCCCTCGCCTTAGGAGCCACCCGCTGGGAAACCATTATCAGAGTCCTTATCCCCGCCGGCTTATCTGGCATTATCAGTTCCGTCATGTTGGGAATGGGTCGCGCTATGGGTGAAACCATGGTAGCCGCCATGCTAGTCGGTAACGCTAACCGCATTGACATATCATGGTTACAGCCCGGAGCAACTATTACAGGTCTCATCGCCTCCCAATTTGGCGAAGCCGGACGCACCCAAGTAGCCGCCCTCATGTACGCAGGTTTAGTCCTGATGATGCTATCCCTCGTCGTCAATATTTTGGCGGAACTCGTAATTCGTCGATTTCAGAATATTGAGTAAGGTTTATGACCTTGACCTTAGTTTCTTGACCTTAGTTTTTGGTTCAGTCAATCCCCCACTAAGTTTAGCAAACATAAATTATGGATAATCCAGGTCGTCAGCCTTCCTTTCCTTCTGAAGGCGATAGTTTCGATATTAGCGAGAAAACCATGGCCCGCCATCGCCGTCTCTTCGGACGGATATTAACCGTATTAACCATGGTCTTTGCCGCCACAGTCATCATTCCCTTGCTGTGGGTTCTCGTTAGCGTCTTTCAAAAAGGCGCAGGCGCTTTAGTCTTTCCCGATATCTTCACTAAATTACCACCCCCTCCCGGTCTCTCTGAGGGCGGTTTTGGTCATGCCATTATCGGTAGCTTGATGACCCTCGGAATTGCTACCATGATTGCCGTTCCCTTTGGTGTCATTGCTGCCATTTATCTAGCCGAGTTCGGTCGCGGTACTAAGTTAGCCTACTTGGTCAAGTTCTCCTGTAATGTACTCACCGGCGTTCCCGCCATTTTATGTGGCCTATTTGCTTACTCCATTGTCGTCAAACCCATGGGAGGATTTTCCGCTTTTTCTGGTGGGGTCGCTTTGGCTGTCTTGATGTTACCCATTATTATTCGCTCTACCGAAGAAGCCTTGTTATTGGTTCCTAATGAAATGCGGTTAGCTGCAACCGGTATTGGTGCCAACCGATTTCAAACTGTCGTTCAAATTGTCTTACCCGCCGCCCTAACTTCTATTGTCACCGGTGTTGTTCTCTCTGTCGCCCGCGCCGCCGGAGAAGCCGCACCCTTACTTTTTACCTCCTTTAACAATAACTTCTGGGCGGCTAATGTTTGGGAACCAGTTTCTACCTTACCTATCTTGATTTACTTTTTCTCGATTATTCCCTACAAAGCCTCTCAGACTTTGGCTTGGGCTGCCGCCTTGGTATTGTTGTCACTTGTCCTCATTTTCAGTGTTTTAGCCCGCTTTTTTAGCAGGAAAAAAGCATTTTAATTTAACTAGCTTGTTAACTCGCCTATTCTGCCTCAATGTTCTTTTAGCTTGACTAATTGGAGAAACCATGCAACAATATATTGATGATGTGTCCGTAAATACTCGGCGCATTTTTGAGATTAAAAATCTATCCGTTTACTACAGCGGTGCGATCGCTCTCCGGGATGTTAATATGGATATCCTAGAGCGTAAAATTACCGCCTTTATTGGCCCCTCTGGCTGTGGTAAAAGTACCCTCCTGCGCTGCTTTAACCGCACTAATGACCTGGTTCCCGGTGCTGAGGTTAAAGGACTTTTGAATTACCGAGGTCAACCCCTCTATCACAAGGGAGTTGATCCGGTCGTTGTCCGCCGCCGCATTGGTATGGTCTTTCAGCAGCCTAACCCTTTCCCTAAGACTATTTATGATAATGTCGCCTATGGTTTGCGGGTAAATGGCATTAAAGATAACCTAGAGGAGAGGGTCGAGAAAGCCCTACGCAGCGCCGCCCTCTGGGATGAAGTGAAGGATAATCTTAAAAAGTTGGGGACTTCTCTATCGGGAGGACAGCAGCAACGTTTATGTATCGCTAGGGCGATCGCTGTTCAACCCGATGTTATTTTGATGGATGAACCCTGTTCCGCTTTAGACCCGATTTCTACCATGCGAATTGAAGATTTGATGGCTGAACTCAAGCAACATTATACCATTGTCATTGTTACCCATAATATGCAGCAGGCTTCTCGCGTAGCTGATTATACCGCCTTCTTTAACGCCGAAGCCCTAGAAGGTGGTAAGCGGGTTGGTTATCTAGTCGAAGTAGATACCACTGAAAACATTTTTTCCTGTCCCCAAGACCAGCGAACTCATGATTATGTCAGTGGTCGTTTTGGCTAAACCGTAAACCTCAATATATAGCAATATTACATGATGATGGGTAAAATTCAACCTGTTCCCCCCGGACTTCCATCCGGCGGCGGTGATATTCACGGTTATACTTATTAACTCTCATCACTCGGCTATATATCCAATTAATTCCCCAACTCTAGTAATCCAGTTTTTGGGGTTCGATTTGTACCTAATAAATTACTCAACAATTCAGGAGTTAACTGCTGATGATGGATGCGAGTATTCCCGATACTGCTAATTTGACTGATACCGATATAGTTATCCATGCTCAAAATCTTGATGTTTTCTATGGGGATTTTAAGGCGGTTCGTGGCGTGACTATGGACATTCTTAAAAAACGGGTAACCGCTTTTATTGGACCCTCTGGCTGTGGTAAAACTACTATTCTCCGCTGCTTTAATCGCATTAATGATTTGATTCCAGGCTTTAGGTTGTCCGGGAATATTTACTATCAGGGTCAGAATTTATACGATCCAATTGTCGATCCTGTCCAAGTGCGAAGACAAATTGGTATGGTCTTTCAGAAGCCTAACCCCTTCCCTAAGTCTATTTATGAAAATATCGCCTATGGGGTGCGCGTCAATGGTTTGGCTAAGTCCAAAGGTGATATGGATGAAATTGTAGAGCGATCGCTTCGTCAGGCTGTACTCTGGGATGAAGTCAAAGATAAACTCCGACAAAGTGGTTTGGCTTTGTCTGGGGGTCAACAACAACGTCTATGTATTGCACGCGCTGTTTCCGTTCAACCTGATGTAATTCTCATGGATGAACCTTGCTCCGCTTTAGACCCCATTTCTACCATGCGGATTGAAGAACTTATTGTTGAACTCAAACAACAATACACTATTATTATCGTTACCCATAATATGCAGCAAGCAACTAGGGTCGCCGATATGACTGCCTTTTTTAACGCCAAAGCCGAAGATGGTAGCAAGCGTTTTGGCTACCTGGTCGAGTTTAGCGATACTCATAGTCTTTTCCAAAATCCCCAACAAGAAGCCACACAACAATATGTTAGTGGTCGCTTTGGTTAAGCATAACCTATTCCCAAGAGGTCAGAGGCTACTTAACTTAATCAGCCCTTTCTGACCTCCCTCTGGTTGTGGTGATTGGTTGATGGTGTTTTGAGGCTATGCGCCTTTCATCCAGTTTTTCAGTAAATTATCCTTGACCATCCCTTGGCGAAATACCTCAATTAAATACTCCTGAGCTTCTTCTAAACTTAGGTGTTTGACTTGTTCCTGGAGAACCTTGAGCTTGAATTGTTGCTCTATGCTTAGATTTCCTGGGGTTTGCATTGTTCGCTCCTCCTCTGAAATTCTAGGGGTGAGAGTACGGTTTTGGGTCAAACCGTAACTTTTGTTTACCTGGAATGTAAATTATCGTAACATACACTTGACAATCTGTCCATGATGGACATTTAGGCACTAATCTATTTAACAAAACTTTGGATTTTCCGATCTGATAGCCACAGACTCAGCCCTAACTGCCATAAAATAAACGGATAGCCGTCAGACTGGAGATTAAGCTAATGGATGCTATAGAATTTTTTAATATGAGTGCCGGAAGATGGCGATCGCTAAGGACGACCCATCACCTAGCTTTTCGTCAAGCCGAAAAAGGATTTTCCGATATTAATGTAACCTCCCTTACCGCTGAGGACCCCCAGGTAGCCGAGATCTGCAAAATGCACGATATTGACCCGAGTTTGGCGGCGGGGGGGGCTCATGTCACCTGGAATGGCGAAATGGCTTGGGATAAGGAAGACGAAAACCATAAGGGTTCTACCGTATTTGCGATCGTACCAGACCCAGACGATCCGCGCCGGGGTCGAATGCTGCGGGAAAGGGGTTATGCGGAAATTGTCCCGGTGATTGGACGTTTTGAAATGGACGAAGAGGACGGCTTAACCTTAATAACCGAATATGAAACCATGAGTTCTATTGAACGCTTTTGGTTTGTTGGTTCTAATGTTAGAATGCGATCGAGTGCCGTCAAGCGGTTCGGAGGCTTCAACACCTCCACCTTCTGCACAGAAATCCGCATCGACTCTGATTCTAACACAACCACAACTTCCGAAGCCGAAAAACCATCTGCTGGTTTTATCTCAGCTTTGGGTTGGTAAAACCGTAACCCCCCTGAAGTCGAAAGATTTTCAGGGGGGGTTAGTGTTGGTGTTTTAGCAGCTACTAACTGCCTGGATCTCAATAACCCATTCAGAAACCATTATACCATAGCCATGACATCTATAACCACCGACAAAACATATACTTTTGAAGACTACCTCAAATATGACGATGGCACAGACAACCATTATGAATTAGTCAATGGACAATTAGAAATCATAAACCCACCAACCATCCGACATTTGCTGATCGCCGATTTTATCCGGGATACTTTGAAAGCCGAAATAAGTCGGATTAATTCACCTTGGTTGTGTTTGAAAGAAGCCGGGGTGAGAACCTCACCGAGGAAGTCGCGATTGATGGATGTCTGTGTCGTTTCCAGAGAAAAAGTTGTAGAATTGTTGGATGAATCTGCCGTTTTTTAAACTCCACCCCTCCTAGTGGTGGAAGTAGTCAGTCCCGAATCCGTAAACCGAGATTATAGGTACAAAAGAACCGAATATGCGGCGGCGGAAATCCCGGAATATTGGATTGTAGATCCGATGTTAAATAAGATATCGGTTTTGCGGCTGGATGAGGGTTTATATGAAGAAACTGTTTTGACGGACAATCAACAAATAGTCTCGCAAGTTTTCCCAGAATTAAGGTTAAATATCGGAGATATTTTCGCAGCGGGCAATATTTTCACCTCCCCCGAAAATCCCCCCCAATCCTAAAAATCGGGGTTATATCAGCCACGGAAACATTTAATAAACGGGGTTTCTAGTAGGTTGGGTGGAGCGATCGCGAAACCCAACACAGTCGGCTAGGCTGGGGGTGGTTAAGTTTTTGTGGAGTTTCCTGGGTTCACATAACCTACTGATTTGTTGGGTTTCCTGCGTTCACCCAACCTACTAAGATGTTGGGTTTCCTGCGTTCACCCAACCTACTAAGATGTTGGGTTTCCTGCGTTCACCCAACCTACTAAGATGTTGGGTTTCCTGCGTTCACCCAACCTACTAAGATGTTGGGTTTCCTGCGTTCACCCAACCTACTCCTAATGCTAAGATGTTGGGTTTCCTGCGTTCACCCAACCTACTAAGATGTTGGGTTTCCTGCGTTCACCCAACCTACTAAGATGTTGGGTTTCCTGCGTTCACCCAACCTACTAAGATGTTGGGTTTCCTGCGTTCACCCAACCTACTAAGATGTTGGGTTTCCTGCGTTCACCCAACCTACTAAGATGTTGGGTTTCCTGCGTTCACCCAACCTACTAAGATGTTGGGTTTCCTGCGTTCACCCAACCTACTAAGATGTTGGGTTTCCTGCGTTCACCCAACCTACTAAGATGTTGGGTTTCCTGCGTTCACCCAACCTACTAAGATGTTGGGTTTCCTGCGTTCACCCAACCTACTAAGATGTTGGGTTTCCTGCGTTCACCCAACCTACTAAGATGTTGGGTTTCCTGCGTTCACCCAACCTACTAAGATGTTGGGTTTCCTGCGTTCACCCAACCTACTAAGATGTTGGGTTTCCTGCGTTCACCCAACCTACTAAGATGTTGGGTTTCCTGCGTTCACCCAACCTACTAAGATGTTGGGTTTCCTGCGTTCACCCAACCTACTAAGATGTTGGGTTTCCTGGGTTCACATAACCTACTGATTTGTTGGGTTTCCTGCGTTCACCCAACCTACTAAGATGTTGGGTTTCCTGCGTTCACCCAACCTACTAAGATGTTGGGTTTCCTGCGTTCACCCAACCTACTAAGATGTTGGGTTTCCTGCGTTCACCCAACCTACTCCTAATGCTAAGATGTTGGGTTTCCTGCGTTCACCCAACCTACTAAGATGTTGGGTTTCCTGCGTTCACCCAACCTACTAAGATGTTGGGTTTCCTGCGTTCACCCAACCTACTAAGATGTTGGGTTTCCTGCGTTCACCCAACCTACTAAGATGTTGGGTTTCCTGCGTTCACCCAACCTACTAAGATGTTGGGTTTCCTGCGTTCACCCAACCTACTAAGATGTTGGGTTTCCTGCGTTCACCCAACCTACTAAGATGTTGGGTTTCCTGCGTTCACCCAACCTACTAAGATGTTGGGTTTCCTGCGTTCACCCAACCTACTAAGATGTTGGGTTTCCTGCGTTCACCCAACCTACTAAGATGTTGGGTTTCCTGCGTTCACCCAACCTACTAAGATGTTGGGTTTCCTGCGTTCACCCAACCTACTAAGATGTTGGGTTTCCTGCGTTCACCCAACCTACTAAGATGTTGGGTTTCCTGCGTTCACCCAACCTACTCCTAATGCTAAGATGTTGGGTTTCCTGCGTTCACCCAACCTACTAAGATGTTGGGTTTCCTGCGTTCACCCAACCTACTAAGATGTTGGGTTTCCTGCGTTCACCCAACCTACTAAGATGTTGGGTTTCCTGCGTTCACCCAACCTACTAAGATGTTGGGTTTCCTGCGTTCACCCAACCTACTAAGATGTTGGGTTTCCTGCGTTCACCCAACCTACTAAGATGTTGGGTTTCCTGCGTTCACCCAACCTACTAAGATGTTGGGTTTCCTGCGTTCACCCAACCTACTAAGATGTTGGGTTTCCTGCGTTCACCCAACCTACTAAGATGTTGGGTTTCCTGCGTTCACCCAACCTACTAAGATGTTGGGTTTCCTGGGTTCACCCAACCTACTAAGATGTTGGGTTTCCTGCGTTCACCCAACCTACTAAGATGTTGGGTTTCCTGCGTTCACCCAACCTACTCCTAATGCTAAGATGTTGGGTTTCCTGCGTTCACCCAACCTACTAAGATGTTGGGTTTCCTGCGTTCACCCAACCTACTAAGATGTTGGGTTTCCTGCGTTCACCCAACCTACTAAGATGTTGGGTTTCCTGGGTTCACCCAACCTACTAAGATGTTGGGTTTCCTGCGTTCACCCAACCTACTAAGATGTTGGGTTTCCTGCGTTCACCCAACCTACTCCTAATGCTAAGATGTTGGGTTTCCTGCGTCCACCCAACCTACTAAGATGTTGGGTTTCCTGCGTTCACCCAACCTACTAAGATGTTGGGTTTCCTGCGTCCACCCAACCTACTAAGATGTTGGGTTTCCTGCGTTCACCCAACCTACTAAGATGTTGGGTTTCCTGCGTTCACCCAACCTACTAAGATGTTGGGTTTCCTGCGTTCACCCAACCTACTAAGATGTTGGGTTTCCTGCGTTCACCCAACCTACTAAGATGTTGGGTTTCCTGCGTTCACCCAACCTACTAAGATGTTGGGTTTCCTGCGTTCACCCAACCTACTAAGATGTTGGGTTTCCTGCGTTCACCCAACCTACTAAGATGTTGGGTTTCCTGCGTTCACCCAACCTACTAAGATGTTGGGTTTCCTGCGTTCACCCAACCTACTAAGATGTTGGGTTTCCTGCGTTCACCCAACCTACTAAGATGTTGGGTTTCCTGCGTTCACCCAACCTACCAAGATGTTGGGTTTCCTGCGTTCACCCAACCTACTCCTGGTGCTGTCGTGGTAGCAAAACGGGTTTCCCATTTTTGCTCATCCTGCAACTGTGCCAAAAATCGAGCCGCGATCGCATCTTGTTGGTCGGGTGGGAGTTGTTGGATTTGGGCGATCGCCTGTTGAAGTAGTTCGGTCATTTTTCAGTAGCAGTTAACACCGCCAAATCACATCGCTTCTGTATTTTACCTCGCTCTTGCCATAGAGCTTAATGCAGATTTGCTGTTGATTGATGAGCGTCGAGGTCGAGCAGCAGCGGACCGTTTAGGCATCAAGATTACGGGATTACTAGACATTTGGGTTGAGGCCAAGCATAATAATTTAATTACTGCGGTCAAGCCTCTTATGGATGCGCTGATTACTACATCAGAATTTAGAGTATCTTCAGCTTTATATAACCAGATTTTGAGCAGGGTTGATGAAATTTAACCGATATCTCAGAAACCGGGTTTCTATCCTCACCTCTTCTCCCCATCGAACCTAGTTTTTTAGGTCTGTCGCCAATTCTCAGTTTTAAGACCAACAACGCGATTAAATTCTCGTTGGTTGGCGGTAATCATGAGCAGTTGATGTTCCAGTGCAGTGGCAGCAATCAAGACATCATAAGCCCCAATTGGCTGTCCTTGAGATTTGAGTAAAGCACGAATCTCAGCCGCTTTTTCAGCTTCTGCGTTTGTGAAAGGAAGAATGGTCACCGACGATAAAAAATCGAGAATAACGGGTTTAATTTTTTCCGCCCGTTGTGGATTGAGGGCTAAACCATAGTTAAGTTCCATCACTGTAATTGAGGAAACAGCAATGTTGACTGGGGCGGTTTGCTTGATTCTGTTTTGAGTACCCGGTTCGCCTTTGATGAAGTCACTGATAACACAGGTATCGAGGAGGTATTGCATTAGAAAATTTCCGGTTCGCGAGGGGGAAGCAGTTCATCGCGATAGGACTCGAAAGCGGGGAAATCAGGGATTCCTTGATAAGACAAAATCGCTTCTGACCATTGGGACACTGGAATGGGTGGCGTTTGCATTGTGCGGCGTAACATTTGCAAAATTAAAGTAGGCAGGGGAATATTAGATTGTGTGGCTTGATGGATGAGGTCTTGTTCGAGGTCTGGCGGTAGGTTGATGGTAATTTGCATCGGTGATTTTCCTCAATTGATCCGTCTTCGATATTTTATCATCCTCCACAATAAACCCGAGGAGGATTCAATTTCTGCGGTGAGGATGGCTTCTGCTTCAGTGCCCAGTTTCGGGCTACCATCATTATAGACCACCGAGGAAGGGGTCAGGGGGAGTGGGAGATACAGAAAGGGTGTTCGGGGCTCAATTTGCTTGTAAATACTAGGTAACTGCCTCATCCAGCAGAGTCTCTAAACTTTTCTGTTCTTGCATTGCCACCTGTACCCATTGAGTCAAAGCTTCGCCGTGAGTTCAGCCGAACGGTTTGGGGGTCTGGTTTCCAATTCAGAGTGATTTCCAGCATCGTTTCATCCGTTGAGCTATCATGTTTTATCAAAGGGTTCTAGAAACCTACAGCCGAGAAACCGACTATCCCCGCCAATGCTATCAAAATCACTGTCTTGTCAACCTGCGACATTCTGGATATAAATTAATCATGAATACAACTCAATTACACCAAAAAATCGCCAGCCAACTGAACAACCTCTCACCGGAAAGACTTGCCCTCGTCAGTGAGTTTCTCGACTCCCTAGAAGCAACGGAACCCCCTCAATCATCTCCCTTGAGAAAATTGCCCCCGCTAAAAAGAGGGAAAACCGCCCAAGATTTACTCAAAGTTGCCGGGACTTGGCAAGGAGATGACTTGGAAGAATGCCTTGATTCCGTTTATGAAACTCGTTCAGAAACCCAGTTTTAATATCATGCCCTATTTAATGGATACAAACCATTGTAGCTATATTATCAATGGCAACGTTCAAGTCCTTAATGTTTTAAATAATCATCGTAATGACGCAATTGGAATTAGCATTATCACTTATGCGGAATTGCTGTACATGGCTGATAAGTCTGGGAGACAATCCGAAAATATCACAGCAGTAAAAGAGTTTTTGGGTCAAGTTGATTTGTATTTTCTTGATGAAGAAACGGCCATTTTTTATAGATCAGATTAAAACAGCAGTTTTTAATCAGTTTGCGCCCAAGGATAAAAATAAGCGGCGTCGCACAAGTATCAGCAATTTAGGATTTACTGACCATGACCTTTGGATTGTTGCCACAGCAATTCAGCACGGATTAATCCTTGTTTCTGCCGATAGTGATTTTAAGCGCATCAACCAAGTTCAGGCTTTTTCTTGGGAATCATGGATATGATAAGCGACTGCCGATTTGTCTATCAGAAAAAATTGGCTTGGAAATACTGGGTAACTGCCTCATCCAGCAGAGTCTCTAAACTTTTCTGTTCTTGCATCGCAATCTGTACCAGTTGGGTCAAAGTTTGGGGTTCAGGTTTCCAATTTATGGTGATTTATAGCATCGTTTCATCCTTTGAGTTATCGTATTTTATCAAATCGTTCCAGAAACTCGCTTTCTCAACTTCCAGAAATCAAAATGGTCAGAGCACGTTCTATGGCTTCCTCTTCTGTGGTACAAATTCCACTGGCTAGGATGCGATCGAGCAAGTTACGGATATCTGGACGGGATAATATGTGATAGGCTTTACGTTCAGCCTTGCGTTGTTCTAAAGCAGTTGTTAGAGTCATCACATCCTGATGAATATCTTCAGCCGAGAGTAACTCTGCATTGGGTTCGGGAACTTGTTTAGTCATGGTTTACCTTCCGTAATTTTCTACAAGGGTTTCAATTAATTTATCGCCGTAATATGTACCTTGTTGCTGGCAGGTTTTGAGGAGGTGCCGAATGTCATCTTTCGTTAAAATTCCGTCTAGTCCAGCCCGTCCTAAAATCCCCGGAAATCCCGTCATTTTCAACCCCATTTCCCCAGCAACTTGACGGGCAGCTTTCTCATCTAAAAGAATAAGTGCCACATTTAGATCGGGGCGATTTTGCATGAGAATTATGGCCTCGGCTTCAGCGAGATCATCACGCCAGTCTGAACGGGTATTTTTGTGCGATCGCGCAATTCGTTTTGCTACAGTTTCTGCTTGTTTTTTTTCTGAATCGGTTAATTCGGCAACAACCACAAATCCCTCACCAATGAGTTGAGTAATTTCATCGAGCCACCCATGACCATCTAGTTCTTGTACCTCAGAGGTGGTAATGTAAAGGAGCGAAAAATATCGCTTGAGTAAATCAATCCGACCACATTGAAAGGCTGAAACGAGAGGTCCTGTATTGGATACTGCTACTATTTTATCAAGTTCTGTGGTATCTGTCATTGTTCCTTAAACGTTATTAGCCTTTTCCCCACTTCCAGAAAAAGGCGGCAGATTGACTTGCTCGCGGGTTTCGGTGAGCCAGTCTGGGTATTCAGTTTGCAATTTTTCTAGCAATTTAAACGCGGCATTCACCACTTCATCAGGATGGCTAAAATTGCCCTGGGCTAACTGGGCGGCGATAAACTCTTCTTGTTGCTTGTTTAAGGTAATTTGCATGACGTTCTCCAAAAACTTGCTTTCTCGCCATTATAGCGATCGCGTAGGTGATTCGGACGCAGGTAAAAAACCTGGATTTCTTGCCCTCCACCCACATCCCAGAAACCCGGTTGTTGCCATAACCGCTGCCGCCTCGCCCCAATCGGATTGAGAAACCCGGTTTCTTATCCCCCAGCTTTCTCATTCCTCTAACAAAGCCTGAAATCGACTATTCTGGCGAAGGCTGTCAAAATCCCTATCAGTTTTTGCCACCTCGCGACATTCTGCATCTAACTCAATCGCCCGTTGTAAGTTTTGGATGCCTAAATCTACATCCCCTTGCAACCCATAAAGACAAGCAATATTATAGTAAGCATTGGCATAATCAGAGTCCAACTCTAAGACTTTTTGGTAACTCGCTATTGCCTCCTGATAGCGCCCCAAACTAAATAAAGCATAACCGCGATTATCCCAAATATAAGCGGCATCCGGTTCCAAGTTTAGGGCAGTTTCATAACTAGACAGTGCCGCTTCTGCATCTCCAGAACGCCGTTGTGACGCTGCCAAATAATTCCAATATTCAGCGTTGTCCGGTTGCAGTTGTACCGCCCCTTGAAAACAACGCACCGCCCCTTCATAGTTTTCTGCTTCCCACAGCGCCTTGCCTTGCTTCTCCAGGGCTTTTCCCATATTCTCCCAAATGAAGGAGGCAGCATCGGGTCGAAGTTTGACCGCTTTTTCCCAACAGGACATCGCTTCCTCCTCCCGTCCTTGCTGTACCAGAGATAAGCCCTCAGACAGTAAATTCAAGGGATTTTCAGAAGGCGAGGTTAAAGGGGCATCCATTTCCAACGGGAGAAAATCCACCCCCTCCAACCGCAGAAAATGCACCCGCCCCCCATTATCCCCCGCCACCACCGTCACCCCATCCGGTGCAACCTCACAGGAAAGCATCGCACCATCCCCGATAAAGGTGGCTAACACTTCCCCCGTCACCAAATCCCACAGTTTCAGGGTTTCATCCCAAGATGCAGACACCGCTCGTTTCCCGTCGGGGGCGATCGCCACTGCTCTTACCTCGCTACTATGCCCAGAGAGGGTAGCGAGTTCCCTCCCCTGCTCCAAATCCCACAGTTTCAGGGTGTTATCACGCGATGCAGACACGGCTCGTTTCCCGTCGGGGGCGATCGCCACTGCTCTTACCTCGCTACTATGCCCAGAGAGGGTAGCGAGTTCCCTCCCCTGCTCCAAATCCCACAGTTTCAGGGTTTTATCCTCCGATGCAGACACCGCTAGTTTCCCGTCGGGGGCGATCGCCACTGCCCATACCGAGTCACTATGCCCAGAGAGGGTAGCGAGTTCCCTCCCCTGCTCCAAATCCCACAGTTTCAGGGTTTCATCCCAGGATGCAGACACCGCTCGTTTCCCGTCGGGGGCGATCGCCACTGCTCTTACCTCGCTACTATGCCCAGAGAGGGTAGCGAGTTCCCTCCCCTGCTCCAAATCCCACAGTTTCAGGGTTTTATCACCCGATGCAGACACCGCTCGTTTCCCGTCGGGGGCGATCGCCACTGCTAGTACCCAGTGACTATGCCCAGAGAGGGTAGCGAGTTCCCTCCCCTGCTCCAAATCCCACAGTTTCAGGGTTTTATCACCCGATGCAGACACCGCTCGTTTCCCGTCGGGGGCGATCGCCACTGCTAGTACCCAGTGACTATGCCCAGAGAGGGTAGCGAGTTCCCTCCCCTGCTCCAAATCCCACAGTTTCAGGGTTTTATCATTGGATGCAGACACGGCTCGTTTCCCGTCGGGGGCGATCGCCACTGCATATACCCAGTCACTATGCCCAGAGAGGGTAGCGAGTTCCCTCCCCTGCTCCAAATCCCACAGTTTCAGGGTTTTATCACCCGATGCAGACACCGCTCGTTTCCCGTCGGGGGCGATCGCCACTGCCCTTACCGAGCTACTATGCCCAGAGAGGGTAGCGAGTTCCCTCCCCTGCTCCAAATCCCACAGTTTCAGGGTTTCATCAGACGATGCAGACACGGCTCGTTTCCCGTCGGGGGCGATCGCCACTGCTCTTACCCCGCCACTATGCCCAGAGAGGGTAGCGAGTTCCCTCCCCTGCTCCAAATCCCACAGTTTCAGGGTTGCATCATCCGATGCAGACACGGCTCGTTTCCCGTCGGGGGCGATCGCCACTGCCCATACCGAGTCACTATGCCCAGAGAGGGTAGCGAGTTCCCTCCCCTGATCCAAATCCCACAGTTTCAGGGTGTTATCACCCGATGCAGACACCGCTCGTTTCCCGTCGGGGGCGATCGCCACTGCTAGTACCTCGCGACTATGCCCAGAGAGGGTAGCGAGTTCCCTCCCCTGCTCCAAATCCCACAGTTTCAGGGTTGCATCAACCGATGCAGACACGGCTCGTTTCCCGTCGGGGGCGATCGCCACTGCTAGTACCTCGCGACTATGCCCAGAGAGGGTAGCGAGTTCCCTCCCCTGCTCCAAATCCCACAGTTTCAGGGTTGCATCAACCGATGCAGACACGGCTCGTTTCCCGTCGGGGGCGATCGCCACTGCTCTTACCCCGCCACTATGCCCAGAGAGGGTGCGAATCAGTGGCCCGCCGGGTGGGGTGAGGTTGGCGGTGAGGGGACGAAACCAGGGTTGTTTCTGCCCTTGTTTTGCCTGTTCCAGTAAAGCCACAATCTCTGGATTCTCAAAGGACAGCAACCGCCCCCAAAATTGCCCCGCCAGTTGGGTTTTATCGGATTCTAAAATATGAGCCGACAGCCGCAACGCCCCAGCGATTAATTGCAGGGTTTCCGTCTGTTCCGGGTTCAGCAAGACATCCGAACTCATCGCCAAATCGTAATCTTCAATTAAGGCTTGCACCCCGAACTCCGCCAGTTTTGCCTGGATAAAGTCAAAATCCGTCAGCAGCTTCTGTAGTCGTGCAGTTTGGGCAGTGTTAACGAGATGCTCAGGGAATTTTTCTAAGGCATAGCGCCGCTTTTCTGGATAGAATTTGTTTAGCCGTTCAATAAAGCTGGTCATAACTCACGGGTGAAAATAGAACAATTTATAGTAGGTTGGGTGGAGCGATCGCGAAACCCAACACACTCGGACTCTAGGCTGGCGGTGGTTGAGTTTTTGTGGGGTTTACTGGGTTCACATAACCTACTCCTAATGCGATCGCTCTCGGTTCACATAACCTACTAAGATGTTGGGTTTCCTGCGTCCACCCAACCTACTACTAAGATGTTGGGTTTCCTGCGTCCACCCAACCTACTAATTATTCTTCATTATTGTTCTCATCTTCTCCATACAAACCATCCCACAAATTATCAACTATATCTAGTTCAATATCCCGCAAAGATACCCCCGCTTTTTGTACCGTCCTCCTATTAAATAAAAAGTCCTGAAAACTCTTGTGATAAATACTATAAACCTCCTCATATTCCATAATTCGATGGCGCAAAAACTGCTCCCATTCATCCAACACCTCCTGCACCGTTAACGGGTCTTCCTCCGCAAAATCCGCCAACAAATCGCAGGATACAGGCTTCCGAGTCTTTGACAATAAATAGATGATTTTTAACTTCGTCCGGGGTAAGGGCCTCGTCACCATCCCCATACGCTGCCAATGTTGCTCATAATATTTCTCCAAACCCCTGGGCAAATTTTCCCAGTTCAAATCAGCATATTTCCCCGCCTCAATATCATTGAGAACATACTTTAAATACATAAAGTTAGTTTCGCTATTCTCCGCCAAAAATTCGATAAATTCCGCCTCTGTCACCCCTTGGGCCGCCAGCCAGCGCTGGATAGGTTCCCGTTGGCAGCGATAGCGAATAAACCCTTCGATATCTGCTAAATTCGCTTGATAATATTCATCGGACATCATATCAAACTCCTGCTGGGGAGCCGAGACGACAAAAGGAAAAAACTCCGGGCGTTTGGTCAGGACAAAATAGACCCCCTTGGGTAAATTTTCCGGGAGATAAAGCACATTTTGCCCCCGATTTTGCGTGCTTAAATCCACCTCATCCAAAGCATCCACCGCAATCACTAAACGGTCAGTTTTTGCCGCCGCTTCGGTTAATAATTTGCTCAAAAAGTTGCCATTGCGGGTATTATCAGGATGCAGGGGTAAGTCATAGGCTAACCCATAGCGTTCAATCAGTTGAGCGCAGATACTTTTGATAAAATCATCGGTGCTGGTGCGGTTTTCCGACAGGATATTAAAATAAGCCAGACATCCCGTTTGCTGTACATATTGCGCTAATAACGCACTCTTACCCACGCCGGGGTCTGCTTCAATGATAAAATAACCCTTGGCTTGTTTCTGGCAAAATTCCTCAATGGCATTAAACACAAATTCTCTGCCAAAAAATTCCTGGGTTTTTTCCTCAATAAAAGCGGCAAAATCCGCCGGAACTGGAATAGTCCCTTTTAAGGTGGTCAGCAATTGATTAAACCGTTCATCTAAACCCTGACAAGAGGCGATAAATGTATCCACACCCTCATCAATTCTCCCCCGAATTGCCGAGAGTTCCTGGTCAATATTGCTGACTTTCCCGACTATTTGGGTAAGGATATCGTGGGTTAAGGTATTAAACACCACGGGATTATATTTAATTTCTAATCGGAAATAATGCACTAAGCCGGGTAAATATAAATTCCGAAAGGTGTTGAGTAAGACGGGAGGCGCTTCTCGTAGCCACTGGTGTTCGGCTTCTAGGCGCTGCATCAATTGATACCGAATTGCCTCCTGTTGACTCCCTTGCCAACTCCCCTCACTGCCTTGGGGCTGTTCCCCTTCAACGATTATTAAGATTTGTTTGCCATCCTGCTTAATCTGGTCAATTCGTGCTATAATTAGGGGCTGACTATCCTGCCATTCCGGTGTTTTCTGGCAGCAGGCACAAATATCATTTAAGATGCGCTGATGGGCTCTAAGCAGTGCTTTCTCAATGTCATGATTACCTTCTCCAGCCTTGCGCTGTGCCCACTTATGACATTCGGTGGTAACAACTCCGACCCCAGCACTAGCAAATAGTGACAACACCTCAACAATCATCGCTCACCCCATCCCACACATCTGAGTTATCAATTAACATTGTAGGGGATTTTCCCACCGAGTCAGCCCTAGCGTGGGACTCCGGATTGGTTGAGAGGTGAGAGGATCGAAAATCTTTAAACTCTGACGCGCGCCTATAGCGTTTCTCATATCCATAAGGTAGAGCCCTCACCCCAAACCCCTCTCCCAAGGGGAGAGGGGCTTTGAAAAGTACCTCACTAATCCGAGAAACGCTATATATATTATTTAAAGGTTGGCGACGCTACCAATAAACGGGGTTTCTATCACTAAGAAAAGCCGGTTTCTGCAACTGCCCGCGACACGAAATTCCACGGTTTTAAGGTAGAGCCCTCACCCCAAACCCCTCTCCCAAGGGGAGAGGGGCTTTGAAAAGTACCTCACTAATCCGAGAAACGCTATATATATTATTTAAAGGTTGGCGACGCTACCAATAAACGGGGTCTCTATCACTAAGAAAATCCGGTTTCTGCAACTCCCCGCGACACGAAATTCCACGGTTTTAAGGTAGAGCCCTCACCCCAAACCCCTCTCCCAAGGGGAGAGGGGCTTTGAAAAGTACCTCACTAATCCGAGAAACGCTATATATATTATTTAGAGGTTGGCGACGCTACCAATAAACGGGGTCTCTATCACTAAGAAAAGCCGGTTTCTGTAACTCCCCGCGCGACCAAATTCCACGGTTTTAAGGTAGAGCCCTCACCCCAAACCCCTCTCCCAAGGGGAGAGGGGCTTTGAAAAGTACCTCACTAATCCGAGAAACGCTATATATATTATTTAAAGGTTGGCGACGCTACCAATAAACGGGGTTTCTATCACTAAGAAAAGCCGGTTTCTGCAACTCCCCGCGCGACCAAATTCCACGGTTTTAAGGTAGAGCCCTCACCCCAAACCCCTCTCCCAAGGGGAGAGGGGCTTTGAAAAGTACCTCACTAATCCACCGAAACGCTATATATATTATTTAAAGGTTGGCGACGCTACCAATAAACGGGGTTTCTATCACTAAGAAAAGCCGGTTTCTGCAACTCCCCGCGACACGAAATTCCACGGTTTTAAGGTGTGATTATCGGCGGCGAGAACGACTCCGGGAACTAGACCGACTCCCGGAACTAGACGGACTCCGGGTAACTCTGGAAGGGCTGATAGAGCTGGCTTTGACGCGCCTTTGGCGATAAATAATAATTGTATCGGGTTCTTCTGGCTCGATTTCTTCTGGGACCATTGAGGATGGGGTGGCTGACTGTTCAGTTTCCACGGGGTCTACTTCCAAGGTGGCGCGGATATCTCTGGCGAGATTAAAGGCTAATTGGCGGATGGCTGGTTCTTCGCTATCCTTTAACAATTCGGAGGCTTTGGTGAAGTCATCGGCTGCGTTTTTGGGGTTGCCGAGTTCATAATGAATTAACCCCCGATCTAAATAGGCATTGGCTCGATTAGGATCTAGGGCGATCGCCTTATTGTAATCGTTCAAAGCATCTTCATAGTTGCCTAAGTTTAGGTATTCTTCCCCGCGAAAATAGTAGGGTTCAGGACTTGACGAATTAACCCGAATTGCGATAGTATAATTAGAAAGGGCTGACTGGTGGCTGTCCATGGCGGCGTAAGCAAAACCTCGATTTAGGTAGGCTTCCATCAAAGCTGGATTGAGTTCGATCGCCTGACTGAGGTTGACGATCGCTTCTCTATAATCCCCTGATTGAATTAGCACCATGCCGCGATTGTTCAATTCCACAGCCTGGCGCGATCTGGTCACATATTGGCTCACCACCGCCAGATTTTGCCGATATCCTGTCAATTTCTCCTGGGCTTCCCCAAAGCTGGAGGTAGCCTGTGGGATGCTTTCCAGTTGGGCGATCGTCTGCTGCCATTTTCTTTGCGCCTCTTCCCAAACCGGAGGGGGGTGGGGAGGGTTCTGCACGAGTTGGGAGGTGGACATGGCTCGCGTGATGGCTTCCTGGTAATTTTGGCGGGCTTTTTTTTCGGGTTCTAGCTTTTGTTGGACTACCTGCAACTGGGAACGTAGAGAAGTCAATTCTTCCAACTCGGACTGTCTGGGAAATGTGGGGGCATTTTCTAGGCGTGCGATCGCCGCTTGTAGATAGTCGTAAGCAGCAGAAAGACTATCGTAGCCGGACAGGGTTTCAACCGCCCCCGCCGAGTCTGCCAACAGTCGGGCTTCTGCGATCGCCTCCCGCTGTTGTAATTCCACCCAGACAACTGCACCCCCCAGCAGTGCAATGGCGATCGATACACCCAAAACAGTTCGGTTTGCCATGATATTGCTCCAACCTATATGTCAATCCTACCATATCGGTGGTAGGTTGTAGGGTGCGTCAGACCCCCGACATTTTGGCAAAAATCGACGATATTAAAACCTGACGCACCGCCACCATATATTCATCCGATGATATAAGTTGTAGGGTGCGTCAGACCCCCGACATTTTGGCAAAAATCGACGATATTAAAACCTGACGCACCGCCACCATATATTCATCCGATGATATAAGTTGTAGGGTGCGTCAGACCCCGACATTTTGGCAAAAATCGACGATATTAAAACCTGACGCACCGCCACCATTAATAATGAAAATATATGATTAATTATTCCCAGGATATATCATATATTTGGTGCGTCAGTTCCGGTGATTTTCGGGGAAATTCTGATGAACTGCTCTGACGCTACGAATAGATATATGGGCTGTGTTTTTGGTGCGTCAGTTTCGGTGATTTCCTGATATAATTAACTGGTATGACTAACCCTAAGAATGCGCCATTTACTGGCCGCCCGTCAACTCATTACCAGACTATGCTATGGCTAAAGTTTCCCAAGAAGAACTAATTAAAGCGGCGATCGCAGGGGTTGCCGTGATCACCTTTCCCACAGATACAGTACCCGCCTTAGCAGCCCGTCCAGACAAGGCTGAGGCAATTTTTCAGACCAAACAACGCCCCCCCGATAAACCATTAATTTTGATGGGGGCGACAGCAGAGAGTTTATGGCAGTTTGTAGATAGCCAAACCTGGGAATTAGAATGCTGGCAGCAAATCGCCCGCCAGTATTGGCCAGGAGCCTTAACCCTAGTCCTACCAGCCTCTTCAGCAGTGCCGCCAGCAGTTAATCCCACCGATCCAACCACCATTGGCTTACGGGTTCCTAAGTGTGAAATTGCCCTAGAAATCCTCAAACGTACTGGGCCACTGGCTACCACTAGCGCTAATCTTTCGGGACAACCACCCTTATTAACAGTGGCTGATATTGATAGGCAGTTTCCAGAAGTTCTCAGTTTAAAGGAAAGTCCCCCAGAGTCTGGATCTGCCATTCCCTCAACAGTGGTGCGGTGGACAAAAAATGGAGATTGGGAAATACTGAGAAGCGGTGCGGTAGAGTTGATCAGCCCCTTGCCCAAATCCACAGTTAAATAGGATATATCAACCCCAACAGAGTATGTCACAATTCAAGGGTGGAGTGCTGTTGTTAGACTGATCTCAACTAATCGTGACAAACTCATGGGCTGGAATGAATTTATCTATTTGGGTGCAGGACTGGGACTGGGTTGGTGGCTAGGCCAGCGACGACTTCCAGGGGGGGCGATGAAATTCATCACCCCAAAACTCCCTTTGGCGAAAACTTCCCGATCGCCATCACCGGAGTCGGAAACCTCAGAACTTAATGATTTTAGTGATCCGCAGGTGGCAGCTTTAGCCACCAAATTGCAGGAGGCGCGATTGGCTTATCATTTAGCGGTAGAAATCAGCCAGTTTAAGGCCGGTTTTTTAGCCCGTACTTCCCACGAGTTGCGATCGCCCCTAAATAGCATCATCGGCTTTTTACAGTTAATCCTTGCCGATCTATGTGAAAATCCAGAAGAGGAACGGGATTTTATCCAACAAGCCCATGATGCCACCCTCCGCATGGTAGGGTTAATGGACGAGGTGATTATGGTCGCTAAAACCGAACATGGTAGGGAACAGATGAACCTGCAACCGCTGAAACTGGCTGAGATTTTGGCGGAGGTGGAACAACTGACCCACTTACAAGCAGCTAACCACAACATCCGCCTGTCAATTATTCCCCCCGAGTCGCAAGTGTATGTAATTGGCGATCGCCCTCGGCTCAAGCAAGTTTTACTTAGTTTAGTCGATGGTGCGATCGCCGGGAGTGAGTCGGGGAAAGTGCAAGTTTCCACCCATATCTCCCCAGAGTCTGGCTATGTTCACATTTGGATTGATGACCAACGCCCCATCAGCGCCTGGAGTGAGTCCTGGGATTTGCTGGAGTCTACGCTAAAATCTCCCGCCAGCATCAGCACCAACATTGACCCCAATCATATAGCCTTTTCGCCGGGGATGCGTCTATTAATCAATCAGACCCTACTAGGGTTGATGAATGGGCGCTTAGAGGTGGTAGCAGTCCCCCCGAGTCCAGAAAACAGCAATTTCACCCGCACTCAATGTTCCCTTCCCCTGGGTTCTCCTGATTTTTAGCAGTTATCACCATCTGCGATCGCCGGCCGAGACTCAACCCATAAGGGTTCCCCCCACCATACCAGCCAGCAAAATCCAACCGATGATCACATTATCACGGAACATTTGGCCGTAAGTCTCCCGAGAAATCTCTGGTTTTCGCAGTTCCCAATACTGACGCGCCCATAGAATCACCACTATAGCTAAAGCCAGCCAAGAAACCGGATGAAGGTGCATTTGTAAATCTACACCCAACATCAAAGCCGCTGTCCCCAGGAAAAATAAACCCACCGCATTTGGTGCAAAGTCCCCAAAAAATAGGGCGCTGGAGTTGATACCCAAGCGGCGATCGTCTTCGCGATCGCTCATAGCATAAACCGTATCAAAACCCAAAGTCCATAATACTGTCGCCCCCCATAGTAAACCCGTCGTGGCTTCTAGGCTGCCATTAGCAGCACTCCAGCTAATTAAAACCGCAAATCCCCAGGCGATCGACAAAACCAATTGAGGGACTGGAAACACCCGTTTAGCTAAGGGATAGCAGATAATCACCGGAACCGCCGCCACAGACAACCAGAAACTGAGGGGATTAAGATATAGCGCCAACCCGAAAGCACAAGCAAACGCCACCAACGCCACCACAACACCAGTTTTAATGGTGAGGGCGCGACTCGCCAAGGGACGGTTACGGGTTCTTTCCACTTCCGGGTCAATGTTTCTATCCCATAAATCATTGACCACACAGCCAGCCGCACTGGTGGCTAGGCTACCAAAGACAATCACCAAAATCAGAGTTAAAGGCGGGGTTCCCCCTGTCGCCAAAACGATCGCCCATAGGGCTGGAATCATTAAGATTAACCGTCCGGCTGGCTTATCCCACCGCAGCAGACGGACAACACTGATCCAGGTAGGTTGTGGTTGATTCGCTTCTGTCACCATTATTATTTAAACCGCTCCAAAGCCAATTTTAATTAACATCGGGTAAATATTCCCTATCAAATATAATTGAAGCCTTGAAGGTTGTCTCCGCGTTGCTACAGTTGGGAGTATTGACCCGGAACTTGATGCGATCGCCTTTTGAGGTATGTTGAGTATTTGTTCCGGATTTCTCCATGTTCCAGTGCTTTATTTGTTCAGGCGGCTTGCTCAGTGACTTTCGTTGTTTTCCGCCCTTTAGCTGACTTCATTCTGGCGGGGTGCGCGGATCTTCAAAGTCAATTCACAATTATTCTTGCATATTGGGCTACTGATGCTATAAAAAAAAAGACTCGCTCTCGTTTTTTCCCTAACTGGGGGTAAAGTGGGGTCGGTCTAATCGCTTATTCATACTCACACTGATAATAAACCGTGTTCAAGACAACTAAACTACTGGTTAGCAATGTTTTACTGGCGATCGCTGCCACTGTGTTTGTAGTTCCTGCCGTGGCACAACCTCCCCAGATTTTAGCTCAAGCCACCTCCCAGGCGAACATCAATGAACTTAATGACCTGCTCCAAAAGGGGCGAGATCTCGTTAATAGTGGCAATATGGATGAAGCCCTCAATGTTTACCTTCAAGCCGTCCAGCTAGAGAGCAGTGATGCTAAAATCTATTCGGCTCTCGCCTATGTACAGGCCTTACGGGGAGACTTTGAGGCGGCCGCTAAATTTTATCGGGATGCTATTACCCTAGATCCTCAAAATGCCGATTTTTACTACGGTTTGGGTTATACCCTAGCCCGGTTGCAAGACTACCCAGCAGCAGCACAAGCCTATCGGCGCGCTACCCAATTACAGAGAGATAACATTAATGCTCACCTGGGGTTAGCAGCCAGTTTATTTAGACAGCAAGACTATAGGGGAGCCATTGAAGCCTATCAAACCGCCCTGGCTTTGGAACCTAATAACTGGGAAGCTAACGCATCTCTGGGAATGGCTTGGTTAAGACAAGGAAATGCTTCCCAATCTCTACAATTTCTACAACAGGCGATGGAGTTGGCTCCTAATCAGCCTAATATTTATCTGAAACTGGGTATAGCTTATTTGGAACAAGGCGATCGCACCGCCGCCCTCGATGCTTTTCAAGAGGCGGCGCGACTGTCTCCTTTTAATGGTGAAATTCAGTTCCAAATTGGGGAAATATTCCGCCTTCAAGAGAATTTTGAGGGTGCGATGCAAGCCTATCAACAAGCCTTAGCTATGGAACCGGATCTAGTGGCAGCTAATATGGCGATCGGTGAAATTCAGCTAAGATTAAGAGACTATATTGGTGCGATCGTCAGTTTCCGACGCGCCGCCGATCGCTTTGCTGACCAACCATCAGTTCACTATTATTTAGGTCTAGCCCTGAAAGAACGCGGAGGTCGAGAACCCCAGGCGATCGCCTCCTTTAGAAAAGCCCGCGAACTCTATGAGAAACAAGGCGATCATGAAGGTGTCAGACAAGCCGAAGCCGCCTTGAGAGAACTGGAAGCTAATTAACTGGAATTCCCAACCCAGGTAGGAGCCTAAGCGTCCCTACCTGTTGTATATGGTTGACTAATTCTGAGCTAATTAGTTATGATCATCCCATGGGATCGGAACCGAACAATGATTGCCACGGTCAAATGTAATAATTAGTTTGAGTTTTTGGTGAGGAAGCATCATGGGTAAACTGAATAATCTTCAACAGCTATCCGAAAAAGTAGCACTAGCCAGCCTAGGAATTGGGATGTTGCTAGTGGGAGGACAACAGCCTTTAATGGCATCAAGTCCAACTGCTGAACAAACCCTTTCTGCTAGTGCTTCAGCACCGCGTATTTATCCTTACCAAAGTATTTTGAATCCTGATGTACCTCCCCTCGATGACCCTTCCCAATTTTTACCCATCGGAGAACAACAAGCACCAGTCAAAGTAGTTCTCCGTTTGGGAGAACGTCGGGTTTATGTATATCGAGGTGAGAGTCAAATAGCAAGCTATCCCGTAGCCGTAGGAAAACCCGGTTGGGAGACTCCCACCGGAACTTTCCAAGTTACTGAAAAAGTCGAAAATCCTCAGTGGGAAAATCCCTGGACTGGAGAAGTGCGCCCCGCCGGACCCAATAGCGCCCTAGGTTTGCGCTGGATTGGATTTTGGCATGATGGCAAGGATGCGATAGGATTTCATGGAACCCCGACAGTCAACTCCATTGGACAGGCGGCTTCTCATGGTTGCGTTCGTATGCGGAATGAGGATATAGTGGCGCTATTTGAAAAGGTGGAAATGGGGACTGTGGTTATGGTGCTTCCCTAGGCTAGTTTCGGGATCTTCCCTAGTTCCGGCGGCGGGTTGCTACTCCAAACTCTTACCGACCGCCCCCCAGGGGGAAGTCGGTAAGAGTTAGGATCAACAATGGAACTGTGGGATTTATTTTTTCATAAAGGCTTGGGCTTGACTGATCGCCGCACTACCGATTTTAAACAAAGCCCAGCCTCCAGCAACGATCAACGGTAACAAAACCACAACAATGCGAAGATCCAAATCCATTTGCTCTCCTCCTGAATTTTTAAAGAAATCTTTATATTCCTATTTGTACCGCATTTTTGCCAATGCCTCAAGGGGTTAGCCAGTAATTATCATTTTAGTCAAAACCTGTTCCAGTCCACAAAGCCCTGTTTGACATCCTCAGATCTCTGTTGGCACACTGGCACTGTGAAGGCCACCTGACTCTCTCATTCCTCAGAACTTGAGCATACTTTGAACAAAAATAGCGACTCACTCGGTCCACCTCGCTCGCAGGTTGGAAGGTTTAGAGTTAGACGTTCCACCCGATCGCAGTTGAATTTCGATAATCAGAATGGCTCAAACGATCGCCTTCTCCGTCGCAATTGATAGAACTGATGTAGACTTAATATTAGGCATAATTTCAGAATCAGACCACCAAGAGTTGATCCTAGAGGAAACTAATGGATCGAAAATTGCCTGATTTTGTGGATGTCCATAATTGATCTATGCTTGGGGGGTAATCGTCATGGCTACAGATCGTCGCGTTTCCCGCGTGGCTTCACTGATTAAACGGGAGGTTAGCCAAGTATTGCTCTACGACATCAAAGACGATCGCGTGGGAACTGGAATGGTCAGTATTACGGAAGTTGAAGTCTCCGGGGATTTGCAACACGCTAAAATTTTTGTGAGTATCTATGGGACAGAAGAAGCGCGCCGGTCCACTATGGAAGGGTTGCGATCGGCAACTGGCTATATTCGTTCCCATTTAGGAAAGCATATCCGTTTACGACGCACTCCAGAAGTGGTGTTTCTCGAAGATCGTTCCCTTGAACGTGGGGATAAAATTATTGACCTGTTAAATCAGATTTCTCACGAACACCAAAACTCGGATACAGCCGAGGATAATGCTCAGGGGGATTACCCGGAAGCACAACAGTAACTCACGCAAAGGTAATTCATAATCAATGAGTGTACTCTCGTCACAGGTGGCTCAAATGGTGGTGGTGCGTGCTAGTGGTCATCTGTTTGACCACCAAATTCGCTATCCGGCTTGGGAACCGGGGCGCGATCGCCTCCAATACTGGTTACAGGAATTAGGGGTCGGTGGAGTGATTTTTGTTGATGGTAGCGCGGCGGAAATGGCTGCTAGAACTAAATTGCTTCAGTCCTGGGCGAAAGTTCCCCTATTTTTGGCTGCGGATATTGAGGAGGGAGTAGGACAGCGTTTTGCTGGGGCGACTTGGTTTCCACCACCAATGGCTTTGGGGTCTATAGCTAATCATAACCTCAGTCTGGCTGAAGATTATGCGGAAAAAATGGGCGCTATTACAGCCTCGGAAGCTCTGGCTATAGGCTTAAATTGGGTTCTGGGTCCGGTGGTGGATGTTAATAATAATCCTGATAATCCGGTGATTAATGTACGCTCTTTTGGGGATAATCCAGAAACGGTTAGTAATTTGGCTACGGCTTTTATCCGGGGCTGTCAAAAATACCCCGTGCTGACTACGGCGAAGCATTTTCCGGGTCATGGAGATACGGCGCTAGATTCCCATATTGAGTTACCAATGTTACCTCATTCGGCCGCTCGGTTGGCGAAGGTCGAGTTACCGCCTTTTCAAAGGGCGATCGCTGCTGGGGTTGATAGTGTGATGAGCGCTCACTTATTGATTCCGGCTTGGGATCAGCAACTACCAGCTACCTTATCCCCGAAAATTTTGACCGAAAAATTGCGACAAGAATTGTGTTTTGAGGGGTTGATTGTTACTGATGCTTTGGTCATGGGGGCGATCGCCCGTGGTTACAGTTTGGCGAGTAGCTCCGTATTGGCAGTAAAGGCGGGGGCTGATATTCTATTAATGCCTGAAGATCCCGAAATCACTATTAAGGCCGTATGTCAGGCGGTCGAAAATGGTGAGATTTCCCCCGAAAGGATTGCTGCTTCTTGCGATCGCATCAATAAGGCTAAGGAGAAAATTGCTACCTGTCAGGTTTCTGGTCTGAATTTGGATTCTTTATCGACTCCTGAAGCTAAGAAAACTGTCAGTTTGATTTTGCAACAGTCCCAGGTTAGGGGTGGGTTAGATCTTCAGCCCCATAAGCTGCCATCAAACAATCTACAACTCCAAGAGTGGCGGAATTTGGTGATTGTCGATGATTTGCTTTGGTGTCGGTTTCTGGGACATCATACTCCGGCGATCGCTTATCCCGCTAAATTGGGCTGTAAATTACAACTTATCGATCGCAATAGTGGGACCTTGGCGACAGCGGAAACCGGATTTTCTCCCACTTTGCTACAGTTATTTATTCGTGGTAATCCTTTTGGCTGGAGTGCTGGATTAACTGAAATAGCCAGGGTTTGGTTTAAAAAATTGTTAAAAACTGGGGAACTCAAGGCACTGGCGATTTATGGTAGTCCCTATACACTTGAAGAGTTTTTGCCGGAAATTCCCCATGATTTGCCTTATGTCTTTTCATACGGCCAGATTCCCACCGCACAGGCGATCGCCTTAGAAAGTCTACTGGGAACTATAGATATAGATAAGGCTTAGATTGGTCCTGCGTCAACTACAGCACATTATCAAAAATCTGTGCCATACTGGAACCGGACAAACTCAATCAATGGTTTTCCCTAATTCCATAGACAATTATTTATGAGATGTGGAATTTTAGACCAATCAGCGCACTGGTTGTCCTGTGGGTTATGGTCTCCGTAACCCACTAACCAGTATCATCTCCTAGGTCAGACAAGTTGCTGATTTAATCAACTTAATAGCCAATACCCCCCTGAGTGCCCCAAATCCGGGAGATTAGTGGTTTTGATTATATTTATCAAAATTTCAAGGTAAATTGTATTCACTTATACTGAAAAAAAACCCTTCCCTAAATCGAGATTTTAGATTATATTGATACCAATGCCAAAAATAATCAGGCAAGCAACCCCATGAGGGCGAAATATGACTTACACCACCGTTCAATACTCACTTGACGTCATTAAAGACGAAGTACGCAATCTCCTGCATAAAGGTATGATCAGCCGCCAGCAGCCGATCTATACATTGTGCCAGTACATTCCTGCTAGGGAGTGGGCTTGCATAGAATACGAACTTGAGGCGTTTAACTTCCTCCTGCGTGACCGCATAGGCGATCTGGTTGGTTGTGAAAAGTGGGACAACGACTAAGGTTTAACCTAGCCGTAGGGTATAATTTGAGAAATTTCCATAGCAGTCTGACTTTTGACTGAGAGTTTTGGCTTCGAGCCTGGCCCTATTAGGGCGACTTTAAAGAAACCAGTTTTTATAACCATTGGGTGGTTTGACCGCAATCCCAAACCACCTATTTGGCAACCAATTTAATATAAAATCCGGTTGATCAGCATAAATCAACCCGGACCGCCAATATAATCCCAAGGCGGAACAGGCTGATTTACCCTAACCTTTACCTAATCTTTAGTAGAGACAATTCAAGGCTTGTCTCTACTATCAGTGACTAGCGGGCTACAGCAGCAATTTTCTTAGCATCTTCTAAGGCCAGGAATTTCTCCAACTCTGTTAATGCTTCCGCGTCTACTTTGGTTTGCATGGGGCAGAACTTCGGACCGCACATAGAGCAAAACTCAGCAGTTTTGTAGATATCCGCCGGGAGAGTTTCGTCGTGATACTCGCGGGCGCGTTCAGGGTCTAGGGATAATTCAAACTGCTTGTTCCAGTCGAAATTATAACGGGCTGCGGACAATTCATCATCGCGATCGCGTGCCCCTGGGCGATGGCGGGCGATATCTGCTGCATGGGCAGCAATTTTATAGGCAATCAACCCATTACGGACATCCTCAGCATCAGGGAGTCCTAAATGTTCTTTAGGTGTCACATAACAGAGCATAGCAGTTCCATACCATCCCGCCATAGCCGCACCAATAGCAGAAGTAATATGGTCGTAACCGGGTGCAATATCTGTCACCAAAGGACCCAACACATAGAAAGGTGCTTCGGAACACTCTTCCATTTGTTTTTTAACGTTAAACTCAATTTGATCCATCGGCACATGACCAGGACCTTCTACCATCACCTGCACATCATGTTCCCAGGCGCGGCGAGTCAACTGTCCCAAGGTTTTCAATTCCGCCAGTTGTGCTTCGTCGGATGCGTCATGGGTACAACCGGGGCGGAGGGAGTCCCCTAAACTGAAGGAGACATCATATTTTTTGAAGATTTCGATAATGTCATCAAAATGAGTATAGAGGGGATTTTGCTTATGGTGATGCAGCATCCACCGGGCAATAATACCACCCCCACGAGAGACAATTCCGGTAATCCGGTTACGGACTAAGGGCAGGTATTCAATCAGAATGCCAGCATGGATAGTCATATAATCGACTCCCTGCTGGGCGTGTTTCTCAATGATATGCAGAAAGTCGTCTGCGGTGAGTTTCTCAATGCTACCGTGAACGCTTTCTAAGGCTTGATAAATGGGTACTGTACCAATAGGAACCGGGGAAGCGTTAATAACAGCGGTGCGAATAGCATCGAGGTTTCCTCCACCTGTAGACAAGTCCATAACCGTGTCTGCGCCATATTTAACGGCTAATTTCAGCTTGTCTACTTCTTCAGTGAGGCTGGAAGAGTTGGGGGATGCGCCGATATTGGCGTTGACTTTACATTTAGAGGCAATGCCAATACACATTGGCTCTAGGTTGGTATGATTGATATTAGCGGGAATAATCATCCGACCCCGTGCAACTTCGTCGCGAATTAAATCAGGGCTTAGGTTTTCACGGGTGGCGACGTAGTGCATTTCCTCGGTGATGATTCCCTGGCGGGCATAGTGCATTTGAGATACATTAGCCTGTCCACGTCGGTTGGCAACCCATTGAGATCGCATAAGTATTTCCTCTGTTAGTTACAGCTTCCCTACGCCGGTACTAGCCGGACTCAGGTTCCAAGGGTGTCTCTCAGCCTGGACTTCGCAGGCACCCCTAGCTTGATCAATCTTTAGTTGATGATGGTAGCACTTATGTTGAAATTTTATCTAGGGTCTGTTAACAATTGTTTATGTATTTTTGTGTAGAGTGCGTCAGATGTGGCTATGGTCTGAGGCACTCTAGGGGACTTGTAACGGACTAGAGGATTTTGGTTAGGGTGAGGTTGAGAATGCCATTGGTGTAGTCTACTTGAACTGGCTCGCGGGAGACGGCTTGAGGAAGGGCGATGAGTTGACGAAAGGGAACTTGGGAATTATGAAGGGTTCCCGAAATGATGGCAGCTTCTCCGGTGATTAAAATGTCTAAATCATCTTGACATATATCGGGAATCGTCATGTTGATAATCAGGTGGTTGGGGCTGTCTTTGATGGCTATAATGGGTTGGAAATTACTGCCCCCATTGATGAGTTCATCGCCATAAACTTGTTCTATATTACGGCTAATTTCGGCAGATTTTTTAAATGTGTGTGAGAAGTCGATGACCATGGTTAAAACTCCTAAAACGCGGTTTTATATCTTAAAAAAAACGGATTTTTTGAGGTTGACAATGATTGTTAAAAACGAGGATTTGAGATAAATCTGGGGTTTTCAAGGGTTTTTATCAACCGGATTGAACGGCTGGCTGTTAAACACAAAGCAAATCGGCCTCTGGAGACAGTCACCAGTTGCTATAAGAATCAAAATTGATTCTGCTAACAATTCCTAAGCCGATAATGGGTGTTCAGATTAACTGAATTTATGATGACGATTCATCCATGGGAAGAGTTGGTGCTGATGTGGGACTCACGGTGCGCCCAACGATCGCTTTATGACTTTCCCGTGAAGAAAGCATTTCAACGGCGATCGCTTCTACCTGTATCTCTAAGCTGCCATAGATGATGTCGAGGTCAACCGTTGCTTCAATTTGATCGAAGCCGTTGGGTGAGAACTCGGTGATCCAGCGCGGTCCATCTACAATATTGCGGGACTGCCGATCATATATCCATATTTTGACATATATGCGGGGTAAGTTGTCGGGGATTTGTACCCGAACTTTCAAAGACTTTCCAACGGTAGGATTAGCAGTCAGGATATCTAAAATGGGGACGGGAATTTCTTGGTCTGAGGGTATCACAGATGGCGTTTCGGTAATACTCCCTCCTCTACCAGTAGCAGAAGCCCTCCCCATACCTGCAAATGACCTATTAGAGGCGGATTCAGTGGTCAAGTCCTTGCCTTGTACCCCAGAACCAGACCGGGATTGAGGGAAGACAGTGGGAGGTTCGAGGGATTCATAATCTACCACAATTTCCTCGGCTTCCAATTCTGTTACCAAGGGGCTCAATTCATAATTAGGATTAGGTGATGGGGTCTGAGCCTCCCCTAAAACTAATGGTTCTTTTGGTGGGGAAACGGCTGTGTCATTAGAAGCTGAGGAAGATGCTTGTTTCATCCAGTGTGACAGATCTCGATCTTTGGCTAGGGAACTTAATCTACTCAAAAATCGCTCTTCCAAATTGAGATGAGGTAAAGCCTTTTTCGCCCCGGAAGTGGCTAGGGAAGTATTGGTAATGGTCGCATCTGAGGACTCGGCTGATGAGTCGATGGGGGTTTCGGGTTGGTCTGTATTGGGCAGGTCAGTGGGGGCGGGTTCGTCGGGGCGGGTTCTGCCAATATCCTCTATCTCAACCAGATTATTTGATAACCCGCTGCTACCCTCGTCCTGTGAACCTTCCGATGCAGAGGTGGTTAATGGTAGGCTAGGGGATGCTGGGGGCTCTTGATTGACTTCTGGGAGTGCGATCGCCTCTGAATTTGAACCAGAAGAGATGTTAAGGATATTAGACCAGGGATGTGGTTCTGTCTGTGGTGTGGTATCAGAGATAAAGTTACCAAAGCTGGGCAATTCCAGGGCTATCTGAGGCTCGCCTTGGGGATTTACCGGCTGGGCTTGTGTTTCTTTATTTACTATGGCTAGGGGGGTTTGATGAGCCGCTGGGAGTGCTAAGGATGAATTTTCGACTAGGGGTTGGTCTGGGTCATAGTCAATTTCTAGCTCCTCTGGTAATGGGTCTAAAAACTGTTCCACCAACATGGTGATGTTGAAAGAATTGCGGACTGGGGGATGCTGATCACTGTAAAAAACGACTTCTCCCAAAACTAATCGGGTTTTGCATTCAAAGGGGACATAAATAGCTGCGGAAAATGGCACAGGTAAAACTGACTGTGGTATGGGTTGGCGAACATCATAGAGAATTTCGGAGGCTTGAGGCGATCGCAAACATATCTGTAATTGAGGATTAGAAACTACCATAGACGTGATAGCTTCTATGTCGGGGTCAGAGTCCGGGTCTGATTTAATTCTAATCTGTCCAGATAGTAAAACGGCGCTACCAAACTCGACTACATAGCTATCGCGTTCTAGGATAAGTTCTATAGAAATATCCTCTGTGGTCAAATCTGCGGTTTCGTTTATGGCGATCGCCGTTTCTTGGTTCGTTTCTGGCTGAATTTCGCAAGGGTAGAGGTCTGTCAGATTTGAATCACTGGTTTTTTCTGATGGTGTCGTGGATGTCACCGACTCCACATCTGTCTGTTGTTGTAGACTATTTTCAATGGCTGGGGAATCGTCCAATATTTCCTCAGAGTCAATATCAGTGTTGGCTAGTACCTGTAGTTTCATTGTGGCACGCCAAGTATTTCCTAACAGTCCCTGCTGCAAATCTGGCGAACAGGAAAACTCCCAAATTCCGGGCTTGAGGCGAGTATAGGGGATTACCACCATTAAACCCTCTGAGTTAATATAACTTTTCAGCGTCTTAATGCGGCGCACTGGGGGGGTTTCGTCTATAGCATCATAGACAATCCTAATTTCAATTTCCTGATCTTGATGGGACCCACGACTAACAATGCGATACCGACCTTCTAACACCTGAACATCAGGAGACTCCAGGGGTAGCCAAGTGTTATCCCCTTCCCGTTGTAGTAGGAATTCTAGGTTATCCATCATTAGCACCTCTCTCTGCCAACATCCTGGGTATCATTTGCTGTTGAGACTAGCACTATGGGTGCTGTTGGTGATTATAGGTGCTTTTGGTGATTATAGGCGATCGCTTCAACCTAATCATACCAGGACACTTTTTCCACGGGCAGTTTTTCCGCTTCCAAATCCGAATGATACCATTTTAGATCTCGTTAGTTCGTAAGAGCTGGCTACTTGTTGCCATTGTTTCTGCGCGATCGCATATTTCGCTATCCAGAATGGTTCAATCGTCACTCGGTGCTGTGGTTTTTCTGTATGATTACCCTCATTCCCAGGTGAACCCATCAGAAATGTTCCCCCAGGGATAAACACCATTTCTAGGGTGACTTCATCTCTCAGATTTTCTATGAAATTTTGGGCTTGACTTGGGCGACGACTCATTCTTAGTTGAATAAAAAATCAAGCGTATAGCCATGTTGCCCCCACGGTTACAATTATAGCGATCGCCATCCCGGCTGTCAACCCCCCACCTCTCTCGACGCGCCGATTTTTTGTTAAGTTTTGTTAAGTTCGGGGGCGATGAATCATAATAGCTTTACCTGAAGGTTGGTTGAATAAAAAATCAAGCGTATAGCCATGTTACCCCCACGCTCACAATTATAGCGATCGCCATCCCGGCTGTCAACCCCCCACCTCTCTCGACGCGCCGATTTTTTGTTAAGTTTTGTTAAGTTCGGGGGCGATGAATCATAATAGCTTTACCTGAAGGTTGGTTGAATAAAAAATCAAGCGTATAGCCATGTTACCCCCACGCTCACAATTATAGCGATCGCCATCCCGGTTGTCAACCCCCCACCTCTCTCGACGCGCCGATTTTTTGTTAAGTTTTGTTAAGTTTTGCGACGTTTAAAGGTAAGTTTGATAGTCCCATGATCGAAGTTATCACTACAGAGGCTAACTTCTCCGTTGCCATTAATTCTGACAGACAATTCCACCTGGTCAAGCTGTATGGGAGATTTTTGGGAGTTTCCAGAGGCTTGCTGCATTTGAAATGCTTGCTGTTCCGCTTGTAGAAATACATCACCAATTACTAATAAAAATTGACTCATATTTTGCTGCATTTTGTGCGCCGGGACTGCTACCCGGTGGGTCTGTGATTCTGTAGGAGTGTCAGGGGATGTTGAGGGGGTAGGGGAATCTTGGGTAATAATCCAGATACTTTTGGGAATTTGGATAATTTCTGACATAGACCAATCGGGGATGATGGTTAATTATTAACGGAATGTGATGATTGTAGCTTAAATATGGTGGTTGATGTCTAATGATTGAGATCTGGACGGGGAAGCCGAAAAGATTGAGTTTCACTAGGTTAATGGGTCTGGTGGGGGCGGGTGCAAGATATACCAGGGGATACAAGATAGACTTTCAAAAGGCGCGCCAGGGCAAAAATATCACGGTTGGGAACATCTCGAATTGGGGAATATTTAACTATTTTGGGTGTCAAAAAAATGCGTCAGAAAAATCTTATATCTCTGACGCAGGCTAATTGGTGATGTATGAAACCCACAACATTTAACGAGTAATAAGGTAATCTGACTCAATAGGTTCAGCGTCACCCGATCGCACTAATACTTGATAAATCATGACGATCGCCTCTGCTTGACTGACTGATTGATTAGGATTAAAAGTATTACGATCTCGATGACTGGCGACCAAACCCGCCTCAGTCGCCGCCGCCACTTGACCAATAGCCCAATCAGGAATTTGATCAGCATCGGAGTAAACTGTGAGAATTTCCTGGGGATTATTGGGGGTAGGTAAATCCAAACCACTTACCAAAGCTACGACGACCTCTGTATGAGTCATTTCTTGATTAGGCTGGAAAACTTCCCCTGGATAACCCCTGAGAAAACCCATTTTGGTAGCTTCTTGAATGGCTTGATTTGCCCAATAGTCCTGGGGTAGGTCTTGAAAGTTAATATCAGGTTGAATTATGTCAGTTTTGAGGGATTGTTGCAACTGATGAGCAAACTGTCCGCGACTGACTGGCTGATCTGGGGTAAATGTACCATCTTCTGAACCGATCGCCTGATTATGTTCAGCAAAATAAACTACAAAATCCCGCGCCCAGTGTTCCTCTGGTACATTAGCAAGTATAGTTGTAGCCGAATCTGGAGTTACAGCCGCCTCTGTGTCTGTGGTTTCTGGTGTTTCGGCGGTAGTTAAAGGTGGACTGGGAACCCCTGGGGTTTCTGTGGTAGTTGGAGTTTCAGGGGGTGATGTAACCGCCGCCTCTGTGTCGGTGGTTTCTGGTGGGGTTTCTGTGGTAGTTGGAGTTTCAGAGGGTGATGTAACCGCCGCCTCTGTGTCTGTGTCTGTGTCTGTACCTGTGGTTGTTGTTTCCGCTTCTGTTGTGGGTGCTGACAATAAGGGAATAGTCGCCGGAGTTGACTCGGTAGTTGGAGAGGCTATTTGTAAGCCTTCTAAGTTGAGCCAGCTTAGTGTAAATCCTGTAGATTCGCTGCTGACCGTATTTGAGGGCTCAGACTTAGACTCTGGGGAGTCTGGGGAGGAGGCTATAGTGGTTGTGCTGGAGGATGCTTGACGGACTATATCAGAGACATTGATTAAACTGCGATGCTCTGAGATAGTTTCAGGTTTAGCGGAGAGTAAGCTAAAACTGGTTTTGGGTTCGACCTTTCCCAATACCCAAAAGAAGACAAACCCCATGGTTGCGATCGCCAAAATAATCGCCAGCCATTCTTCCATAGTTGGGGGTGATTGTTTCCGTGGCTGTAAATCAGCCCGATCTGATTCTGACATAGGAATTTTTTGATCTTGAACATTCCCCTCAAGGTTAACTGTTCTCGATGACCATGACAATAAAAAAAAAGGGTGGCAGTTGAAATTTGGTTGCCACCCTGATAGATTAGTTAACTGCCATGGGATGAGATGGATCACCATTAAGAACTAAGATCGCCTTAGCATAGCCAGGATCTTGGTTAGTTCCAATCAAATTAGGATCACTAGCTAGTTGCTTTTTCTCTAACTGAGTCAATTCAATGGCAATATCGGGGGTGACACCTTTCTGGCTGATGTCTGTACCGTTAGGGGTATAATAATGGGCAATTGTGACAGCCAAGCCGGAACCATCAGATAAGGAAAAGACGGACTGTACCAAGGCTTTACCAAAAGTCCGAGTTCCCATAACCATAGCTCGCTTGTTGTCCTGCATTGCTCCTGCCAAAATTTCACTAGCACTGGCTGAGTTGTCGTCAACTAGGACAACGGTAGGTAGGTCAGTTAAGGCTGTATGATTGGCTCGAATTTCCTGACTTTTACCGTGGCGATCGATTGTACTAACGATCGCTCCTGAGTCTACCCACATTCTGGCGATATCAATGCTGCTGCGTAACAGTCCCCCAGGATTTCCCCGCAGGTCTAAGACAAATCCATCTACATTTTGAGCCAGGAGTTCTTTAATGGCTTCTTGCATCTGTTCAGCCGCATGGGAGTTAAACTCCTGTAGTTGAATATAACCAATCTGGCGATCGCCTTCTGTATTGAGGCGATAACGGACTGCTTCTAGTTCAATGCGAGCGCGGGTGAGCGTCAGGTCAAATTGTTCAGCTTCATCGCGGCTGATGGTTAAAGTGATGGAAGTTCCCACCCGACCCCGAATTTTCTCGGCCGCTTTTTCTACGGTCATCCCTTCGGTAGACTCGCCATCAATGGCTACAATGCGATCGCCTGATTGAATTCCCGCCGACATCGCCGGGGAATTTTTAATAGGATTAACCACTGTAATTTGGCGAGTTTTCTCATCCAAAGTCAGTTGCATTCCCACCCCAGACAGTTCTCCCGATGTTTGATTGGTGAGGCGTTCGTACTGTTTAGGGTCCAGAAATCGGGTATAAGGATCGTTGAGTTTTTCTAAGGCTTTACGCAGTTCGCTATATGCTTCTTCTGGGGAGGAATATTCTTTACTGAGAAGCTGTTGGCGCACTTCCAGCCAGTCGATCCGGTTGAAACTGGGGTCTACATATTCTCGATTAACAATTTGCCAAGCCTCGTCAATGATGGCTTTTGGACTATTTTTTAAGGTAGCATTTACTGAACCACTGAGCCCTGGAATTGTTAAAGCGGAAATGGTGACTATGGCTCCACTTAAAACGGCGCGCAAGGGGGAAAAAGGTCTAGTAGCTTGATTCATCTAATCTTCCTCTGGCTGGATTCTCTGGCTGGATGCCTAAACGATATTTTCATAGGGTAGCAAAAGCCATCCCTATACAGTTGACATTAAATAATAGTCGATAGCTTGAAAATACACCTAGTTTAAGGTATGTTAAAAGTCAGCTATCATAAGGCTGTTGTCCAGGTATGATACCCGGCTAATGTGATCATGATACTGGATTTGATGATACTGAACTCCGGGAGCGATTGTATGTCTTCAGACATTATACAAGCAGAATTTATCTACTGTCATCTTTTTGTACAATAAATTTTAGATAAATTTTAGATTTGGGGGAACCTCCCATGTCATCTTTGGTTGTGAAACGGTTTGAGGGTCTTTTTCCGGCGGCGATCGCAGTTGTCGCCCTAGGTGCTATCATTGGACTGCAAATCTATGCACCGGGTGGGGCTAGGTTAGGCGATCGCTTTTCTGAGGAAAACGGCCCGCAGTTGACCCAATCGGAAGCAGAAAGGGAAGAGCAAAGACTGGCTGCTAATCTCGAGATTTTAAAAAACTTACCCAGTTTAGGGTTTGATAACCTCCTTGCTAGTTGGGTATTTCTGAACTTTCTCCAGTATTTCGGAGATAGGGAAGCGCGGAATTTGACGGGTTTTCAACTCAATGACAATTTTTTTGATGTGATTTCCCGCCTCGACCCTAGATGGATAGATATGTACTTATTTTTATCTACCGCTGTTGGTTATTACCAAGCTCAACCCGAACTTTCCGTAGAATTGATGGGGCGGGGAACTAGGGCGCTGTCTCCAGAATTCCCCGGTGCTTGGCGATTATGGCGGTTAAAGTCTCTCGATGAACTATTACTCCTGGGCGACATTCCCGCAGCCGTAGAATCCCTAGAAACCGCCTCTGAATGGGCACAAGCTAGTGGATATGAGCCAGCAGCAAACCTATTTCGGGATGCGGCTAACACACTGCGGGACAATCCCGATAGTGTGCCGATACGGATTAACGCCTGGCTAACAGTATACTCGCAAACTATGGATACTTTGGTTAGGGAGAGGGCGCTAACGGAACTGGAAGCGTTGGGGGTGGAAATACAGGAGGGAGAAGACGGAGAGTTAAGATTTTTTGTTCCCCCACGACCAGAGGCGGAAAATTAAGCATCTGTTAAGGTTTTAGGGGTTGTCCTCGAATTTGTAGCCAACTCCTGTTACGGTTTTGATGAAGGTGGGATGAGATGGGTCAGGTTCGATTTTTTTCCGTAGTCGAGCTACATGGGTATCGACTACTCGCTCATCCCCAAAAAAGTCATCTCCCCATAATTTATCGATTAATTGGGTACGACTCCACACGCGACCGGGATAACTGAGGAAGGTGGCTAATAAGTTAAATTCTAAGGTGGTCAGGTCTAAGGGTTCCGTATTACCATGGTTTTGAAAGTTGGCTTTCCTTTGGTCAATATCAACGGTAAAATGAGGGGTTTGGTGAGTTTGGGTCTGTCCTCCCTGGCGCAGACTACGACGCAATAAAGCTCTGACTCTGGCTACTAATTCCCTAGGACTAAAAGGCTTGACCATATAATCGTCGGCTCCGGTAGACAGACCGACTATGCGATCGATTTCTTCTCCCTTGGCGGTTAACATTAAAATATAGGGGTCTTTTTGTCCGGGTTGTTGACGAATGCGAGCGCAGACTTCTAAACCGTCTAAACCGGGAAGCATGAGATCGAGAATAATTACATCTGGTCGTTGTTGTTGAAATATCTCTAATGCGCTTAGTCCATTCTGGCTAATTTGACAGGAAAATCCTTCCCCCTCTAAGGTACGACGGATAAGGAGTGCAATTTCTGGTTCATCTTCGACAATTAAAATATTCATCGGTTTTTGCTCTCCTGATGTTGGCACAGTTTACAGGCTACCATAAAGGTCAAAGACTAGCCCGCCAAAACATATATATTGATAGTATTCCTAAAAGTGTACGAAAGGCTAAAGTGACGATGCGATCGGGTAATTTTGGTAAAAATCGGGTGCTGATTTGTACTCCGACTAATCCTCCTAAACCTAACATCATCCCCTGTATCCACAGCACATTTCCCTGTATAGCGTGTCCGATACAAGCGGAAGCAGCAGTTATAATAATTACGCCGAGGCTGGTTTGAATAGAGACTTTAATGGTTTCCCCTAAGAGGAGAATTTGCAGCGGAACAATAATGACACCGCCTCCTACTCCAAAAAGTCCGGCTAGGAGTCCGGCGAGACTCCCGGTAATCATAAAGGCTAGGTATGGGTTCATGGTTTTTTGGGGCTGAGGAGAAGTTGAGTTAAGTTGTTCATCTAGTTGCTTTTTGGCGATGATATCTTGGCGTACTTTGATTAAGTAAATATTCAAAAGTAGTAAACATCCAAAGCCGAATAACAACCAAGATGAGGGTAATAAATTAGCGAGATAAGACCCAATTATGGCAGTAATTACGGCAGGAAATCCAATTAATATTACGCGCTTAACTCGCAGAAAACCCATGCGCCAATTTTGGATGCTTCCTGATATGGCGGTAATTAGTACCGAGAAAATACTGGTGGCTACTGCTTGATTACTCACATAGCCAAGGGTGACTAAAATTGGCACTAATACTGTTCCGCCTCCAATTCCTAAAAATCCGGCTAATATTCCGGCGAAGAGTCCGGCGATCGCTAAGGTCAAAAGTTCTGTTGGGGATAAGGATAAGAATTCCAAAATCATTAGTTAAGGATTAGTTAGGGGGAAATGGGAAAGTTTCTGGTAAGATGGATTTGGCGATCGCACCATGAACTCCTTTTTGGGGGGTGTTCACTACTTGGGTAATGCGGAAGTCAACCGCTAGGGAACAGAGGATATAGGCTTCTTCTGACGAAATTCCTAGGATTTGTACTAATAGGTTAATGGTACGTTCTAGGGTAGACTGAAAGGCATCATCAAGGGTATGACCAAAACCCATGGTGATTATATCAGTTGCGGTTTCTGCTAGAGGGACATCTAGGGAAGAGTTTTTGTGCAGAATAATTTTAATTGTGCCATTCATGGAGGTTTCGATCGCTGTGGTGTTGACTTCGCCGCCTCCCTGCGCTGCGTGTCCGTCGCCAATGGAAAATAGACCACCGGGAACCAACACGGGAAGGAAAATACGCGACCCAGCTTGTAATTCGGGGTTGTCGATGTTTCCCCCATACACTCCTGGAGGTATGGAAGACTGGGGGGTTTCGCTGGCGACTCCTAAAATTCCGAAAAATGGGCGCAGGGGAATTTTTACTCCACTTTGGGGGGGAAATTCGGCTAGATTTCGGGTAAGATCGAGGTTGATAAATCGCAATTTCGGCTGGCTAAATCGTTGCGGTAGGGCTCCCCAACCGGTTCTGATAGCATTAAACCCTACATTTAAACGGGGGTAAATTGACTCTAACTGGATTTCTAAAATATCTCCCGGTTGGGCGTTTTGGATGTAAATAGGGCCGGTGAGAAGGTGAGGACCAGGACCGACAATTCGTTCCGGCGACAGGCGGCGACAAAGTTCGATAAATTCTGGGGTCAAAAATCCTTCTGGGGCTTGATTATAAAGGTAATAGCCTGTGTAGGTTTCTACCTGAATGCGATCGCCTGATGCGATGATTAAGGCGGGCTCTAGTTCCGGAGAAAAGCCTCCTACATGGGTGGTGTTGGCTGTGGCTTTCAGAGTATAATTAACCATCTTAATATGAGCATTATTCAGGATTTGATAGGGTTCTTTTGGGAGGCATTCACTCGACCGATAAAGTTGGGTGAAATTTCTCTGTCCATTCAGTTAATTGTGACAGTGATTTTGGCTTTCTTTGCCATTTTTTTAGTGTGTACCTTTCTGAGTAATTTACTGAAAGATAAGATTCTTGTCAAGTTAAAGTTTGATGAGGGTAGCCGAGAGGCGATCGCCACCATCTTCCGCTATTTTACCATTACTATCGGCTGTTTACTCATTCCCCAAGCTGCGGGAATTGATATGAGTTCCTTTACTTTCCTCGCTGGTGGTTTAGGTATTGGTTTGGGTTTTGGTTTCCAGGGACTCGCCCAAAACTTTGTCAGTGGTTTAATTTTATTATTAGAAAGACCTATTAAAGTCGGCGATTATATTGAACTTGATAAATTGGAAGGAACTATTCGCAAAATCTCCATTAGGTCTACTGTAATTGTGACTAATGATGATATTTCGATTATTGTTCCGAATCAGATTTTAGTGAGCAATAAAATCATTAACTGGAGTCATGGAAATGTACTGAGTCGCATTCATATTCCGGTGCGAGTCGCCTATGGAAGTGACCCAGTTTTAGTCACCGAAGTTTTGTTATCCGCCGCCCGTCAAGAACCGAGGGTATTACGGCATCCCAAGCCACAGGTTTGGTTAAGAAATTTTGGCGAAAATTGTATAGATTTTGAACTGTTAGTTTGGATAGAACTTCCTAAAGCTAGGCTACCTATTCAAAGCTCTTTAAATTATATAATCCAAAGCAAACTGTATCAAAATAATATCAATATTCCTATCGCCCAGCGAGACCTATGGATTAGAAATACTGAGGAACTTAAACAGGTATTTGCACCAATTATCGCCTCTTCCCAGTCCGCCAAAATTAAAGACGCCGAAACTACTGAACAGCAGGAATTAGAAAGGCAAAATATGTCACTAAAAGCATTATTGCGGAAGGTGGTTTATTTTGAGGGTCTGAGTGATTTAGCATTATTAGGGTTAATTGAAATGGGATACCGAGAAACTTTCGCCCCTCATCAATTTATTTTCCATGAAGATGATCCAGGTGATGCTTTTCATATTATCTTATCTGGGGTGGTGGAAATTTTAGCGGAAAGGGCTAATAAGCATATTCGTGATTTATCAGCGGGGGATTTTTTCGGGGAATTAGCATTAATTATGGGGATACCTAGGACGGCGGCGGTCAGGGCTAAGGAAACCACTATTTTGTTTGTGGTTAGTCGTGATGTATTTCAGCGCTTTTTAGGTAGTTATCCCCAGGTAGCAGACCAAATTGCCGAGAAATTAGCTGAACGAAAAGAGGAGTTAGTACAACGTCAAAAAATGCTCCGAGAACTGGGTATTTTAGGGGATGAGGATTTAGATAATAATCCCTTGGTATGGATTAAGCAACGCATGAAATCCCTCTTTGGTATTTGATATAAAAGCATCTGTAGGGGCGGGTTCACGGGGCTATATGATAGTAATAGATAAACCCCATAAACCCGCCCTATCCCCACCAGAAAAAAGCATCTGTAGGGGCGGGTTCACGGGGCTATATGATAGTAATAGATAAACCCCATAAACCCGCCCTATCCCCACCAGAAAAAAGCATCTGTAGGGGCGGGTTCACGGGGCTATATGATAGTAATAGATAAACCCCATAAACCCGCCCTATCCCCACCAGAAAAAAGCATCTGTAGGGGCGGGTTCACGGGGCTATATGATAGTAACAAATAAACCCCATAAACCCGCCCTATCCCCACCAGAAAAAAGCATCTGTAGGGGCGGGTTCACCGGGCTATATGGTAGTAATATATCAACCCCATAAACCCGCCCTATCCCCACCAGAAAAAAGCATCTGTAGGGGCGGGTTCACGGGGCTATATGATAGTAACAAATAAACCCCATAAACCCGCCCTATCCCCACCGGATAAACCCGCAATATCCCAATTATATATTATATCATACCGGCTGGCTTTTGATGATTTATGGGTGGGTGGGGGCGGGTTTATGACAATTCCGGTGGGGAAGTTTGATTGACTGCGGAACCCGCCCCTACGGGCTGGTAATGTTTTTGGAAATTGGAAATTTCTGGGATGGGTGCATTTCGTCAGTTTTCCAATTATAGGGATTATTTACAATATATTCCCGAATTTTTTGTAATGTTTTTTCGTCCCTAATAATATGTTCATAATATCCCCTTTGCCATACAGGAACTTTAGAAAGCGATCGCAATTGATTAATCCTACGGCTAGAAAAAGTTTTGAAACCTTGAACAACTTTTGAGAGAGTATGGCTGTGGTCTGTTAAAATAATAATGCCATGAATATGATTAGGCATAATCACAAAGCTATCTAACTCAATTGAAGGGTAAACTCTGGTTAGATTAAACCAATTAAATTTAACTACTTCACCATAACAATTGAGGATTACAGTTTGGTCTTTAATTTCACCTAACAAGCATTGTTTATGATAAATACAAATTGTGACAAAGTATGCCCCAGGTTGACTGTAATCATATTCTCGGAGACGAATTGATTGGCGGTTATGAATATCAGGATTGTATTTCATATTGATAAACCATCACAAATTATCTGTAGGGGCGGGTTCACGGGGCTATATGATAGTAACAAATAAACTCCATAAACCCGCCCTATTTACACCGGATAAACCCGCAATATCCTAATTATATATTATATCATTCCGGCTGGTGGTTGATGATTTATGGGTGGGTGGGGGCGGGTTTATGACAATTCCGGTGGGGAAGTTGAATTGACTGCGGAACCCGCCCCTACGGGCTGGTGGTTGATGATTTATGGGTGGGTGGGGGCGGGTTTATGACAATTCCGGTGGGGAAGTTTGATTGACTGCGGAACCCGCCCCTACGGGCTGGTGGTTGATGATTTATGGGTGGGTGGGGGCGGGTTTATGACAATTCCGGTGGGGAAGTTGAATTGACTGCGGAACCCGCCCCTACGGGCTGGTGGGGGCGGGTTTATGACAATTCCGGTGGGGAAGTTGAATTGACTGCGGAACCCGCCCCTACGGGCTGGTGGTTGATGATTTATGGGTGGGTGGGGGCGGGTTTATGACAATTCCGGTGGGGAAGTTTGATTGACTGCGGAACCCGCCCCTACGGGCTGGTGGTTGATGATTTATGGGTGGGTGGGGGCGGGTTTATGACAATTCCGGTGGGGAAGTTTAATTGACTGGAGAATGGGAGGATTTTTGTGTTAATGATAATTGCGGTTTTTGATATGGTAAGTTAAGGCTATATTCCTAAAGTTTTAGCAATCCGATCGCGACTTTTTGCTAAATGTGCTATACTGTAAGCATCTAGTCGATCGCCACGACGTTTTACTAGATAATCTAGGGATTCTTCTAATTGCTTAAACTGAAACCAGGCTAAGGTCTGTGCATCTTGGGGAGCGGGGGTATTTCCTAATACTATATTAGTCATTAAATCCAGATAAACTTGTTGCAGGGAACGACGCACTGGACCAATAGATATTTGTTTTTCGCTAGTCCATAGTTCCGACCAGATGCTATTTGTTAGCATTTCCAATAATTCTGGTATGGTTAAAGCATTACCGGGAGAAGTTTTAAATTCTAAATCCCGTAAACGAGTTAGCCTCGCTGGTGAAAGTAGTTCAGATAAAATTCGACTTTGCACCCACAAAATGCGATCGCTAATCGGATAATCTAAGGACGCAAAACGATTAGGATTTCCCCAATCAGACCATCGAGAAGGAACTAAGCGATTTAACAAGTTCGGAGAAAAATTAAAAGCATCTTCAGCAAATACATATTTGGCTAAAAGTTTCAAAGCCTCCCTTTGCTGAGTGACTGAAATTGGTTCTAAAGGTAAAGAACCGCCACTATTACCAATGCGATAACGATGGAAAGACTGACCCCCTATATATGGTATGGCATTAGCTGCATTATTAGCATAATAACTCAAAATTATATTAAAAGCTGTCAGCAGTTGGTCAGATTCTTGACTGCTGGGAAATGAACGGGTTTCTAACCTATCCCATATTGACCTGGCATTGTCTAATTGCCATTGAGAATAGCGTAACATCTCACTACTGAGATCCCATGGTAGCGCCTCGGGGTCAAGAAAAATTCCCCATACATCTTCATCGGTTGCAAATGCTAGATCTTGAGCAGTTGCCTGTGCTACAATTTCCTGCAATTGGCGAGACTCTAAATAAGGTGTATGTTCTAAAATAGGTTGATATCCATATTGAATCGCCCAGTCATCATAAGCGCCTAACACTACGGGAAAATAATCGCCCTGGGGTTGTCCTGGGGGGGCTAAATTAACTGGTAAATAGTCCATTACTGAGGCGGTCATTCCCCTAGTCCGGGTAATATGGCGATCGTTTAATTCTTCTGGTGTTAGCATGGTACTACCTCGGAAATTGTGTCTTAACCCCAAAGTATGACCAATTTCATGGGCGGTTAAATAACGCAAATATTGATTAATATACTCATCTATAGAATCTTGGTGAAACCTAGGATTCACAGACATGGCGATCGCACCAATAGCCAATTGACGAGTAGATTCTACCTCAAAACAAAAATGCTCCAATGCTATTAAATATTCCTGATTATTAGGGGTGGGTTGTTGCCAATTTCGCCCTAATAAACCATCATGACATTGTGCATAACTACCCTCGACTAAAATTTCCTGTCTTTGTCGCAAGCTGTCAATGGCTTGACTTTCAATCACCATATCTGCATCTAAAATTTGACCTGTTAAAGGGTTAACATGGGAAGGACCATAACCACTGAAAGGAGAGTTAAAAGATGTAGACCAGCGAATGGTATTATAACGGACATCGGCGGGGTCCCAGGTAGCATTATCCGGCATTTGTCTAACTTTGATCGCATTCATAAAACCCACCTTTTCAAAGGCTTTATTCCACATTAAAGCCCCTTCTGCAATGGCTTCACGGTATGCTAAAGGGATGGTATTTTCTAGCCAAAATACAATGGGTTCTACTGGTGCTGACAAGGGCGCACTAGGGATTTGTTTTTGTAAATTCCAGCGGTTAATATAGCGCACCATTGCGCCTGGTCTGCTGGGGTTAGAAACATCCCGATAAATAGTTGTAAAATAGCCGATTCTTTCATCAGCTAGGCGAGTTCGGTAGCTGTGATCATCAGGAAGGGCGAGAAAACTGTAGCGAATTTGTAGGTTAAATGCACGCCTATCAGAAATAGCCGGGCTATCAGGTACCAGGTTTCTCCCCACTGCTGTAAACCCTAATACTGATGCAACTTCAATATTATTCGGAAAAGCCTTGAGACTAGAAATAGAGGATTTATCAGCATCAAAATTGTAGTTATTTTGTAAACTTAATACCAGTCGAGAAACGACTCCAGAAAATTCGTTATTTCCTACTAACACTGGGCTAAAATCAATTAAAATACTCTGTCTTTCAGGGTGGGTAGCCATGACGGGTAGGGAGTATAAAACTGAATCCCTAAAGGCACGTTCTATGGCGGCGGCTTGCGGTTCTTGAGGATTAATCCGAAAGTTGATATTAGGAATTAATAATTCTATCCGGTTGGGAACAGAACGCAGTTTAAATAGGAAATTTCCTAAATCTTGACCACTCCAAAAGTTACTATTTTCTAACCCAGACTCCAGGCTAATAAAACACAGAAAATTTTGCCCAAGCTGTTGGGGTTGAATTTCCAGATAAACCTGTCTAGTTTCGGGTTTGTGATAGAGAGTAAACAACCCGATAAATTGTTCTGTGCCCTGGATGATACTATCAAAATCAGGGGGTTGTGTCTGTTGCTGGGATATCTGAAATGGAGCGATCGCCCCTCGGTTGGGGATTTGTGCGATCGCCTGAGTCAACCCCATTGTCACTATGACAAATGAGATCACAACAATTATCAGATATCGGCTTAATCTTCTCATTAACCATTAGGTGTTCTGAGATCGTATTGTTCTAATTTCTGCTCAAAAATCTCAGACGCTTGTTCAGCAGGTATATCCAACATTTGCCACAAATGGGTCAAAAACTCTCGTTCTTTAATAGACAAGACCCCATCAACCAATAACAAATCGCTAACTACTGTAAACACAGTTTCCTGAAGTTGTACAGGTAAAAACTCACGAGCGATCGCCAATAGAGAGTAAGTCCCCTTGAGGGATAGTAACTCAAATAACTTCTCGACTAAATTAGTGAGTTTTTGCTCTGAATATCCGTTAAACAGGGGAAGTTCCGACAATACAACTATAATCCGTTCCCTTTCCTGGGCGCACAGATAGCCGTCAGCACAGATAGCACTAACAGCGATCGCCGCAAACGCCTCCGGGGTAGACAGAGAAATCCGTGTTTCATCCTGTCCTTTAAAGATTTTGTTGAGTATGCTCATCAGAAACCCACTCTCTCAACAACGAATAAAGGGTTCATTGTAGCACAACTTATATTTTACCATTGCCCCCTACTCCGTGATTCCCCCGGAGCAAGGAGCCTGTCCATTATCGTGCGTTACCCCTAGGAAGAGTCAAACCCTCAGCCGCAGCTCGATATTCTTCCACCGCGTCGCTAAAATCAATAGGAAGCACAGCCACGACATTTTCATGAGGACGGGGAATAATTACCCAAGTTTCCAAAGCCCCCCCATATACCTTCTCTACCGCTGCAATACCAGCATCCATAGCGGTTTTCACCTCGGAAACATCTCCTCGTATCATCACCGTAAACCGAGCGCTACCCGCCCGAATATAGCCCACTAGGGTGACACGACCTGCTTTAACCATTGCATCTGCTGCCGCCAAAATTCCTGGAAACCCCTTCGTTTCCAGTGCGCCCACTGCTTGTTGTGACATCGAAACTCTCCTGAGTGAATAATAACCCGTCGCTGCACCTCAAAACTTGAGTCCAGCGACAATTGTTGACAAATTTACCAGAATATGCTATATGTACATACTCCCAACCTGAGCGACCAGTTAGACTCGGAAGGGTTCGCTCTTGGGGGTATGGTGAATAGGAAGAACATCAACAATATTAGGCGGAGGGTTAGGAATGGTGTAGTGAGTAATAATCGTACACCCAAAGGTATTTTGAGCCGCTGCAATACCAGCCTCCATTGCGGGCTTAACTTCCGAAACTCCGCCCCGAATGGCGACCATAAACTCTCCCCGTTCTGCTAAATCAAAATAAACCAAAGTCACCCGTCCAGCTTTAACCATTGCATCAGCCGCCGCCAGTACACCTGGAAAACCCAAGGTTTGAATTACACCCACCGCCTCTGGCATGGAATGTCTCCTCGCTCATTGATATTGCTCAAGCTAATTTTACGCCGAAAATAGCACTTAAACATACTATTGGTTTAGAAAACTTTAGGAACAGTGGACCGCCCAGTGATGATGGTTAACTGTCACCAGACCTGTGGTTCCCGATTCCCGATCGCTGGTATATATAAAATTAGATGGGTTAAGGGACAGACAAAATGGCCACAGGACGTATAGCAGAAATTTTGCGGACAGGTAAACCCGGTGAAGCGGTAACGGTTCAGGGTTGGGTGAGGACTAAACGGGAACTGAAGGAGTTTACCTTTGTTGAGGTTAATGATGGGTCTTGTATGGCTAACCTTCAGGTAGTCCTCAACCCCGATTTAACAGATTATGCAGCAATTTTACGACAACTGAACACCGGCGCATCCGTGGAAGTGGTTGGGGAAATTGTCTCCTCTCCTGCGAAAGGTCAACGTATTGAACTCAAGGCTGATACTGTACAGGTCTATGGTGAGGCTGACCCTCAGACCTATGTTTTGCAGAAGAAGCGACACTCTTTTGAGTTTCTACGCACGATCGCCCATTTGCGATCGCGTACTAACACCTATGGCGCAGTCTTTCGGGTTCGCAACGCCTGTGCGGCGGCGGTTCACCAATTTTTCCAAGAAAGAGGCTTTCTGTGGATACATACCCCTATTATCACCGCCAGTGACTGCGAAGGGGCGGGAGAATTATTTTCCGTCACCAGTTTAGATCTCAATAATCTACCCCTCACCGATACCAAAGCTATAGATTTCTCCCAAGACTTCTTTGGAAAACGCGCATTTCTTACCGTTAGCGGTCAACTAGAAGCTGAAATTATGGCTCTGGCTTTTGGCAATGTTTACACTTTTGGCCCCACTTTTCGGGCGGAAAATTCTAATACTTCTCGCCACTTAGCCGAGTTCTGGATGATTGAACCAGAAATGGCTTTTTGTGACCTTGATGGTAATATGGACTTGGCTGAGGCTTTCCTTAAACATATCTTTAAGTCCGTTTTAGAACAATGTCCAGAAGACCTGGAATTTTTCAACCAAAGAATTGATAATTCCGTCTTGGCTACGGCTGATAATATTATCAATAATGAATTTGAACGCATTACCTATACCGAGGCGATCGCACTATTGGAAAAAAGCGATCGCACCTTTGAATATCCCGTCAGTTGGGGCTTAGACCTACAATCCGAACATGAACGCTACCTAGCTGAAGAACTCTTTAAAAAACCCGTAATTGTTACCGACTACCCCCAGGAAATCAAAGCCTTTTATATGCGTCAAAATGAAGACGGAAAAACTGTCCGCGCCATGGATGTTCTCGCCCCAAAAGTTGGCGAAATTATCGGCGGTTCTCAACGGGAAGAACGCTTAGATATCCTCCAAAAACGTATGGAAGCCTTACAAATTAACCCCGATGAATTATGGTGGTATTTAGATTTGAGGCGCTATGGAACTGTTCCCCATGCGGGTTTTGGTTTAGGGTTTGAACGGGTAGTTCAGTTTATGACAGGGATGGCTAATATTCGTGATGTAATTCCTTTCCCCCGCGCTCCCCAAACCATTGATTTTTAAACAGTCATTTACACGGGTACGTCAGTTTTTAATGTTCCGGTCTATTATCACTATTTGACCGGTTCTGACCCTACCACTACCAAATGTCATTAAAATATGTCCCCTTGACCTATCCGAGAGTTTTAATTCGAGGCTGAATATTAGTTATTTTTAGTTAAAATTAAAGAGGGATTTTTGCAATAATTTAATCCCTTTATTTGCTACATCTGAATAACTCAACTCTCCCGCAAATATGCGGCTCATAGTCGCGGTGGCTGAAGGTTTTTTGACAGCTACTTTATAGCCAAATTGAGGAAAACGGTAAAATATTTGAGCTAATTTCTGAGCCCACATCATCTGATTACCCCATTCCTCATTTATCGTCTCTGTGTACTTATCTAAAGCATTAATATTCCCCCCTAGGGCTTGATTAATTGCTTCAGCAGCTTTTAAACCACTAAAAATAGATGGACGAATACCCTCAGCCGTAAATGGATCAACCACACAAGCCGCTTCTCCTGCTAAAACTGCATTTTGGGTATGTAGTTTTTGTTTACCATCCCACAGAGAAATCGGATGTCCGCATTCGGTAGCATTATCTAAATTCAGGTTAAAAAATGTCGCATAATCTTCTAATATTCGTTTAAAATTTTGTGCTTTGCGTTGTTTAGAAAAGGCTCCGGCTCCTAGGGAATAGCCGTCAGCTTTAGGGAAATTCCAGCCATAACCACTATTGACTAAACCAAACTCAAAATAGGTTTTCATATCCACAGGTTCAGATGTCGGTATTTCTAATTCTAACGCCCCCGCTACCAGTTTCTTTTGTTTGGTAAATCCTAACCATTTTGCCATAGGACCTTTAGCACCATCCGCCCCAATTAAATAACGACCCGTGTAGGTATCTTCCGGGGTTTTAACTAACCAGCGATCGCTCTTAAATTCTATCCCCATAACCTCCGTATTATCTTTAACTGTAGCCCCTTTACTGATAGCCTGTTTCACAATAAAATAATCAAAAACCTCTCGCCTGACCATCCAAATCGGATTGATTTTTAATTCCACCTCTATGGGTTCCGATTTATTCCATGTATAATAAACCACATGAGTTTGCAGAGAAATTGCCGGCGAAAAATCGAAATCAAACCAATCCTGAACTACCGGAGAAACTCCACCCCCACAGGGTTTATATCGTGGCAAAATCGCTTTATCAATAACTAAAATCGAATGACCTTTTTTCGCCAAATGATAGGCTGCTGTCGCTCCCGCTGGACCTGAACCTACAATAATACAATCAAAAATCATTAATTTATCCTTAAAATTAAAAGCAGGGAATTAAAGATTAGTCGGTGTTTCAATAATCTTCTCCCCTGCTCTCTAACTATCTTAACCTGGGTGGGTTTATTATGACGGGGATAGATAGGGCGGGTTTATTATGACGGGGATAGATAGGGCGGGTTTATGTGCATTTATCTGTTACTACCATATAGCCCCGTGAACCCGCCCCTACCAATTACCATATAGCCCCGTGAACCCGCCCCTACCAATTACCATATATCCCGGTGGGTTTACACCCATTAAGGTTTCCGTTGGCGAACTGCTGGAGCCGCCGCCGCCCCATAGTTGATCCGACACCCCACGTTAAAGATGCTTGAACCGCATTCTAAGGGTACTATTTGGTCATTGAGGATGGCGCTACAACTGACATACTCATCGCCATTGGTATCTCTGATCATACACCTAATCGGAGTCGCTCCAGAACTCTTTGACCAAGCCTTCATCCCTAACTCCGCTACTATATGAGACCAAAAAAATGACAGCAAACCGATCGCCGCTACTACGGACAGAACTATTCCTACTTTCAGTTGCCAACTATTGATGATATTTACGAATTTATCCTTGATGCTACTTACCGCCTCTACAGCATTATTACTGGTTTCGGTTGAATTATCTGCCATTTGTTTATTCTCCTGTCGTTTTTTAACAAGATAGCGCATTAACACTCCCTCGTTACCGTCTCCCCTTAACAGCTAATATTTTGATAGCCGATTATGTTAAGTTTTGTTACAAATTGTGGCGATCGCCCTAGTAATGAGAGATAACTATTGACTTGGGCGGGTGGCTGTGCTACCATTTTAAATAATGGGAGGCATGACTTAAAAATTATTTTTGGATATATTTCAATTATAAAGCGTAATGCTATAATATTACCTCCCATTCCCCCATCTTGTCAACCCCTTTAGGGCGGCGGGCAATTTTTTTAAAAAAAATTTAGAGCAATGGAATGGCGGCAATTGTGGAATTAATTAAGCCTTTAACAAGCGGATAAATTCCAGTGGTAAGCCGTCAGCATCAGCAATAAAAGCGACCTCATAAACGCGGTTACTGATTAGCTGTTGGGTAGGGGGAAGGAGAACCTTTAAAGAGGGGATGCGATCGCTTAAATCATGAATCCAAGTAGGTAAATCAGGAGTAATATCAGTCAAGTCAAAGGAGAGATGATAGTAACCGACATAATGTTCATCTCCAAAGGGGTCAGGGGGTGGTGACGGTTCAGGAATTTGGATAAGTTCAAGGCGGCCCAAATCCCCTTGCATCCAACAGGCGAGGGTGTAGCCAGTAGTAAAGCGATCGCTGACATCGAACCCCAACTGCTGATAAAATGCGATGGCGCGATGAATATCAGCGGTGCGAATAGAAGCATGGTGCATGAAGTTATCCCCATCTATTTCAATCACCGTAAATAATAAGGATAAGATGCAGGAGAGTCCTTTTCTTTTTCCTTTTCCAGACTAAAGTTAATCACATCCCAACAGGGTTCAACCTGTGGCGAGGGGCTAAACTCTACAGGAAGACCATATAGACGAGTTTCCGCCACCTCCGATTGGTCACGCCAGGGGGTGTTACGTTCAAGATAAGAACTAATTAACTCCTGGTAACGCTGGGCGATAATGACTCGTGTGGCTCGATATCCCTGAGTATATAAGCGATCGAGGGCTTCGTGTATTTCAAAGCGGATACCGTCAGGATGGGTATGCTGTCGATACCATTCATCCTCCCATAAACGCCATTGTCGCCCGGATTGAAGATGTACCAATTCGCCAGTTTGAGGATCAGCTTCAAAAGCCCCATGTCGAGGACAGAGGTAAGTATCGGTCAGGGTCAAAGCGGGGATTTTTTGGCGACAGTGAGGACAGCGAATCTCCGCCCCAAAAATAGGGTACTGCAAGACAGAATTTATCATGAAAGCGTTTTCCGAGCCAGTAGTGGTCTATTATAACGATGGGTTTTGTATATGTATCAATCAGCCATCCCTTTAAGCTATGAACCTACCTGATCAAGCTCCCATTTGTCCAGCAGTCGGTCATTTTCCCCCACCTGATTTGTCTAAGGCTGCATTTGTCGCCCCAGGTGCGGTGGTGGTTGGTGATGTACAAGTGGGTTCAGGAGCGAGTATTTGGTATACTGCGGTAGTGCGGGGGGATGTTGAACGGATTATTATAGGCGATCGCACTAATATTCAAGATGGGGCTATTCTCCACGGCGACCCCGGATATATTACCCATTTAGAACATGATGTTACCGTAGGTCATCGGGCGGTAATCCATGCCGCCCATATTGAACCGGGAAGTTTAATCGGCATTGGGGCAATTATACTAGATGGAGTGCGAGTCGGTTTCGGTAGTATTATCGGCGCGGGTTCTGTAGTGACCAAAGACGTACCACCGCGATCGCTAATGGTGGGAGTTCCCGCTAAACGTATCCGGGAAATTTCCGAAGCCGAAGTCACAGAACTTATTGACCACGCCCAACGATACGAGAAACTGGCACGATTTCACGCCGGAGGTGGCACGGAGACCGGATTTGAACTAAAATAGGGACGCACTCTAAAAATTCCTTGGCTACCAGTTATCCCATGAGGGATGAAAATGTCGGAGAAATTGTTATAGCCGGGGTGGAAGGTGGAAAATCAGCTTGACACTCCCCGCTCTGAAGAGACGGGGATTCTTGGCTCACCGAGACCACTTAAACTAGATTCCTTGCGTCGTCTAGCCCAGAGGTGGGACTCTCCCCAAGCGTTACTTTCGGTTATGGTCGAAAGGGAAGTCGCCTTCCCCAACTCCAATACAAAACCGTGCTTGATACTTTCACATCACACGGCTCCTGATGTGGATACCCCTTTTGACATCGGGAACAGGGTAACGACTTCCGGCTTTGTGACTTCAACTTTTAGAGCTAAATACAACATCGTAGTCTTTAAACTCGCTATCGTCGTAAACACTCCTAATTGTCGCCATCTCTATATCCACACCGTGACTAGTGGGCATATCCTAACCATTACAGTTAGGCATTGGCTTTCAGTCACATCCTTTCCCCTTAAAGGTATGCGCTTACACTTTCACTACTGTGCAGGTACATCCTGCCACTTGAGAGCCTAAAAGGGGTTTAAACGTTCCGTTTATACGGGCATTCCATCTTTAGATTTGTCCTCAGAACCGGGGTACTTTTAAAGGTCTGTGTAGGTATCTCATACAAAATCCTACTTTTCCCCTTACTCTTTTGAGCGCAGCGTATCAACCTATTTCGCTACTGTGTTATTACGATGGTTCAAGCCGGACATTCGGTTTCCCTAATCATGGATGGTTGGCAGTGGTCGGATTATTGGGAATAGGTTTCCCTCACGCCTTCCGTTCCCCGCTTCAATCCTGGGGTTATGATTCCCAAAACTGGGGGTGGCTATCGCCGTTACTCTCAACGCCCTGATTTCTCAGTTGGTT